>NZ_CP042172.1:3345418-3649547 GCF_005937985.2 Arthrobacter sp. KBS0702 | reverse complement strand
CAATCAGTTCCTCAAACCTTGCTTGCCTGCGTTACCTGCAGCCACAGGACCCGAACCAGGCTGCTGGCCCGGGCTTAATCCACAGGGTTGTGCACAGTCCGTGGATAATCGGCTACTGGGACACTCTAGGGGATGAAAAGCCTAGAAGATAGCTGGGGTTAGCCCTGTGGATAATCACACCGGTGTAGTTCGAAATCGGGGCGCGTGACGCACTTCATCCACAGGCCGGCGGGCGGGTTAACCACAGCTGGGGACAGGCGGCGGCGCAGCTCCCGGTTTGACTCGGGAGGCGTTTTTCCCCTAACGTTGTGAAGTCCTTTGTGTCCGCTTTTCGCCTCATTGAATCTCTCCCCGACGCCTGCGTCTTTGCGAGTCGAGGGAAGCGGCGCATACAAAACTTAGCGTCGGCCAGTTCTTCCCCTTTTTTGATCGGGTGGGCGCACCTTTGATCCACTGGAGTAACTAACGTGAGCAAGCGGACTTTTCAGCCGAATAACCGCCGTCGAGCCAAGAAGCACGGCTTCCGCCTTCGTATGCGTACCCGTGCCGGCCGTGCCATCCTGGCAGCCCGTCGTGGCAAGGGCCGCACCGAGCTGTCGGCCTAAATAACTGACTCGTCGGTCACCATCCCTATGCGAGTTGAACGGTGCTAGCCACCCGGAACCGTCTGAGGACCCCTGCCGATTTTTCAACAACTGTACGTTCCGGCGTCCGCAATGGACGCCGGAACTTAGTGTTATATACGGCAGCTCTCGCTGCCGATGAACCAAGCCGGATCGGTTTCATCGTTTCCAAGAGTGTCGGGAACGCTGTTGTCAGGAACCTCGTTAAGAGGAGACTAAGAGAAGCCGGTGCCTTGTCGCTGCAGAAGTATCCCAGCGGGTTCGCTATCGTGGTCCGGGCCCTGCCCGCCTCGGCGGCAGCCGGCTGGGACAATCTGCTGGGCGACTATGACGCCGCTTTGGAGACAACCATGAAACGGCTGGGCAGCCGCCTTCCCCAGGCCGCTTCTACAGTTTCTTACGAGACAACACAGGAAGGGACCCCGCGTGCGTAACTCAACTGCCGCCGTCGTCCCCGTTCCTGGATCTCGTGTCAAAGCCTTGGCAGCCTGGCTCGGCCGGGCGCTCTGGAACCTTCCCCGCAACATCCTGATTCTGCTGCTGATGGGCTACCGCAAGGTGGTGTCCCCGCTGTACGGACAGGTTTGCCGATTCTTCCCCAGTTGCTCGGCCTACGCGCTGGAAGCGGTCACGGTGCACGGCGCCGTCAAGGGAAGCTGGCTCGCGGTCCGGCGCCTCTTGCGCTGCCACCCATGGAATTCCGGCGGTGTGGACCATGTCCCCGCCGGTCACCGGGAGTGGCCCGACGGCCACACCCCCAGAATTGTTGTGCTGAACAACCCGGACAAGTACCTGGCTGTTCAGTCTGATGGAGAAGGCCGCTCGGCGGCCTGACGAGTAGGGATAACGTATGGACATCTTTGGAACAATTCTGGCCCCGTTCAAGTGGCTAGTTTCCGCCATCATGATCGGTTTTCATGATGGATTGAGCGCCATTGGGCTCCCGGCCGCCAACGGGTGGACCTGGACGCTGTCCATCATCGGGCTGGTGCTTGTCATCCGCGCCGCGCTGATTCCCGTGTTCGTCAAGCAGATCAAAGCCCAGCGCGGCATGCAGTTGCTGCAGCCGGACCTGAAGAAGCTCCAGGACAAGTACAAGGGCAAGACCGACCAGCTTTCCCGCCAGGCCATGGCGCAGGAACAGATGGCCATGTACAAGAAGCACGGCACCAACCCGTTCTCGGCGTGCCTGCCCATGCTGATCCAGATGCCGTTCTTCTTCGCACTGTTCCAGGTGCTCTCCGGTATCAGCTCCGCCAAGGCCGGCGGGACCGGCATCGGTGCCCTGAGCCACGACCAGGTGGTCCAGTTCGACGAGTCCAGCATCTTCGGTGCCCCGCTGTCGGCCTCGCTGCTGCACGGCGGCGCCGGCGGCAACGACGTGGCTGTCTGGGTGCTCTCGATCGTGATGATCCTGGCCATGACGGCGTCGCAGTTCATCACGCAGAAGCAGATCATGGCGAAGAACATGTCCGAAGAGGCCATGGCGAGCCCGTTCATGCGCCAGCAGAAGATGATGCTCTACATCCTGCCGGTTGTCTTCGGCGTCGGCGGCATCAACTTCCCCATTGGCGTCCTGATCTACTGGACCACCACGAACCTCTGGACCATGGGCCAGCAGTTCTTCGTCATCCGCCGTATGCCGACGCCGGGATCCCCCGCCGCGAAGGCCCTGGCCGAGCGTCGTGCCGCCAAGGGCCTGCCGTCCCTGCCCCTGATGGGTGCCAAGAAGGCCGACGCCGAGGCCGAGGCAGCAGCCGCTGCTGCCGCCGTCGCCGCCAAGAGCCAGCGGGTACAGCCGCAGCGCAAGAACAGGAAGAGGAAGTAATGTCCGCCGAGAGCACCGAACACGCTATTTCCGACGAAGCCGCTTCCCAGGCCGAGCTCCAGGACGAGGTCCTGGCTGACGGTAGCCCAGAGTCGCGGAATGACTCCGACGACGCCACGCGCGGCTCAGACAAGGGCTCCTCGGCGAGCCGCCTTGAGGAAGAGGGGGATGTGGCTGCGGACTACCTCGAAGAGCTGCTGGACATCGCCGACATCGATGGCGACATCGACATCGAGGTGCGCAATGGACGCACCTACATCTCGATCGTCGCCGAAGAGGAAGGTTCCGGTCTGGAGAACCTGGTTGGCCGCGACGGCGAGGTGCTCGAAGCCCTTCAGGAGCTGACCCGCCTCGCCGTGCTCTCGGCCACGGAGAACCGCTCCCGCCTCGTGCTGGACATCAATGGCTACCGCGCGGACCGTGCCGGTGACCTGCAGCAGATCGCTGAAGACGCCATCGCCTCGGTCAAGGACACAGGCAAAGCCGTCGCGCTCGCCCCGATGAGCGCCTACGAACGCAAGATCGTGCACGACGCCGTGGCAGATCTTGGCTTTGTCAGTGAGTCCGAAGGCGAAGGTGCCGACCGGCACATCGTTGTCTCCGCAGACTGAATCCGCGGAATAGCTTGATGGTGGAAATTACTGCGGCCGAACTCAAGGCTGCCGAATCTATTTTTGGTGACCGGCTGGACCTGGCGAGGCGCTACGTGGAGCATTTGGCCACCTCGGGGACGGAACGTGGCCTGATCGGCCCCCGCGAAGTGCCCCGGCTGTGGAGCCGGCACGTCCTCAACTGCGCCGTGATCGAGCGCGAGATCGCCCACGGAAGCCACGTGGCCGACGTCGGCAGTGGAGCCGGCCTCCCGGGCCTCTGTCTCGCCATTGCACGTCCGGACTTGGAACTCACCCTGATCGAACCGCTCGAACGGCGCGTCATTTGGCTCCAGGAAGTGGTCGACGACCTCGGACTGGAGAACGTCACGATCATGCGGACCAGGGCGGAACTGGCTGTGGGCCACGTCCAGGCCGACGTCGTCACCGCCCGAGCGGTTTCAGCCCTTTCGAACCTTGCCGGACTGACGATTCCGCTGCTCGCGGGCAAAGGTGAAGTTGTCGCCATCAAGGGACGCAGTGCCGGTGAGGAGATCGAGAAGGCGGCCAAAGTGATCCGCAAGCTCGGTGGCGTGGAGACATCTGTCGTGGTGGTCGGTGAGGACCTCCTCGAAGAGCCCACGACCGTTGTCCGAATCGTTGTGAACAAGCCTCGAAAGATTGCGTAGCACCAGCCCGGTGCCGTCGGTCTTCATAGCGAAGAGGTTAGGCTAGTGACCGGCAGTAAACGCCGAATGAGAGTGAGAGTGTCAGAGTGAGCAGTAGCGAAGCCTCCACACAACGGATTCCCCCGTTTGTGTCCTTGGGGTCAGCACGCGCCTTCGGGGCGCCGGCTGCCGCTCACAATGCGTCGCCGAAGCAAACGCTTTCGGTTACAGACTCGGTTTTTGCAAGCGTTTCACGTGAAACCTCCGTTCCCTCGATCGGCAACGTGCTCGATTCCATTGACGATTCAAGCCCGATTGCCCGTGAGCTTGCCCACGAGAACAAGCGCCGCGAACGGCTGCTGGGTCGCGAATTGCCGAAGCCGGAAAAGACCCGGATCTTCACCGTTTCAAACCAGAAGGGTGGGGTGGGCAAGACCACCACCACCGTCAATATCGCTGCCGCCCTGGCGGCCGCCGGGCTCAATGTCCTGGTGATCGACATTGACCCCCAGGGCAATGCCTCCACCGCGCTGGGAATCGAGCACCACGCCGACGTCGACAGCATCTACGACGTCCTCATCAACGACGTGCCGTTGCAGGACGTCGTGGCTCCCTGCCCGGACATCGCGAAACTGATTTGCGCCCCGGCGACGATCCACCTGGCCGGCGCCGAGATTGAACTCGTCAGCCTGGTCGCCCGGGAGCAGCGTCTGCGGCGCGCCATCGACGTCTATGCCAAGGAACGCGCTAAGAACGGCGAGGAACGGCTGGACTACATCTTCATCGACTGCCCGCCGAGCCTTGGTCTCCTGACCGTCAACGCTTTCTGCGCCGCCAGTGAAGTCCTGATCCCGATCCAGTGCGAGTACTACGCGTTGGAAGGCCTGAGCCAACTGCTCAAGAACATCGAAATGATCCAGAAGCACCTCAATGCGGATCTGGTGGTCTCGACCATCCTGCTGACGATGTACGACGGCCGCACCAACCTCGCGGCCCAGGTGGCAGCGGAGGTGCGTGAACATTTCCCGGAGCAGGTTCTCGGAGCTGTGGTTCCGCGCTCGGTCCGGATCTCGGAGGCGCCGAGCTACCAACAGACCGTCATGACCTACGACCCTTCCTCCAGCGGCGCCCTATCCTACTTGGAAGCCGCAGCGGAAATTGCTGAACGTTAGAATCTTCTCAACAATTGCACTAGCCAGAGCCGGAGTATGCCGGGCTCTTCCACTGGAGGGATTTATCCATGAGCGATAAGCGACGCGGCCTCGGCCGTGGACTTGGCGCGCTGATTCCAAGTTCCGCCTCGGCCAACGCCTCCGGGAACGGTACTGCGCCGTCCCGGCCCGTGGATCTGTTTTTCCCTGAAGCCAGGAAGCGCACCGCGGAAGCGGAAGCCCCGGAAGAGACCACGGCAGCCGAAACGTCGAAGGCGGAGACGACGGCGTCGTCCGCAGCGGTGGAGTCTGCGGCGTCAGTTGCCCGCGCCGATGCGGGTACGCGCGCCAAGCCGGCGGCCAAAGCTGCGAAGACGGAAGACGAACCGTTCACTGAGACTGCGCGGCCAGCTGCCAAGAAGGCAGCCCCGCGGAAGACCGCAGCGGCTAAGAGCGAATCCCGTGACACCGGCGAAACCGGTACCAAGCCCGCGACCGCGGAGCTCAACGGCGACGGCGACAATGGTTTGGACCTGGTGGAGGTCCCCGGCGTCCGCTTCGCTGAGATTTCGGTAAGGGACATTCATCCCAACCGCAAGCAGCCGCGTTCCGTGTTCGATGAGGACGACATGGCGGAGCTCGTGCACTCGGTTCGCGAAATCGGCGTCCTTCAGCCAATTGTGGTCCGGACTTCAACCGAAGAAGGTGGCGAACCCTACGAACTAGTTATGGGTGAGCGCCGCTGGCGTGCCGTGCAGGCAGCCGGGCTGGACACCATCCCTGCGATCGTCCGGGACACCACGGATGACGACCTGCTGCGTGACGCCCTGCTGGAGAACCTTCACCGCAGCCAGCTGAATCCGCTTGAAGAGGCCGCCGCGTACCAGCAGCTGCTCGAAGACTTCGGGACCACCCATGAGCAGCTCGCTGATCGGATCGGCCGGTCCCGCCCCCAGGTATCCAACACACTGCGCTTGTTGAAGCTGCCGCCGCTAGTGCAGCGCCGCGTTGGCGCCGGCGTCATTTCGGCAGGCCATGCCCGCGCGCTTCTTGCTCTTCCCGACGCGGCCGCCATGGAGCGTCTTGCCCAGAAGATCGTCGCCGAGGGAATGTCGGTCCGGGCAACCGAGGAAGCCGTAACCCTGTACCAGAGCCCTGCCGCAGCGCCGAAGAACAACATTCCCCGTCCGGGCGCACGCCATGAGCGCCTTGATTACCTGGCCTCTTCGTTGTCTGACCGCCTGGATACGAACGTGAAGATCTCCCTCGGTGCCCGCAAGGGCCGCGTCAGTATTGAATTCGCCAGCGTTGAGGACCTCAACCGGATCATGGACGTGCTTACCCCAGGTAACTCCAGCTAAGTTTCCTGCCATCCAAGCTTTGCCAGGGCCCGTTTCACGTGAAACGGGCCCTGCTTTTTGTCCGCAGCCTTGTCCGCAGCCCCGCAGCCCCGCAGCCCCGCAGCACTCTTCCGTGCGTGTGCGTTGCTAGTCCTTCGCGGCCTAGGCGACGCTGCTTGCCGTGGGTCCCAATTAGAGGATGAATTCCACGTAGCCGGGCGCCATTTTGCGGCTGTGCGGTCCTGTTTGTTGGTTTTTAGGGACTTTGCCGGCCTCAGGAGCGCCGCAGAAGGCTCTTGTCGGGTTGCTAGTCTCCGCTGTGGCGGTGGTGGAAGCCAGTCGCTCGGGCACGGTTCAGGGGTCCCTGCGGGCGCATACGTGCGGGTTTGGAGGCACGGGGTGCGCTCGGAGTGGGGCTGCGCGACAGGATGACTGGCCACGCCGCACACGGGGCGGCGACCTGCTGTAGTCCCGCGGCGATTCGGAGCCCGGCGGGGGCGTAGGCGTGTTTCACGTGAAACAGTTGCCTCGTGTCGTCGGTTCTGCTGCATCGATCCCGATGTAGGGAGTGGGACCGGAACCGAATGACCTTGTCGAGTTCTGGATTCGCCTTGCGGTCGGGATGGCGTACCCGGGAACCCCCTGGGCGCGGGATCCAGCGGCGGTGGATGCTCCCCGGGCCTTGCCAGCCAACTCCGCTCTCTGAAATTGTCCAAGTCGGCTCCCCGAAAAATGCCTGCGCCGGCCAGTGGGGCGTAAACCACAGCAGCGGGAACTTGGTCGGCTGTTTCACGTGAAACAGTACCGTCTTTTGCCGCGCCCTAACGGTATCTACCGTTGCCCTGCCCATCGGCGGAGTATCGCGGAGCCTGACAGGTCACGGTGAGGGCAGCGGTTAGCTGCGGTTGGTGACGTTTGACTCTGGTGGGTGTGAGACACTGGTGTCCCCCGAAGCTCATCGGATGATCCGGTCCCTCCGCTTTCTCCGCTAGATGCCGCCCTCTGAACATCTTCACAGCCCATCATGCTGCACGGATTCGACCGCGGGAAATCTGACGGAGCTACGCGAAGGACACTTCCACTAACGATCCCAAGGGCAGCCTGGTGCGCCTGCCTCTTGAAGTCCAGTTTGCGTGGTGCGGGATGCCGTCGTCGTTGGTGATGCGGCCAGCGGCGCCCTCGCTGGTCAGGCGCAGCTTCTTGCTTAGTGACCTGCGGCCGCAACTCGTGGAGCACAAACCGACGGCGGGGTCCCAGTGAAGCTCAGCTCCTTCGGCCCAGGCGTGCTGGCGGCCACTGGCTCGAACTCCGTTGGCAAGCACGCTGCCAGCGAGTCAGGCACCGGGTGGTTGGGAACGTCCGTGCCAGTGGTGCCGGGCCCACGGGTTGCCCGTCGACTTCGCCCTTCGCCTGCCAGCTACGCCGGGGTCCTGACGTAGTGCCCAGCGGTGCAGGCGGCACAGGGTCTGCGTTTCCCTTGCCACCCACGGATTGCGCGGACGCAACACGTTACCGACTCTGCTTACTGCGTCTACCGAAGGACCCTCGGCTCCCCCAGATACGTGCTCCCAAGCCTTCGCGCCCGACGGTTCCCTGGGAGCAGTTCCGGCTCCAGGCACTCGCTGGATGTGAGGGTGAAATTGGGTCACACCCGAGCACCCCTTCCGCGCCCGCATCCGGGCCCGCTGGAACGCCGAGCTTCCCTCGGAGGCATAGGGTGCGTGGACGACCGCCTCGGACCCCAGGTGGCCGTATTGGGTCGCCGCTGGAGCCCGTCCGAGCTTCCGCCGACATAGCGGCAGCACGTCCTGAAGGCCGCCTCGAACTGGCTTTGCGAGAGCTACGGGCAGTGGAGCGCGACGCAGACCGACGTGGAAAGAGCGGTGGATATCGCTGTGGATAACTTTGTGGATTACCTCGGGCCCTGGGGACACGGGTCGAAGCGGAGCCGGGCTTGGTGGGTAACCTCTCGTTGGGCAGACTCCCCTGTGTAGAAGCACCGCTCGAATGTTTCACGTGAAACGTAGCACCAACACGGACTGCCGCATCCATCAAGCCCGGCAGTGCCTGAAAAATCCCCACGACGTGGTTCATTTTCCTGGCTTCTGATCCGGTCTAAGCCGATAGCGTCCGGGCGGTCCTGCTCGGACGGGGCGCGGACTGGCGCCGACCAGCCCAAGCCGCTGCTACTGCACCCGCCTGGCCCCAGGAGAGTGCTGGCGGGGCCTGTGGATAGAGCTGTGTGTAATCTCTCACGGGCCTGTGGATAACGGTGTGCATAAGTTCTGTGGAGAACTGGCCGGTCGGCCATCTGTCCCCTCGGTGTTTCCCCTCCGGAGTAGGTCGGAAGCGCGGGAAACCGCGGGAGATCCTTACCCCCTTGCCCAAAGAGGCAGCCCCGGCGACGGCGGAATGCCGGGCAGGGGAACGCGAACAACCGAGCCGGACGCCGCTCCCCTGATCACCGGTGCTGGCGCCGACCATGACCCGGGCAGCGCGGTGCCTACTGCTGCCCCCAATGTGGTTCCTGTTGTCGGACTGCGTGTGGGCCGGAGAACCGCTGCCGGACCAGGCGGCGAACCGACCGTCAGCCCGGCTCGCGGGACCACGCCGGACCTCATCAGGATGTGCATACCTCGAGCCAGCAGTGTCCTTGAGGTGGCCGGCCCACGGATGGATTCCTACCTATGTCCGCCAACCAGAAGCGGACATGCTGAGATCAGCTGGTCGTGGGGCTGGTCCGGCAGCGCAGTCGGACGTAAACACTCTGGCCAGTCCCCTCCGGCGGCAGACCCTCTCCACCTGACCGCCGCTAGTGGCGCGCCGGAGCCGTCCGACCGGTGCTTCCCGGAAGTGGCTCCGGCATGTGCTCCGGACCGTCCTCGGGTCTCCGCTCAAGGATCCGGCAGCGGGTGCCAGGCAGCTTGGGGGATGCGGGCGAGCGTCTCAGCTCATCGCGGCCGTCCGTTGGGTCGGTGAGGGCGCGGGCGCGGAGCCAGCCCGGCACGTGTGCCGGTAGTGTGGGCTCGACGGCCCTAACCCGAATTCGCACGGCGGGCGGTGTTGCCCCTCACTCGGTGCTCCCAGGACTTTTGTGGGCTTGGGGTGGGGTACGCTGACGGGCTGGGTGTGGGACCCAACCAGGATCCGGAGTCGATTAGTAGGGGAAATTTTCGTGGCGCATTGCGTTGCCCGGGTGGGTTCCTACACTCTAGTAATGTCGGCCGTTGGGTGTCTAAACTCGATCACCCGTTTCACGTGAAACATTGCCCCCGGGAGACATACACGCCCCCTTTGGTGTTCAACGACGACTTGGTCGTTTCCCAGCAAAGTGGCGCTGGGCTCGATGCGTCTCCCCCGGGTCTGCTTCGGTGTTCCTGAGGATGCGACGTACACTTCCCTGTGCAATGGGGGCGCGGCGACTCAAACCGCTGTTGCCAGACTTCGGCCCAGCGTTTTCAGGGGCGGCGCGGAAACCAGACCGCCACAGGCAACCTGCAGTCCCACGACGATTTGGCCCGGGGTAGGCCGCGAACGGCGAGCTCAAAACGGTGCCCACATCCGTGGGGATGCGGATGGGGCAATATTTGATAGCGGACTATCAATAGTCCATGTGGGTGACCGATGTGCAATTCCAGGACTTGTGAAACTGTGTTGATGGCTGGCCACCATACGCGCTGGATGTTTCACGTGAAACGGGCCGGCGAATCCGTGTGGATCTATGCAGGCATCGGGGATAACGCTTGCCAGGCGCTAGTTGTAGCGCGGTTTTCAGGCACAGGGGCGTTGGAGGTTGCGCCGCGCGTCGGATACCGTAACCGAATGCCGCCGATGTACGCGGGATTCCGAGGCAACTGCACGCCTACCATTGCCCGGCGAGCAGCCTGGATGCCCCTGTGGGGCGACGGTTTCACGTGAAACATTGCCGACGCCACGTTTGCTATGCCTAGTCGTAAAGTGGTGCACGTGCTGCCCCGGGACACGCACAACAAGTAGCCGACACAATCTCTCGGAACATCGACAAAAGGGATGCGGAGATGATCTCGACCCGAAACAGGAGCCGTGGCGCTGACAACTCTAGGTCCTGGGGACTGCGTGAAGTTGACACGGCCCGCCGGTCCGCGGGCAGTGTTTCACGTGAAACATAGTGGCACTATCGGTACCGTGGTGCTCGTTTGCACCGACCCCCGGATCCCGACTCCCCCACACGTCCAGCGAGCGGGTTCATGAGACCAAATGCTGCTGATTGCATAGCGCCGCCCACATGGTTCAGGCTCCCAACACCGACGCCGGACCGGCTGCGTCGCATGTCCTCAAACCGCGCTGCAGGGTGCACGAGGCACGGGGATATCCCCACAGACACGCGCGTGCCCAGCACCTGCGAGGCGCAAAGCAGACCAAACTCTGACCGCGCGCAAAGTACCTTGCCGTTTGACTACGTCCGCTATCGGACCTGGACTAAGGCCCCCAAGGTGCAGAACAGAAACGATCAACAAACCAGCGCCGCTGCCGCCCGAATACGTCTTTAATCAGCCGCAACTCGTTGCGCCTCGGGCGTGGCGGCCCCTTGAGGGACAACGTCCAGAGGCACGCATGACACGGAATCCGCGAACACCGTGCGCCGCCAAGACGTCGAACCATATGAAACGAAAAGGCGGCCCCCACTCATGGAGAGGGAGCCGCCATTCGGATCCACCCCTTCAGGGGGCTATCCGGAAAGGAGTGTTGCCGACTAGGACAGAACGTCCGCGAATTCCTTTTCGAAGAACTGCTTGGGCCTGGCGCCGATGACGGTGCCCTTTACTTCGCCACCCTGGAACAGGTACACAGCGGGGATGGAGGTGATGCCGTATTCAGCCGCGATGGCCGGGTTGTCGTCGACGTTCACCTTGACGACGTTGACCTTCTCGGCGTACTCGACGGAAATCTCGTCGAGGATGGGACCGAGCTTGCGGCAGGGTCCGCACCATTCTGCCCAGAAGTCCACGATAACGGGCTTGTCGGCCCCCAGTACGTCGGTGCTGAAGCTGGCGTCTGTTACGTCTTTAGCGTTGCTCATAACCTTGCCTTTCTCTTGGGTTGCTTGCCGCGCGCTGGTTAGGCGTGGAGGTCTGCGAGGTAGTGCTCGACGTCGAGAGCGGCGACGCAGCCGGAGCCGGAGGCGGTGATGGCCTGGCGGTAGGTCGGGTCAATCACGTCGCCGGCGGCGAAAACGCCCTTGATGCTCGTCTTGGAGGTGCGGCCCTCGACGGCGATGGTGCCTTCTGGCGTCAGGTCCAGCTTGCCCTTGACGAGGTCGGTGCGGGGATCGTTTCCGATCGCCACGAAGACGCCGGTCACGGCGAGTTCGGTCTCGGTGCCGTCAACAAGGTTCTTCAACCGGAGACCGGTGACTTTTTCTTCGCCGAGCACATCCTCCACGCCGGTGTTCCAGATG
Source organism: Arthrobacter sp. KBS0702 (assembly GCF_005937985.2). NCBI lineage: Bacteria > Bacillati > Actinomycetota > Actinomycetes > Micrococcales > Micrococcaceae > Arthrobacter > Arthrobacter sp. KBS0702. Next base: position 3,637,910 of record NZ_CP042172.1, on the reverse strand, counting down.
AAGCTGATCTTTTCGTGCGCCAGCGCGCGGTCCGCCATGATCTTGGAGGCGCGCAGCGTGTCGCGGCGGTGGACCACGGTGACGGACTTTGCGAACTTGGTCAGGAACAGGGCCTCTTCCATGGCGGAGTCACCGCCACCGATGACGGCGATGTCCTGATCCTTGAAAAAGAAACCGTCGCACGTTGCACACCAGCTCACACCGTGTCCCGAGAGGCGCTTCTCGTTCGCGAGTCCAAGCTCGCGGTAAGCAGATCCGGTAGACAGGATGATGGACCGGGCCTGGAAGGTCTCCCCCGTGCCGATGGTCACGGTCTTGATGTCGCCGTCGAGATTCAGTGCGGTGACGTCCTCAAACTGGATTTCCGTGCCGAAGCGTTCTGCCTGCTTCTCGAAGTTCTCCATCAGGTCCGGGCCCATGATGCCGTCCGGGAATCCCGGGTAGTTCTCGACGTCGGTGGTGTTCATCAGCTCTCCGCCGGCGGTCACCGACCCTGCCAGGAGCAGCGGCTTCAGGTTGGCGCGTGCCGTGTACACCGCGGCGGTATAGCCCGCGGGGCCGGAGCCGACGATGATGACATCACGTACTTCGGACGCGGTGTTTTCTGCGTTGCTCACTGAACGGTGAACCTCTTCCTTTGTCGATGCGCCCGCCTGGATGGCCGGCCACATGGCACAACTGCCGTGCGGGCGCGAATATTCCGCTGATGCCGGTCACAGCGAAGGCATCCACAAGTACTCAGGGTACCGGTGGGCACAGGAAACCGGGGTGTGTCGGCCCGGGTTGCGAGGGCCGGTTACTGGACTTTGATCTCGGCCAGGCGCAAGCCGTAGCCGTAGCGGGTCTTGGGTGCGGCCAGCTTGGGCAGGCTCTTGATGGAGACGATCACATACTGCGCCGTGACGGGCTCCGGCAGCGGCATGGTGAGCTCCGGCGAGGTGAAGCTGTTGCTACCCACCTGCTTGGCTCCGTCCAGCGAGGGCCGGTCATTGGTGAAGACGCTGATGTTGCCGCCGGAGGCTCCGAGCTGGCTAAGGGTCACCGAGGAAATCTGGGCCGGACTCTTGAGCTTGACGATCAGCGGAACGCCGTCGGGCGCGAAGCCGCCCCAGCTGTCGGTGGCGAATTCCATGTCGGACCAGTAGCTAGCGGCGTTGCCGTCATAGGTCTTCACCAGATCGCCGTCGTAGGTGGCGGCGAAGTCGAAGTTGCCTTGGCGGGTGACGGACTCAATGACTGGCGGCACGGCTGCCGGCCGTGCGCTTTGGCTCGCCGACGCCGTGCCCGACTGGGTGGGGGTAGCAGCGGCAGTGGTGGTCTTGGCAGCTTCTGGCGCACCGCCCTTGAAAAGCCCGCCCAGGTTGGTGACGGCGAAGATGAGGCCGATGACCAGCACGGCAGCCAGCAGGGCGCCCACGAGCCAACGCATGGACCGCGGCTCGCGCCGGGGCTCGTCATCGTTGTTATCGTCGTTGGCGTCGTAGTCCGCGTAATCGTCCTCCACCGCACGTTTCCGGGCGAAGGCTGGGAAGCGTGCGGCGGCGGCGCCGGCGCCCTTTGAGCCGGCCGTCTCCAACGAGGTGGTCCGCTGCTCAGGCTCGGCGTAATCGTAATTTTCGTCCTCCCAGAGGGAGACCTTCGGCTTCTCCCCGGCCGGGGATGCCTGGGCCGCGGGCTCGGCTGGCTGGGCGGGCTGGACCGGGTGGGCCGCCGTTGGCTGCGGCGTGGCCGCCTGGGGCGCGGTCTTGGGGGACCTGGCTGAGTTTGCGGCGGCGGCCCCCGCGGCTACACCGGCGGCACCGGCAGCGGCAGCCCCCGCTGCGCCGGCTCCACGGGCACCGGCGCCTGCGCCCCCGGCACCAGCAGCCGGAGAGGCCTCCGGTGGGGCGGGAACGCGCTGCGGAGGGGCCGACGGCGTCGTGGGTCGAAGTCCGGCCTGGCGCTGTTGTTCGCCGTAATTGATGTACCCGGCTTCGACTTCCTCGTCGTCGTAGAGTCCGTCATAGGTCTCGGGTTCCGTGGAGCGCGCCTGGCCGAAGATTTCGCTGCCCAGCGTGTCGGTGAAGAAGGGCTCGACGTAAGGCGGGTTGGAACTGACCACCAGGTCCAGCAGGTCAGCGGCCGAGGTGTGGTTGGTAATGAGGTAGGTGGCGGCGTCGCTGACCCCGAGATCGAGGATCTGGACGTGGCCGGGGCGTTCACCCGTTGCCACCTCGCGGGCGCTCTGGGCCACCTGGTCGGCGTTTCCCGGGCCGGCAACGAGGATGCTCACGGGGCGGTTGAGCACCTGGTCCACGCCGTCCAGCACCAGATCCTGGTCATGCGAGGTCAGTACCGTGGCTGTGACCTTGTAGCGGCCGCCAAGTACTGATCCGACATCGATCGGGTGGGACACGGGTTCCTCCTAGACTGTCCGGGAACTGCCGGCCCTGATGACGTCAACAGTCATCGCAGGCCCCCCGGTAAGCCGGTGGACCCCAGGTCTGCAACTCCCCTTGTTAGTCTTCGATCCTAGCCGATGCAGTGTCCGCGCCGCGTGATTCAGGCATCCGGAAGCGCAGTGGGGTTATTTTTTCTTCCGCCGGCCGAACGGGAAGTAAGGGTTGTGTCCTGCCTGCCCCTGATACGTCCGGCGGCCCGGCAGGGGTATCTCGGACCGACCCTGGGTGGCCTGGGCGGTGCCGGGAAGCTCCTCCTCGGGGAGGTAGCCGCCGTCGGCCCCCCAGCCGCGGCCGTCGTCGCGGAGGTCCGGGCCGGCGCGGAAGGAAGCCGCGTCGAATTCGCCCGAGATCCGGGGGATCAGGCCGGTGTCCACCGAGGTGGTGGCCCGCTGGGGCATCGTATGGGCGGGGGCCTGAGCCTCGTGCGCCACTGCCTCTCCGGCGCCGGTCTCCGGTCCGGTTTCGGGGTGCGTTTCAGCGGCGGCGGGGGCACGGCGGAGGCGGCCGAGCAGCGGCTGCAGCAGGTCCTGCAGCTCCGTGACGCGGAGGGCCTTGAGCAGGACAAAGTAGACGGCGAGCATGACGGGGCCGACGACGACGATCGTCACCAGGGCCGCGGGCCTGCTGCTCCAGGCGAAGCCGTCGGGCCGGTAGCTGCCCATGAGCCACAGCGCGCCGGCGGCGGCCACGGCCGAGCCGAGTGCGGCGTAGCCCATACGGATGTAAGAGCTGGCGACCCGCGGCCCATCAAGGTGCCCGAGCAGCCGGCGCAGGAAGAACGCACTGACGATGACCGAGAGGATGTTGCCGCCGGTGTAGAGGACGGCAATGGCGAAGATGATCTGGTCGAACGGCAGGTACTGGATAAAGAAGGCCGCCACGACGTTGACCGCGGCCAGCACCAGCTGGATGAAGAACGGGGTGCGGGCGTCCTCATTGGCGTAGAACACCCTCGACATCATGAAGTTGGCGCTCATGAACGGGGTGCTAAGGGCCAGGATGGTGAGCGTCTGGGCCAGCATGACGCCGTCCTGCCGCTGTTCCCCGGAGAAGAACATGCCCAGCGGTCCGGCCAGGGCGAAGAGCGCCAGGGCCCCGAAGACCGTCGCCACGGCCATGGTGCGCAGACCGTGCGACAGTGCCCGGCGCAGCTCGGCCCGGTTGCCGTCCTGGGAGGCCCGCGTCATGCGGTTGAAGAGCACCGTGGCCAGCGAAAGCGCAATGATCGAGTGCGGGAGCAGGTAAAGCTGGCTGGCCACTTCCAGCACGGCGTTGCCCGGGAGGGTGGCCGCCGCGGCGTGGTCGCCCGCGCGTTCGAGCCTGAGGCGCTCCGCACCGGGGATCGTGGCGATGCGCATGACATAGAGGAACGCCAGCTGGCCGGCGGCGGCGGTGGCCAGCGTCCAGACGCTCAGCCTCGCGGCCTGCCCCAGGCCCACGCCACGCCAGCCGAAGCGCGGCCGCAGGCCCAGCCGCAACCGGAAGACGGGAACCAGCAGGATGGCGGTCTGCGCGATGACGCCGATGGTGGAGAACCCTGCCACCAGGAAGGTCTGGAAGGGCCCCCAGTTGTCGATGGTGTGCGGGTTGGCGGCGTTGGCGCCCAGGATCCAGATGAACATGCCCAGGCCCGCAATGGCGACCACGTTGTTCAGGATCGGGGCCCACATGGCGGGCCCGAAGGCGCCGTTGGCGTTCAGCACCTGCGTGAGCAGGGCGTACAGGCCGTAGAAGAAGATCTGCGGAAGGCACCAGAACGCGAACGAGACGGCCAGCGATTTCTGCTGCGGCGAGTAGCCCTGAGTGGTCAACTCAATGACCCAGGGTGCGAGCAGCGTCACCAGCAGCGTCAGGGAGAGCAACACCACGACCGCCAGGGTCAGCAGCCGGCTGATGTAGTCCGCGCCGCGGTCCGGTCCCTTGCTGGCCTTGATGATCTGGGGCACGAGGACGGCATTGAAGACGCCGCCGGCCACTAGCAGGAAGATCAGGTTCGGCAGGTTGTTGGCGTTGATGAAAGTGTCGGTAACCGTCGAGCCGAGACCGAGGGCCGCTGCCAGCATCCAGGTCTTCCCGAAGCCCAGGAAGCGTGAAACCAACGTTCCGGCGGCCATGACGGCGCTGGAACGCGCCTCTCCGGGATGGGCGGCCTGGGCGGCGGCCGCCCCGGAGGGGGCGGGCTTTTCTGAAGGGGGCTTGGCTGCAGACATTGTCTTCATCGTCTCACCCGGGCGTGCTTTTGTGCGCAATCCGCGCAAGGGAGCACCCCGGGCGGCGCGCCGTGGAGCGCGGCCGGTGCGGCGTGTGGCATCCCCTCGGGATGCCTCAGCGGTGTTCGGGGAGCACTTCCCGGGCGAGGTCCGCGATGCGGCGCTCATTCGGGAAGGAGAGCTTGCGGGCCAGTTCGTGGAGCGGGACCCAGGCGACGTCGACGGCTTCCTGGTCCGGATCGTTCTCGATGGTCAGTTCCCCGCCGGTGGACTGCAGGAGGTAGTGGTGGACGGTCTTGTGGACGCGGTGCCCGCTGACGGTGAACCAGTAATCGATGCTTCCGAGCGGCGCCAGGATCTTGCCTTCGATCCCGGTTTCCTCCGCGATCTCGCGGACTGCGGCTTCCTCGTTGCTTTCCTCGCCCTCCGGGTGGCCCTTGGGCAGGCACCACTCGAGGCGTCCGCCGCGGTTGAGGCGGGCAATAATGGCAACCCGCAACTCGGCGTCGGAGGTGTCCACCACAACGCCGCCGGCAGAGATTTCCTCGACGGTCGGCAGCGAAGCCGGTCCCGGGTGCTGCGCAGGCGCGACGTTGGCACCTATTGCCGATGGCAACGGTGCGTTTGTCCTCCTGCCGGGAGCGCTCGGTACGGGATGGGCCATGAAGTCCACTCTAACGACTCTTGCCCTGACTTGATGACCTAAACATGACGGGAACGTGGCCGGGCAGAAAACCGGCGCGGCGTCCCTGCCGGTCCGCGCCGCGGCCTCCGGCGGATCGTGGAGGGCTCCGGTGTGGTGCTGGCCGGGATTTCTGACAAGCTTAAGAGACTATGGCGCACGCACATCACCAGACTGACTCCCACACCGTCGACTTCCAGGTGGACCCGGTGGTCCTCGAACTTGGGCAGCGCTTCGTCGACGCCGGTCATGAGCTTTCCCTGGTGGGCGGTCCGGTGCGTGATCTCTTCCTGGGCCGGGTCTCACCGGACCTGGACTTCACCACGGACGCGACGCCGGATCAGACCGTGGCACTGATCAAAAAATGGGCGGACAACTACTGGGAGATCGGGCGCGCCTTCGGAACGATCGGCATGCGCAAGGCCGGGTTCCAGATCGAGATCACCACCTACCGCGCCGAGGCCTACGATCCGGAGTCGCGCAAGCCTGTGGTGGCGTTCGGAACATCCCTCACCGACGACCTGTTGCGCCGGGACTTCACCATCAATGCCATGGCCCTGCGGCTGCCGGCGATGGAACTGGTCGACCCCTTCGGCGGGGTCCGGGACCTGCACTCCTCCACGCTCGCCACGCCCGGTTCCCCGGAGGACTCCTTCTCCGATGACCCGCTGCGGATGATGCGTGCCGCCCGCTTCGCGGCCCAGCTGGGCGTGACGGTGCACCCGGACGTGCGCCAGGCCATGACAAAAATGGCGGAGCGGATCAAGATCATCTCCGCCGAACGGGTCCGCGACGAGCTCGTCAAGCTCATCTGCGCCGCCCGGCCCCGGACCGGCGTGGACCTGCTGGTGGAGACCGGGCTGGCGGAATTCGTGCTGCCCGAAGTCTCGGCCCTGCGCCTCGAATCCGATGAGCACCACCGCCACAAGGACGTCTACCAGCACTCGCTGCAGGTCCTGGAGCAGGCCGCGGCGCTGGAATCGGAGGCTGACGGTCCCGTGCCCGGCCCGGACTTCGTGCTGCGGTTCGCGGCGCTGATGCACGACGTCGGCAAGCCCGCGACGCGCCGCTTCGAGCCCGGCGGTGCGGTGAGCTTCCGCCACCACGACATGGTCGGGTCCAAACTGACCTCCAAGCGGATGAAAGCGCTGCGCTTCGACAACGACACCATCAAGGCCGTGGCCAGGCTGGTGGAACTGCACATGCGCTTCTACGGCTACGGCGACGCCGGCTGGAGCGATTCGGCTGTCCGCCGCTACGTCACCGACGCCGGACCGCTCCTGGAGCGCCTGCACCGCCTGACCCGTTCGGATGTGACCACCCGTAACCAGCGCAAGGCGGAGCGGCTGGCCTTTGCCTACGACGACCTGGAGGCGCGCATCGCGGCGCTTCGGGAGCAGGAGTCCCTCGAGGCCGTCCGTCCCGACCTCGATGGCGGCCGAATCATGGCCCTGCTGGGACTCAAGCCGGGTCCCGTGGTGGGGCGGGCCTACAAGTTCCTTCTGGAAGAGCGGATGGAACACGGCCCGCTGGATCCGGCCGTGGCCGAAGCAAAGCTGCACGAATGGTGGGCGGCGCAGCCGGAAGCTGCCGCCGTCGATATTTCCCCAACAGAGGAGTCCTAAGTGATTGCACCTTCGAGCGGGCCCCGCCCGCAGCTCTGGATCCTGCGCCACGGCGAAACGGAATGGTCCAAGAGCGGGCAGTACACCGGCCTCACCGACCTCCCGCTCACGGTGGAAGGCGAGCAGCAGGCCGTGGAAGCGCGGAAGGTGCTCGACGCCGTCGACTTCGACCTTGTGCTGACCTCGCCGCTGCGCCGGGCACGCCGGACGGCGGAGCTGGCTGGTTTCCCCGACGCCCAGCTGGAACCCCTCGCGGTGGAATGGGACTACGGCGAGTACGAAGGCATCAGCTCCGACCTGATCCGCAAGGACAACCCCGACTATCTGATCTGGACGCACGGGGTGCCGAACGGGGAATCCCTCGACGACGTCGCGGCCCGCGCGGACAAAATCGTCGCGCGCGTCCTTGAATCCGGGCTGGACAATGTGCTCATTGTGGCGCACGGCCATTTCTCCCGGATCCTGACCGCGCGGTGGCTTGGCCTCGACGCCCACGAGGGCCGTCACTTTGTGCTCGGCACCGCGAAAGTGTGCACCCTGGGCTGGGATAAGAAGACCCCTGCCGTCGTCCGCTGGGGACTATAAAGTCCGTGTATATAGTCCGCGGGGAAAAGTTTTTCCGAGAATCTTTATGAATTATGTGGTCAATGGCCGCATTCATGGTGTATTTTTATTCCTGACCCCAGTGCGTCTTGCCAGGGTCCCGGCGCGCGTCGCCCGGCCAGTCAGCCGGAGCTACGGCAGAACAGAAAAGGAGGTTGGGAAAATGATTACTTTGACTCGCGGATGGATGTACACCCTCACCGCCACCCCGGCCTCTGACGCTGCCGCGCGCCCGAAAGTCGGACTTTCCGCCTGCTAATCCCCCGCTCCCGGCCTGAAGCCGGAGTCGGTAGCTTGCCAGGGCTTTCCTTCACGGAATGCCTGGAAGGAACGTCGGACCCAGCGGACCTTCGCGGTTGCGCCATCACCCCATAGTTCGGAACCCAGCTTCTTGTTGGGGCTGCAGCGCATTGCGTACGGGGGCCATTCCTTCGCGGTCGTTCTTGACGGCCGCGAAACCACCTCATTAGTGCCCGGTATTTTCGCGCCCAATTTCGAGGCTCATTTCACCGATTTTAAAAGGCTCTAATTGGCATGCCCAATTGTTTTCCATTGCCGCAAATGAAAGGTCCAGCGTGACTATCGCAACGAGTTCAACCGCACGAGCCGCCACCCGGCGGCGCCTATCTCTCCGCCGGAACCATCGAAGGGAGGTGACCACCATGATCCGAAAACTGCATGAGGTACTTGTCTTCAACCCGAACCAGGTTCGCCGGGAAGGGACGCAGTTCAACGGCCAGTTGCTGGAACAGCGGCGAGAAGAGGTTTTCCTCGCCATGTACCAGCTGGGACGTCTCCGCTGATGTCGCGGCGATCCGGCCCGACCTGGCAGAGAAATGCGCCCAGCGAAGGAGGAACTGGTGACAGCGATTGGAACCGATCCGCAAGGAGCCCACGCGGCGACGCGTGGGCTCCCCCGTTTAACCGCCCGGCCGCCCCGGTAAGCTCGAGGCATGCAGGAGACAAAGCCGCCGGGGAACCGCAAGCGGACCCGACTGGTAGTCCCGAGCCGCAGTGACCTGCTGCTGCGGAACTTCACCGAACTCATCGGCGGCCCGCTTGGCTGGCGGACGGCCCCCGGCATCGTCTCCCCCGGCTTTTTCACCGTCGAACGGGTCCTGGTTCTACTCACCGTCCTCGCCGCCCTGCTAGGGATCCTGCTCAAGAGCTACTGCCGCGGCAACGGCTGGGAATCCCCCAGCCAGTTCTACGCCACCTGCTATTCGGACTTCCCCGAGCTATTCCGGAACCGCGGACTCGGCGACGGCGCCTTTCCCTTCGTCACCGCAGGCAGCTTCTTCGAATACCCCGTGCTGATGGGGTTCATCGCCGGAGCCACGGCCCTCCTGGTCCCCGGCCACGGCGTCAGCGATTCCCGCGTCCTGGCCTACTTCGACGTCAACGCCACCCTGATCGCCGCCGTCTGGATCGTCACCGTGCTGGCCACCGCACGAACCGCGCGGCGCCGGGCCTGGGACGCCGCCATGGTGGCCCTCGCCCCCGGCATTGTCCTCGCGGGCTTCATCAACTGGGACATGTGGGCCGTCGCCCTGCTGGCCCTTGGCATGTACTTTTTCTCGAAGAACAAACTGCTGCTCGCCGGCCTTTGTATCGGACTCGGCACCGCGACCAAGCTCTACCCGCTGCTGGTCCTCGGCGCGGTGGTGCTGCTGGCAATCCGCACCGGCAAGGTCCGTGCCTTCCTTGTCACCGCCGCCGCTGCCGCCGCCGCCTGGCTGGCCGTGAACATCCCGGCTGCCACCACCGACCCGGCCGGCTGGAAGTACTTCTACCAGTTCACGGAGTCACGGCCGGCGGGCTACAGCTCCCCCTGGTTCGCCTACAACCTCGTGGCCGGACGCCTGGGCTGGAAGCCGCTGGAGGCCGAGGCCATCAACGCCTCGGCCCTCAACCTCTTCCTGGTGGCCTGCGTGCTGATCGCGGTCCTGGCCCTCGCGGCCCCGCGCAGGCCGAGGCTGGCCCAGCTGGCGTTCCTGATCGTGGCCGCCTTTATCCTCACCAACAAGGTGTATTCGCCGCAGTTCGTGATCTGGCTGATCCCGCTGCTGGCCCTGGCCCGGCCCCGGTGGCGCGACTTCCTCATCTGGCAGGCCGTCGAGGGGCTGCACTGGGCCGCCATCTGGATGTACCTCGGTCAGGTCACCAGCGGCGGCGCCGCCCAGCACAACATCGACATGCCCTACTACGTCCTCGCAGTCCTGGCCCACATGCTCGCCACCGGCTACCTGATGGCGCGGGTGGTGTGGGACATCTGCGACCCGGGATACGACGTCGTTCGCCGCCACGGCGCTGATGATCCCCACGGCGGCCCCTTCGACCGGGCCGCGGACTGGCTCCGGCTGGATCTCCTGCGCCCCTCGGCATCCGTGCTGCCGTGGCGGCGCGCCCGCACCGGGGCCTGATCCGGGTGCCCGACGTCGCCGTCGTAGGTTCCGGGCCCAACGGGCTGGCTGCCGCCGTGACGATGGCGCGGGCCGGGCTGGCGGTGCACGTCTACGAGGCAGCTGCGACCGTGGGCGGGGGGCTTCGCACTGCGGAGCTCATCGAGCCAGGCCATTTCCACGACGTGTGCTCAGCGGTGCACCCGATGGCCCTGGCATCGCCGTTCTTCCGCGAGTTCGAACTGTCTCGTCGCCTCCGGCTGGAGGTCCCGGTGCTCTCCCACGGCGCACCCCTCGACGGCGGGCGTGCCGCGCTGGGGTACCGCTCGCTGGAGCGGACCGTGGCCTCCCTGGGGCGCGACGGCCCGGCCTACCGCCGGCTCATGGCGCCCCTGCTTGACCGGCTGGACGGGATCGCCGATCTCACCCTCAACCAGCTGCTCCGGGTGCCCCGCGACCCGCTGGCGGCAGCCGTCTTCGGACTGCGGACCATCGAGCAGGGCTCGGCCCTGTGGGGAGTGAGGTTCCGCGACGAGCTCGCACCGGCACTGCTCAGCGGGGTGGCCGCCCACGCCGTGGCTCCCCTGCCGACGCTGCCCGCCGCGGCAGCCGGCCTGCTGCTGGGCGCGCTGGGCCACGCCGGCGGCTGGCCCATCCCGGTGGGCGGCTCGGCGGCGATCGCCCGGGCGATGGTGGCCGACATCGAAGACCACGGCGGGGTGGTGGAAACCGGGGCGCGGATCGTCTCGCTGGCACAATTGCCCCCGGTCAAGGCCACGCTGCTGGATGTCGCCCCGCCGGGACTGCTTCGGATCGCCGGCAGCCGGCTTCCGGCCGGGTACCGCCGCGCGCTCGAGTCGTTCCGCTTTGGCAACGCCGCCTGCAAGGTCGATTTCATCCTGTCCGGCCCGGTGCCGTGGGCCGCCCCCGAACTCGCCGACGCCGGCACGGTCCACGTGGGCGGCACCCGGGCCGAAACCGCCGCGTCCGAACGCACTGTGGCTGCCGGCCGGCATCCCGAGCGGCCCTATGTCCTGGTTTCCCAGCCTTCCCGCTTCGATCCGGGACGCGCCCCCGCCAGCCGGCAGGTTCTGTGGACCTACTGCCACGTTCCCGCAGGATCCACCGTGGATATGGGCGAGGCAGTCACGGCCCAGCTGGAGCGCTTCGCCCCGGGTTTCCGGGACCTGGTCGTGGGCCGCCGCGTGACGACGGCCGCGGAACTGGCCGGATACAACGAGAACTACGTTGGCGGCGACTTCAGCGCCGGGGTGATGGATCTGCGCGGCCTGCTCCGGCGCCCTGTGCTGGGACCCGTACCGTGGCGGACACCCGTTCCGGGTCTGTACCTCTGCTCCTCGTCCACCCCGCCCGGGCCTGGTGTCACCGGTATGCCGGGCTTCCACGCGGCCAAACATGCCTTGAAGGACATATTCGGACTGCCAGCGCCGGCGCTGGGGTTCTAGGACGCAGCAGCCAGGATTCCCGCCGACAGGCGGCCGTCCCGCATGGTCGCCACGGCGTCGGTGAAGGAAACCAGACCGGTATCGTGCGTGACCATCAGGGTTGCCACGCCGAATTCGTCCGTGACCTGGCGGAGCAGCCGGACAATCTCCTCACTTCGGCCGCGGTCCAGCGCCGCCGTGGGCTCGTCAACCAGCAGCACCGCCGGGCTGGCCATGAGGGCCCTCGCGATGTTCACGCGCTGCCGCTGCCCGCCGGAGAGCTGGTGCGGACGTTTGTCGAGCACCGACGCCAGGCCAACACGCCCGAGCAGCTCCACGGCCTTCCGCCGTGCCTCGACCAACGGCTCGGCCCGCAGATGGGCGGCGACCAGAAGCTGTTCCACCGCGGTGAGCGACGGCAGCAGGTTCGGCTGCTGGAAGATGATCCCGATGCTGTCCCGGCGGAGTGACGTCCGCCCGGCGTCCGGAAGCGCGGCGGCATCCTGGCCCGCCACCAGGACGGATCCGGCGGTGGGACGCACCAAGGTGGCGGCCACGGCCAGCAACGACGACTTTCCGGAACCTGACGGGCCCACAAGGGAGACGAATTCGCCGCGGCGCAGTTCCAGGCTGACGTCGTCGAGGGCACGCAAGGTGCCCTCGCCGTCGGGGTATTCGAGGGTGACATGGCTGAAGTTCAGGACGGGTTCCATTTATATGCCTTTCAGGGAATGTTTTTAGCGGCCGGGGCAGCGCACGGGCGGGATGGGCGGGTGTTAGTTGCCGCCGAGTGCCAGGAGCGGGTCGATCCGGGCGATGCCGCGCACTGCCAGCGCCGCGCCGGCCAGTCCCAGGACCACAATCCCGGCGACGGGCAGCAGGGTGGTCTGCACGGTGGTGAGGAACGGCGCCGCCTGTGCGGCCAGCAGGCCGCCGACCACGCCGGCCGCACCTCCGGCGGCGGCCCCGGCGACAAGGACGACCGCCGCCTGCACCATGGCGTCCTTGAGCACGTACGCCGAGGAACCGCCGAGGGCCTTGACGACGGCAATGTCCCTGGTGCGCTGTACCGTCCACACGGTCAGAAACGCCACGATCACCAGCGCCGAGATGCCGTAGAGGAAGGCTTGCATGAGCATCAAGGACCCGTTCTCGCTGCGGTAGGAGCCGAGCGCCTGGAAGGAACCCTCCCGGCTGGCACTGACCGTTCCGGCAGCCTGGTCCGCCGCCGGGACGTCCGCGCCGCCGTCGGTGAAGCTCGCCGCGATCACGGTGGCGACGGCGTCCCCTCCGGCCAGATGGGCCAGCTTCCGCCAATCGGCCAAGGTGGTCCAGACGACGCCGGTGTGCGAATACCACTGCTCCTGGACCACGGCCGAAACCGCGAGTTCGGTGCCGCCCACCGACACCCGGCTGCCGACTGCGAGGTCGAGTTCCCTGGCGAGTCCGGACCCCACCACCACCGTGCCCTCGGCGACCGGGGCCGGGGCGAGGCGGCCGCCGGAGTCGACGCCGAAGACTGCCACGTTGGCGGTGCCGGCCGGGTCTCCGCCCGCGCCGAGGGCCTGCAGGCGGGTTTGGCTGATGCCGAGCGCTTCGGCCCTGCTGACGCCGTCGCGGGCGGCCCAGGCGGCCAGCTGGGTGCCGGTGACCTCGGATTCGGTGAAGGAGGCCTTCGGGCTGGTGCCGGCCGGTGCACCGAAAACGATGTGATCTGCCGGCAGGTCGGCAATGGCAGAGGTTGACTGGTTGCCGAGTCCTGCGGTGAGTCCGGAGAGCATCACGAGCAGCAGGGTAATCAGGGCAACGACCCCGCCCATCAGGGCGAAGCGGCCCTTGGCGAAGCGGATGTCGCGGATGGCGAGAAACATTGGTGTCCTTTGCGGTGGTTAATGGCGTCCTTCCACTCTGGCGCCGCGGGAGCGGCCTGACATCGGGCGTCCGGATGGTCCGGGGCGGACACCTGGTTGATCCGCCGGTCAACCAAAAGGTTGATTGTGGCCGCCCGCCGCCTGTTGTCCGGCTTTGTTGTCCGGCTTTGTTGTCCGGCTTTGTTGTCCGGCCTGCGGCCGGCTCCGGGCTAGGCTGAAAGCATGGAGGACCAAAGCGGCGCTGCGGAGCACGACTTCACCGGAGCAGCCGTGATCCTCCGCGTCCTGCGGGTCAGCCTGCACGTGGGTTTCGCCGTGCTGCTGCTGGTGGCGCTGGTGCGGCTGCTGGCCGCCGGGGTCCACGGAGCGGCGTGGCTCCAGGTCGGTCTGGTGCTCTGCCTTGCCGGCGTCTACCTTGCGGGCACGGTACTGGAGAAACGCCACTCCGTCCGGCCCGGCCGGTTCGACCCACGACCGCTGTCCGCCTGGTGGCTGGCCGCGGTGTGCCTGCTTTGGCTGCTGTTGGTCTGGGGCAGCGCGGACTTCGTCTGGCTGGCCTTCCCGCTGTTCTTCCTGCAGCTGCACGTGCTTCCGCGGGGTCCGGCGCTGGCCGCCATCGCGGCCAGCACCATGATGGTCGTCGCGGCCCTGTGGTTCCACAACGGCGGGCCGGCCGGGAGCCAGCTGCAGCTGCCAATCGTGCTCGGGCCGGCCTTTGGCGCGGCCTTCGCCGTGGTCACCGGGCTGGCCTACCGGGCGCTCTACCTGGAGGCGGAGAATCAGCGGCTGGCAGCCGAGGAACTCCGCGCCACCCGCGCCGAACTGGCCCGCAGCCAGCACGACGCCGGGACGCTGGCGGAGCGGACCCGGCTGGCCTGCGAAATCCACGACACCCTGGCCCAGGGCTTCTCCAGCATCGTGCTGATGGGACGCTCGGCCGAACAGGCGCTGGACGCCGGGGACACGGGACTGGCCCGAAACCGGCTCCGGACCGTCCAGGACACCGCCGCCGCCAACCTGGCCGAGGCGCGCAACTTCGTCCGCGGCCTGCAGTCCCCCGACCTCGAGCAAAGTTCACTGGTGGACAGCCTGCGCCGGCTGTGCGCGCAGACCGAAACGGAGGCGGCCGCCCGCGGCGCGGCCCTGAGCTGCCGGCTTGAGGTGGAGGGCACCCCCGCGGACCTCCCCAACCCGTACCGGACCACCCTGCTGAGGGCTGCCCAGTCCAGCCTCGCCAACGTGTGGACCCACGCGAACGCCGGAACCGCCGTCGTGACCCTGTCCTTCCTGGGCTCCGAGGTGGCCATGGACATCTTCGACGACGGCGCCGGCTTCGACCCCGCCGCGGTGCCGAACCGCGCCGACGGATCCGGCTTCGGCCTGGCGTCGCTGCGGGACCGGGTGGCGGCGCTGGCCGGGACCCTGGACCTTGAGTCCGCCCCCGGCGAAGGGACCGTCGTCGCCATCCGGCTGCCGCTCGAGGGGCGGACACCACCGGGCACGCCGGCCGGTGCGCCCGGGAAGGCGGGACGGTGAACCAGATCCGGGTCCTGCTGGTCGACGATCATCCCGTGGTCCGGGCCGGCCTGCGGGCCATGCTGGCCGGCTTCGAGGGCATCGCCGTCGCCGCGGAGGCCGCCGACGGCGCCGCCGCCCTCGCCGCGCTGGCGCGGCTGAACACCCTGGGCGAGCCGGTCGACGTCGTGCTCATGGACCTGCAGATGGGCGCGGGCATGGACGGGGTCACGGCAACGGGCAGGATTAAGGCTGGCGAGGCCGGGACGCCGGCACCGCCCGTACTGATACTCACGACCTTCGACTCCGACGCGGACATCCTCGCCGCGGTGGAGGCCGGCGCGAGCGGCTACATGCTCAAGGATGCGCCGCCGGAGCAGATCCGCCAGGCGGTGCTGGCTGCCGCCGCGGGCCAGACCGCGTTGGCCCCGGAGGTCGCCGCACGGCTGCTGGGCCGGATCCGGAACCCCGAGCCGGCCCTTTCCGCCCGGGAAATCCAGCTGCTCGAGCTGCTTGCCACCGGCCTGGGGAACCGGGCCATCGCCCGGCAGCTGTTCATTTCGGAGGCGACGGTGAAGACGCACCTGGTACATATCTACGGGAAACTCGGCGTGGACAACCGCACGGCCGCCATCGCCGTGGCGACGCAGCGGCGGATCATCCGCCGGGGCTAGGGCCGACCCGGTGACACGGCAATGTCCCTGGCACAGGGCATAATGGCGCGAATGGGGAAAATTCAAAAGCTTTCACTGGGCCTGGTGGGCCTCCTTCTCGGCGCCTCGCTGGTGGCCTGCGACGACGGCCGGGCCGGCGCGCAGGAGGCCGCGAAGCAGCTCGCGTCCGCGGTGGCCGCGCTCGACGTCGGCGCCGTGCCCTTTGAAGGCAAGGACTCCGTGGCGGCGAACGAGAAGCTCCACGAGGTCTTCAAGGGGCTGGACCCGGTCAAGCCTGCGGTCCAGAGCGGCGAACTCAAGCTGGACGCCGCCACCGCGACCGTGCCCCTGGAGTACAGCTGGAAGATCGGCGCCGCCGAATGGAAGTACTCCGTCTCCGCCCAGCTGAAGAAGTCGGGCGACAAATGGCTCACCGTGTGGAGCCCGGGGCTGCTGGTGCCCGGACTGGCCGACACTGAGATCCTTGGCACCTCGACCGAGGCGCCGCAACGGGCCGAGATCCTGGGTGCCGCCGACGCAAAGCTGGTCACCTACCGGCCCGTGGTCCACGTCGGCATCGACAAGCCCCGGCTGGGTTCGGCGGACCCCGCCGCCTCCGCGGCCAAGCTCGCCCAGCTGGTGGGCGCCGATCCCGCCGCCTACACCCAGCAGGTCCAGGCAGCCGGCGCCGAGGCGTTTGTCACCGCCATCACCCTCCGCCAGGATGGCCGGACCATCACCGACGAGCAGATCGCCGCAGTGCCGGGCGCCCGCGCCATCGCCGATTCACTCCCCCTCGCGCCCTCCCGCACCTTTGCCCGCGCGCTGCTGGGCAGCGTGGCCGAGGCCAGCGCCGAACAGATCGAGAAATCCGGCGGTGCGCTCAAAGCCGGGGACAGCACGGGCACCGGCGGCCTGCAGCAGCAATACGATGCCCAGTTGCGCGGCACGGACGGCGTCCAGGTCTTTGCCCAGACCGCGGGGCTCACCGCTGAGCAGCGCCAGGCCCAGCTCAACGGCGGCCGCCGTGTCCTCTTCCAGGAACCGATGAAACCCGGAACCCCGCTGAAGACGACCCTTGACCCGAAGCTGCAGCAGCTGGCCGAGGACACCCTGGCCAAGGTGGGCCCGGCGTCGGCCATCGTGGCGCTGCGGCCCTCCAGCGGAGCGGTGCTGGCCGCCGCTTCGGGGCCGGGCAGCAACGGCTATGACACGGCCATGCTCGGCCAGTACGCGCCAGGGTCCATCTTCAAGATCGTGGATTCGCTGGCTATGTTCCGCAACGGCATGACCCCGGACGCCACGGTGGACTGCCCGGCCACCCTCACGGTGGACGGCCGGACGTTCAAGAATGCCGAGGGCTACCCAGCATCCTCGCTGGGCTCGGTCACCCTGCGGGACGCCTTCGCGCACTCCTGCAACACCGCCTTCATCAACGCGCGGGAAAAGGTCAGCCAGGCCCAGCTGGAATCGGCGGCCACGTCCCTGGGCGTCGCCGTGGAGGCGCCCACGCTGGGCGCCGCGGCCTTCCTGGGCTCGGTCCCGGGCGAGGCCACCGGCACCGAGCACGCTGCCTCGATGATCGGCCAGGGCAAGGTGCTGATGTCCCCGCTCGCCGCGGCCATCATGGCCGGCTCGGTGGCCAAGGGGGCCCCCGTCGCCCCCGTGCTGGTCCTGAACCCGAACGCCGCCGCGGCCGGAAGCCCCGCGCCGTCGGCCGGGGCCACCGCCGGGCCCTCGACGTCGGCCCCCGCCCCCGCAAAGTCCGCCGGCACCCCGGTGACGGCCGCCGAAGCCGCCTCCCTGGCGGACATGATGCGCGCCGTGGTGACCTCCGGCCACGCGGGCTTCCTGGCCTCCGTGCCCGGCGCACCCGTGGGCGCCAAGACCGGCACCGCGGAATTCGGCAAGGAGAACCCGCCCAAGACCCATGCGTGGATCGTGGCCGTCCACGGGGACCTCGCAGTGGCCGTGTTCGTCGAGGACGGCGGCCTCGGCGCCACCACGTCCGGGCCGCTGCTCAAGGAGTTCCTCACCGCCGCGGGCTGAGGCAGGCGTTCCGCCGCCTTCGGCCGCACCGGCCGTGGGAGGATTGCAGTGTGGCTCATATTGACGTATCCGGCATCGACTACTTCCTCTCCGACGGCACCCAGCTGCTCAACGGGGTGACGTTCAAGGTCCCGGACGGCACGAAGACGGCGCTGATCGGGCCCAACGGAACCGGCAAGACGACGTTGTTCCGGATCATCTCCGGGGACCTCGTCCCGGACGAAGGCGTGATCGGCCGGTCCGGGAACATGGGCATCATGCGCCAGTTCGTCGGCCAGGTGCGGGACGAATCGAGCGTCCGCGACCTGCTGGTCTCCGCCGCGCCGCCCGCGCTGGCGGCCGCCGCGCACGCCGTCGATAAGGCGGAACTGGCGATGATGGAGCACGACGACGAGCCCACCCAGATGGCCTACGCGCAGGCCATCGTGGACTGGGGCGACGCCGGCGGCTACGACGTCGAAACCGTCTGGGACGAGGTCTGCATGGCCGCCCTCGGCCTGCCCTTCGACCGCGCACAGCACCGCCCGGCGTCGAGCCTCTCCGGCGGCGAGCAGAAGCGGCTGGTGCTCGAGGCGCTGTTCGCCGGACCGGACGAGCTGCTGCTCCTGGACGAGCCGGACAACTACCTTGACGTCCCGGGCAAGCGTTGGCTCGAGGCGAAGCTCAACGAGTCGAAAAAGACCGTGTTTTTCATCAGCCACGACCGCGAACTGCTGAACAACGCCGCGGGCCGCATCGTGACCCTGGAACCAGGCATCAACGGTGCCGGCGCCTGGGTCCACGGCGGCGGCTTCGGCTCCTACGTGGACGCCCGCGCGGACCGCAACGCCCGCTTCGAGGAGCTCCGCAAGCGCTGGGACGAGGAGCACGTGAAGCTCAAGGAACTCGTCAATATGTACAAGAACAAGGCCGCGTTCCGCTCCGACATGGCCAACCGCTACCACGCGGCGCAGACCCGGCTGGCGAAATTCCTCGAAGCCGGCCCGCCCGAGGCACTGCCGATCGAGCAGAACGTGAAGATGCGGCTCAAGGGCGGCCGCACCGCCAAGCGCGCCATCGTGGCGGAGAGGCTGGAGCTCACCGGACTGATGAAGCCGTTCTCCACCGAGGTGTGGTTCGGCGACCGGGTCGGCGTGCTTGGCTCCAACGGTTCGGGAAAAAGCCACTTCCTGCGGCTGCTGGCCACCGGCGGCACCGATCCGGAACGCGAGCACCTGCCGGTCTCCGACGTCGAAATCGCCGAAGTCCCGCACGAGGGGACGGTAAAACTCGGGGCCCGGATCCGGCCCGGATTCTTCGCGCAGACCCACGTCCGGCCCGACCTGCTGGGCAAGACGCTGCTGGAGATCCTGCACCGCGGCGACGAACACCGCTCCGGGCTGGCCCGCGAGGCGGCCGCCGGCGCGCTGGACGGCTACGGCCTGGCGGGGCAGTCGGAGCAGAAGTACGAGTCCCTCTCCGGCGGGCAGCAGGCGAGGTTCCAGATCCTGCTGCTGCAGCTCTCCGGGGCCACCCTGCTGCTGCTCGACGAGCCCACGGACAACCTGGACCTGCACTCGGCCGAGGCCCTGGAACGGGCCATCGACCACTTCGAGGGAACGGTCCTGGCCGTCACCCACGACCGCTGGTTCGCCCGGACCTTCGACCGCTTCCTGGTCTTCGGCTCGGACGGCAGGGTCTACGAATCGGCCGAACCGGTCTGGGACGAAAAACGCGTCGAGCGTGCCCGCTGAGTGCCCACAACCCGGGGGAGCAGTGAACCCATGACCAGAACCGCCAGCGCACCGGAACTGAAAGCCGCCGCCGGCGCGACCTTCCTCGTTTTTGGCATCAACGGACTCGTCTTCGCCAGCTGGGCCGCCCGGATCCCCGCGGTGACCGAGATCCTGCACATCACCTCGGGACAGATGGGAACCCTGCTGCTGTGCGTCGCCGTGGGCTCGCTGATCGCGCTGCCCACCGCCGGGTTCGTGGTGGGGCGGCTCGGAACCGCCAACACCGTGCGCGCCGCCGGCCTGCTGGCCGCCGTCGCAGGTGCCGGCGTGGCACTGTCCCTCGCCGCCGCAGCCGTTCCCGGAACGGCCGTCTCGCTCTTCTTCCTCGGCATCGGCATCGGCCTCTGGGACGTCTCCCAGAACATTGAAGGGGCCGACGTCGAACACCGCCTGGGGCGCACCATCATGCCGCAGTTCCACGCTGCCTTCAGCGGCGGCGCCTTCGTGGGGGCGCTGGTTGGCGCGGGACTGTCCGGCCTCGGCGTCGGGCTCCCGGCGCACCTGCTGGCGATTGCCGCCGTCGTCGCGGTCCTGACCACGCTGGCCCCGCGGTACTTCCTGCCGCATGCCCCGGAGCCGCGCCCGGCCGCCGGGGAAGCCGGGAAGCCACGGGCCGCTTCGGCCTGGCGGGACGGCCGCACCCTGCTGATCGGCGTCGTCGTCCTGGGCGCCACGTTGACCGAGGGTGCCGGCAACGACTGGATCGCCAAGGCCGCCGTGGACGGCCTGGGCGCCCAACAGTCCACCGGGGCCCTGCTCTTCGCGGCTTTTGTGCTGGCGATGACCGCCATGCGCTTTTTCGGCGGCCGCGCGATCGACGTGTACGGAAGGGTGGCGGTGCTGCGGGCCAGCATGGCCGCCGCAGCGGCCGGACTGGGCTTCTTCGTTTTTGCCGGGAATATCTGGCTCGCCACCGCCGGCGCCGCGTTGTGGGGCGTTGGCGCCGCCCTCGCGTTCCCGATGGGCATGTCCGCCGCGGCCGATGACCCGAGGTACGCCGCGGCGCGCGTCTCGGTGGTTTCCACCATCGGGTACATCGCGTTCCTTGCGGGGCCGCCGCTGCTGGGCTACCTCGGCGACCTCACCGGGATCCGGCTGGCGCTGCTCGCTATCGGGGTGCCGATTCTGGGGGCGCTGCTGCTCGCCGGCGCCGCGAAGCCCTTGCGCGCCAGCTGAGCAGCCGCCTGGCGTCGGCGTTCTCCCTGATGCAGCTCTGTTGCCAGCCGAGCCAGAGCAGCAGCACCACCGGCGCGGCGAGGCACAGCGCACCGACGGTGTCCGTCAGCCAATGCGCCGACAGGTACGTCCTGCTGATCATCATGGCCACGGTGCCGGCCCCGGCGACCAGCCAGACCCAGGCCTTCGCCATCAGGAGCGCCAGCACCAGGACGAAGGCCGTGGTCGAGGCGACGTGCCCGGACGGGAAGGACCCCGTATCGGTCAGGACCACCGTGTTGTGCGGGCGTTCGCGCAGCAGGGCGGCCTTGAGGAGTTGGGTCAGAATGAGTACGGCCACCCCCGCCGCCGCGCTGAAGACGGCAGCCCGCGGCCGCCGTCGGACCAGGAGCGCCACAACCAGCAGCCCGTGGAGCAACAGCACGCCGCGGTAGCCGGCGATGTTCAGGAAGGCGTTGGTTCCGTCCCAGAAGGGGCTGCGCAGCCCGGTGACAAACCCGGCCCAGGCGTGGTCGAGGCCCAGAAACGGCGGGCTGGCCACGTCGGCGAGCAGCAGGCCGCCCAGCACCGCCGCGACGGCCAGCATTGCGGTGCAGGCCGCGAGGAGGCGGCCCGGGGACACATGCCGGGGATCCAACACTCGGGTCATCGCCTCATCCTAGCGGGGCTCGGCAGTAGGCTGGGGAAATGCGAAGCATGCTGAGAAAAGCGCCTGGCCGGCTCGAGAAGCTCGACCGGAAACTGGTCCGGGCCGTCTCCCGGTTACCCGGCGGAGGCCACGACGACTTCTTCCGGCGGCTCTCGGCGGCCGCGAACAACGGCAAGCTCTGGTTCGGAATAGCCGCGGTGATGGCGCTCTTTCCCGGCAGGACCCGGCGGGCGGCACTGCACGGAGTGCTGGCGCAGGGCGTGGCCTCCGCGGTGACGAACCTGGTCTTCAAGACGCTGCTGCCGCGGGCCCGACCGCTGCCCGAGCATCTCCCGGTCTTCCGCTTCGTCCACCCGCAGCCCACCAGTTCCTCCATGCCGTCGGGGCATTCTGCCTCCGCCGCTGCCTTCGCCCTCGGCGTGGGGCTGGTCCGGCCGGCACTGGGCGCCGCGGTGGCGCCCGTCGCCGCCGGCGTTGCCTACTCCCGGGTCCACACCGGGGCTCACTGGCCCTCCGATGTCTTCTTCGGCACCGCGATCGGGGCGGGGGCGGCGCTCGTGACGCGTACCTGGTGGCCGGTCCGGCCCCCGTTCCCCGCGGTCCAGCGCACCCCCGTTCCGGCGCCGGCGCTCCCCGACGGGGAGGGGCTCGGAATCGCGGTCAACACGCTGGGCGGCTCCTACGCCGAGGAAACGGCCGACGCCCTGCAAGAAGTATTCCCTAAGGCGTATATAAAGGAGATCGGGCCGGACGAGGATGTCGCCGCGGCAATCGAGGCCGTGGCGACCCGGCCCGGCGTCGTCGCGCTCGGCGTCTGGGGCGGTGACGGGACGGTGGGCACCGCCGCCGCGTCTGCCGTCGAGCACTCGGTGCCGCTCCTGGTGCTGCCCGGCGGCACGCTGAACCACTTTGCCCGCGACGCCGGCACCCCCACCCTGCAGATCGCCGTCGACGCCGCAAGCAACGGGGAGGCTGCGCGGGCCGATATCGGCCACGTCGCGGTGGAGCGGGGTTTGCCGGACAGCCCGGAGAAGCTTGAGATCACCATGCTGAACACGGCCAGCATCGGCCTGTACCCCAACCTCGTGCGGCGCCGGGAACAGCTCCAGCCGGCCCTGGGCAAGCCGCTGGCCGGGGTCGTCGCCATGTTGCGGACCTTCGCCGCGGGCACCCCGAGCACGCTGGTGGTGGACGGCGTGCGGCACAAGCTCTGGATCCTCTACGTCGGCCGCGGCCGCTATTATCCCCGCGACCATGCGCCGCTGGTCCGACCGGTGCTCGACGACGGCGTGCTGGATCTGCGCATGATCACCGCGGACGAGTCGTTTGCGCGCCTGCGCCTGCTGTGGGCCGTGCTGACCGGCACCGTGGCCACTTCGCGGATCACCCACCTGCGCGAAGCCAGCCGGATCCGGGTGGAACCGGGCGACTCGACCATGGTGCTGGCGGTGGACGGCGAAGTCATGCCCGCTGTCCGGGCCGTGGAGTTCTCGGTCAAGCACGGCGGCATGGTCTATTACACGCCGCAGCAGAACGACTGACGGCCGGCCATTGCTTGGGAACCACCCTGATTCGCCCCTGAAACAACCCTGAGAACGGCGAATTTGCGACATTGCCTCGGTAGCGTGGGGCGTACACAACCACACGCTACGCAAAGGAACGCTTCCATGATCGAAGCACGAGGCCTGACGAAGGTGTACGGCGAGAAGACTGCCGTCGCCGGAGTCAATTTTAACGTCGAGGCCGGCCGGGTCACCGGCTTCCTGGGCCCCAACGGCGCCGGCAAGTCCACCACCATGCGCATGATCATGGGACTGGACCGGCCGACGTCGGGATCGGTCACCGTCAATGGTGTGCCCTTCAACCGGCACCACGCCCCGTTGCGCGACGTCGGCGCCCTGCTGGACGCCAAGGCGGTCCACACCAGCCGCTCGGCCTACAACCACCTGCTCGCCATGGCCGCCACCCACGGCATCCCGAAGAAGCGCGTGCACGACGTCATCGAAATGACCGGGCTGGCCGAGGTGGCCAGGAAGAAGGTGGGCGGATTCTCCCTTGGCATGGGCCAGCGCCTTGGTATCGCCGCGGCGCTGCTGGGCGACCCCCAGACCGTCATCCTGGACGAGCCCGTCAACGGCCTCGACCCGGAAGGCGTGGTCTGGGTCCGCAACCTCGTTAAGTACCTCGCCTCCGAGGGCCGCACCGTGTTCCTCTCCAGCCACCTGATGAGCGAAATGGCCGTCACGGCGGACCACCTGATCGTGATCGGACGCGGCCGGATCATCGCCGACGCCCCGATCCAGGAGATCGTCAACGGCAAGGGGCAAGGCCGCACCCGGGTCCGCACCGACCAGCCGGACCATCTGGTGCGCCTGCTGGCCGGCACCGGTGTCTCGGTGCAGGTGCAGGACAACGAACTCCTGGAGGTCACGGGGCTGGAGCCGAAGCACATCGCCCGCACCGCCCTCGACAACCACGTCATGATCTACGAACTCACCCCGCTCCAGGCCAGCCTCGAGGAGGCCTACATGGAGCTGACGAAGGATGAGGTCGAATACCACTCGCTGATCACCACGGGCGCCAACGCCCCCGCCCAGGCCGGAGACCACTAAGCCATGAGCTCGACCACACTCGAACCCACCCCGTCCCGCCGCGGGGCTCACTCCGGCGCCTCAAACAACCAGGCAACCGACCGGGCCGGCAGCGGCCTCAGCACCGGCCCCGGACCGAGTTTCCCGCGGGTGCTCAACTCCGAATTCATCAAGTTCCGCACCCTGCTGTCCACGCTGATCCTGCTCGGCGCTACCATCGTGGTCATTGTGGGGGTCGGCGCCCTTGCTGCCTGGGGAATCGGCCAGGCGCTGCAGTCCTCCGGCGCCAACCCGCAGCGTGCCGCGGCGCTAGCCGCCCAGGGCGACATTGCCGCCTCCGCGCCCAGCGCGGGCATCTCCTTCGCGCAGTTGATCCTCGGTTCGCTGGCCGTGCTGATCATCAGCTCGGAGTTCACCACGGGAATGGCCCGGTCCACGTTCACGGCCGTGCCGAAGAGGATCCCGGCTTACCTTGCCAAGGTCCTCATCGTTATCGTTGCGGCCTTCCTGGTCACGGCACTCTCGCTCTGGCTCGCCGGGCTCGTGGCGGTCCCGATCTTCGACCAGTACGGGCACACCCTGGACGTCTCCAGCGGCCACTACTACCGCACCCTGCTGATCAACAGCGGCTACGTGGCCGCCGTGGCCGCGATCGGCATGGCCCTGGGCGCCCTGCTGCGCAACTCCGCCGGCGGCATCATGAGCCTCGTCGGGATCTTCTTTGTGCTGCCGATCGCGCTGCAGATCATCCAGGGCGACTTCGTCAAGGAACTCCGCAAGTTCATCCCGTCCAACACGCTGGCCCCGATGACTGCCGCCGAGCACCTCCCCGACACCCTGGAGGCCTGGCAGGCCGCCCTGGTCCTGGGCGCGTGGGTGGTCGTCCCGGTGCTGCTGGCCGGGATCCTGCTCAAGAAGCGGGACGTCTAGTCCGAAGTCACGGGGGCGCGCCGGCCGGCTGGCGCGCCCCCGGCCCCTACCCCAAAGGTCCCGAAACAGTGGTTTCCGGCACATTGCGGAATTGCCGGTGAGGCATCAGGCCTTGCCTGGGAGGCCCTCCCACTGGAGATCCGCCCCAAAACACGCGGCGTAATCTGTGGGATTGCACAGAACATCGCGTTTCCTTTGCCGTCTAGGGTGAAACGACACTGTGGTCCACTGCACATCCGTCCCGGGCATCGCCTGGCGCGGGTCACGGACCGACACCACCCACGAAGGACGGCGCTTAATGCAGGCTGACCAGCAACTCTCCAAATCCCTGAAACCACGGCATCTGTCCATGATCGCCATCGCCGGCGTCATCGGTGCCGGGCTCTTCGTCGGCTCCGGCGCAGCGATCCAGCAGGCCGGCCCCGGCATCCTGGTCGCCTACCTTGCCGCCGGCCTCGTCGTCATCCTCGTCATGCGCATGCTTGGCGAAATGGCGGCAGCCAATCCCGAAACCGGTTCCTTCTCGACCTACGCCGACAAGGCCCTTGGCCGCTGGGCCGGTTTCAGCATCGGCTGGCTCTATGCCTGGTTCTGGATCATCGTGCTCGGCATTGAGGCCACGGCGGGAGCGGCCATCATGCACCGCTGGGTGCCCGGCATCGACCAGTGGGTGTGGGCGCTGGTCCTCATGGTGCTGCTGACCCTGACCAACCTCGGCTCAGTGAAATCCTACGGCGAGTTCGAGTTCTGGTTCGCCTCCATCAAGGTCGCCGCGATCGTGCTGTTCCTGCTCTTCGGCGCCGCCGCGATCCTCGGCCTGGTACCCGGCGTCCAGGCCCCCGGCCTGGACAACCTGACCGGCAAGGGCGGTTTTATGCCCAACGGCCCCGGCGCCGTCCTCGCCGGCATCCTGGTGGTCGTGTTCTCCTTCTTCGGCGCCGAGATCGCCACCATCGCCGCCGGCGAATCGGAAAACCCTGTCGACGCCGTCAAGAAAGCCGTCAAGTCCACCGTCTGGCGCATCCTGGTGTTCTACATCGGCTCCATCGCGATCGTCGTGACCCTGCTGCCATGGAATTCCGCGTCCGTGGCGAAGAGCCCGTACGTCGCCGTGATCGAGCTGTTCGGCATCCCCGGGGCCGGAACCATCATGGACATCGTTGTGCTGACCTCCGTGCTGTCCTGCCTCAACTCGGGCCTGTACACCGCCAGCCGCATGCTCTTCTCGCTCTCCCGCCGCGGCGATGCACCCCGCTCGTGGATGCGGATCTCCAGGCGCGGCGTCCCCGCCGCCGCCGTGCTGGCATCAACCGTGGTGGGATTCATCACCGTGGGCCTGAACTACATCGCCCCGGACACCGTCTTCCTGTTCCTGGTCAACACCTCAGGCGCCATTGCCCTGTTCGTCTGGCTGGTCATTTCCGTTTCCCAGCTGATCCTGCGCCGCCGGATGGGCACCGCAGCCCGGGAACTGCAACTGAAGATGTGGCTATTCCCGTACCTGACCTGGGTCGCGATTGTCAGCATCGTCGCGCTGCTGGTGGGCATGGTGGTACTCGATTCCACCCGCGAATCGCTACTGCTCTCACTGGCACTGGCCGCCGTCGTGGTCGGAATCGGGCTCTGGCGCTACCGCAAGCACAGCACCTCCGCTCCCGCCCAGCCGGGGCCGAACTCCGCCGCCGATGCCCCCAGCGAGGAAGCCACCGCCGGCGTCGGCCCGGCCTAAGGTCCGCCGGACATGCCGCGCCACCGGACATGCCCTGCGCCGGGGGCCGCGGATGGACATATTGCCTTTATGCCCATCGGCGGCAGCCACGGGAGGGCATGTCCGGTGATCGGCGGGGCCACAGGGCGGCCACAGCAGCGCCCTAGCCCTGGCACAGCGCCGCGCGGCTGCATGGGGGCATGGACACCTCGACCCCGCCCCCGCTCGAACCGCACCCCAACCACGACCGCGGCCTGGAATTCGACCTCGGAACGCTGATGAGCCGCCGCTCGCTGGGCATATTCCTTGGCGCGGGCACCGCGGCGGCCCTCGCCGCCTGCACCCCTGGCGGCTCCCGGGCCGGTGCCGCCTCCTCCACGGGCGCGGCGCCCTCGGCGGCCTCAACGGCGGCGGCCGCCACGGCGCCGGGTTCGACGGCGGCGGCTGCCGGCACGGCCTCCGCCTCACCCACCCTGACCCGCGCCATCGCCGAATGCGGCGTCGAGATCCCGAGGGAAACGGCCGGACCGTTCCCCGGCGACGGATCCAACGGGCCGAACGCCCTGGCGGCATCCGGGGTGGTCCGGAAGGACATCACCGCCAGCTTCGGCACCTCGTCCACCAAGGCCGACGGCGTGACCCTGACCGTCACCCTTACCCTGCTCGACAACGCCAAGGGCTGCGCACCGCTGGCCGGCGCCGCCGTCTACGCCTGGCATTGCGACAAGGACGGAAAATACTCGATGTACGACGCCGGACTGAAGAACGAGAACTACCTCCGCGGCGTCCAGGAGGCCGATGCCAACGGGCAGGTCACCTTCACCACCATCTTCCCTGGCGCCTACAGCGGACGCTGGCCGCACATCCATTTCGAAGTCTTCGAGTCCATGAGCAACGCCACCTCGGCCGGACAGATCCTCACCGTCTCGCAAATCGCGCTGACCGACGCCGCCTGCAGGGACGTCTACGCCTCGGCCGGCTACGAATCGAGTGCCCGAAACTTCCCGCGGACCACGCTGAAGTCGGACAACGTCTTTGGCAACGACGGGGGGATCTACCAGCTGGCCACCATGGCCGGTTCGGTGACCGGCGGGTACACGGCCGGACTCAACGTCACGGTCTAGCGCCGGCGCTAGACTCGGAGCCATGCCTTCCTCCGCCACAGCCGCAGACCATATCCAGGACCTCGGCGCGTACGTCAGCGCGTCGCCGTCGAGCTTCCATGCCGTCCACGAGGCCGCCCGCCGGCTGGACGACGCGGGATTCACCGGCCTCGACGAGCTGCAGGCCTGGGACGGCGCGGCCGCCGCGGGTTCCGCCGGCAGGTTCTACGTGGTCCGCGACGGCGCCCTCATCGCCTGGGTGACGCCGACGGGTGCCGGACCCGCCACCGGCTTCAACATCCTCGGCGCGCACACCGATTCGCCGTCGTTCAAGCTCAAGCCCAAGGCCACCACCGGCAAGTTCGGCTGGCTGCAGGCCGGCGTCGAGGTCTACGGCGGGCCGCTGCTCAACTCCTGGCTTGACCGCGAACTGCAGCTCGCCGGGCGGCTGGTGATGCGTGACGGCACCGAGCACCTCACCGCCACCGGGCCGCTGTTGCGCTTCCCCCAGCTGGCCATCCACCTGGACCGCGCCGTGAACGACGGCCTGGCCCTGGACAAGCAACAGCACATGAACCCGGTCTTCGGCCTCGGCGACCCCGCCGGCGCGGACCTCCTTGGCCTCCTCGCGGACCGGGTGCCCGGTGCCACCGTGGATCCGGGGCAGATCGGCGGCTACGACGTCGTTATTGCGGATACCCAGGCGCCGGCCGTGTTCGGTGCCCGCGGCGAGTTCTTCGCTTCAGGGCGGCTGGACAACCTCTCCGCCACGCATGCCGGTCTCGCCGCACTCATCGCGCACGCGTCCGGACCGGTCCCGGCGGACGGGCCGATCGCCGTGCTGGCCGCCTTCGACCACGAGGAAATCGGCTCCGCCTCGCGCTCGGGGGCCTGCGGCCCGGTCCTGGAGGACATCCTGGTCCGGATCTCCGACGGGCTCGGGGCGACGGCGAGCCAGCGGCGGCAGGCGTTCGCGGCGTCGTTCTGCGTGTCCGCCGACGCCGGGCACGCCGTGCACCCCAACTACCCGGAGCGCCACGACCCGGCCAACCGGCCCGTCCTGAACGGCGGCCCGCTGCTGAAGATCAACGCCAACCAGCGCTACGCCACCGACGCCGCCGGCGCGGCACTCTGGGCCGGGCTCTGCGCCGACGCCGGGATCCCCTACCAGGAGTTCGTCTCCAACAACGTGATGCCCTGCGGGTCGACGATCGGTCCCCTGACCGCCACCCGGCTAGGGATCCGGACGGTCGACGTCGGCGTTCCGCTGTTGTCGATGCACTCGGCCCGCGAGCTCTGCGGCGTCGAGGACCCGCACCGGCTGGCGCTGGTCACCGAACTGTTCTTCCGCACCGCCTCCCACCCGGTACCCCGGGCCGTCTCCTAGGAGCCGGCGAGGCCGATCACGAGGTTGATGGTCGCGGCCAGGATAACCGTGCCAAACAGGTAGGACAGCAGGCTGTGCTTGAGGGCCTCGGCGCGGATCGCATGGTTTTTCAGGGCCGTGTCCGACACCTGGTAAGTCATCCCCAGGCTCGTGGCGAGGTAGGCGAAGTCGGTGTACTGGGGCGGTTCGTCCTGGTTGAAATCGATGCCGCCCACCGCGGACCCTGCCTGCGGTGCGGTGCTGTAGTACAGCCCGGCGTACCGGACGGTAAAAAGCGTCTGCACCAGCATCCAGGCCAGTGCGACGGACGCGAGTGCCAGCAGGCCCCCGCCGAGCCGCGATCCGCCGTCGTTGCTGCTGTGCGAATCGAGCACGACGGCGGCCACCGCCGCGAGGCTGGCGACGTTGGCGGCCAGGATCATCAGGTCCGTGACGCGGCGGGACGGATCCTCCGAGGTGGCGTGCGCCCGGGTGTCGGCGGCGTCCAGCGGCCCGATCACGATCCACACCCACACCACATAGGTCAGCGCGGCGCTGCTCCAGCCCACCGCCGGGGCCTCCACCCAGCGCCCGGCGAGCCCTGAAGCGCCGGCGGCCAGCAGACCGGCAAGCACCATGACGGCGAAGCGCAGCCGGCTGCGGTGGATCGTCGTTGCCGTGGAACGGGAGGGCGAACCAGTACTCATGCCCCGATCATGGCACACGCACCCGGGAGGTTATCCACATGCCTGCGGGGGGCGCTTCCGCCGCCGCCGCCGGTGACCTACGGTGGCGGTGGAGAAAATCGCTGAAACCGGCCGGGATGCACTAAGCTGTTGAAGTCTGTGCTGCGCCCTGCCTCCGTTCCGGGGGCGATGCCCGGCACAAACACCGCAAATGAACCTCCTGTTACGGAAATGCCGTAACCGCTTAGCCCAAAGGAGGTGGGTTCACATATGCGTCCTTACGAATTGATGGTAATCATCGACCCCGAGGTCGAAGAGCGTACCGTTGAGCCAACGCTTCAGAAGTTCCTGAACGTCATCACGACCGATGGTGGAACCATCGAAAAGGTTGACATCTGGGGCCGTCGTCGCCTGGCTTACGAAATCCAGAAGAAGTCCGAAGGTATCTACGCCGTGGTGAACTTCACCGCTGAGCCGGCTACCGCCAAGGAACTTGACCGCCAGCTGAGTCTCAACGAGACCATCATGCGCACCAAGATCACCCGCCCCGAAGAGCAGAAGGTTGTTGCTGAGTAATCAGCTCCATCCCTCAATCTTTAACCCCGCAGGAACGAACAAGGAGGCAGTAGATGGCAGGCGAAACCACTATTACGGTCATCGGTAATCTCACCAATGATCCCGAACTGAGGTTCACACCGTCAGGTTCGGCAGTAGCTAACTTCACCATCGCGTCTACTCCCCGCACCTTCGACCGCCAGTCCAATGAGTGGAAGGACGGGGAAACCCTGTTCCTCCGCGCCTCGGTATGGCGCGAAGCAGCCGAAAATGTCGCGGAGTCCCTCACCAAGGGCATGCGCGTGATCGTTTCCGGCCGCCTGAAGAGCCGTTCCTACGAAACCAAGGAAGGCGAGAAGCGCACCGTTATCGAGCTTGAGGTCGACGAGATCGGCCCCAGCCTGCGCTACGCCAACGCCAAGGTCAACCGCACCCAGCGCTCCGGCGGACAGGGTGGCCAGGGTGGCTTCGGCGGCGGCAACAGCGGCGGTTTCGGTGGCAACTCTGGTGGAAGCCAGGGCGGCAACTCCGGCGGAAGCTGGGGCGGCAACCAGCCCGCGCAGCAGGATGATCCCTGGGCCACGCCCGGGTTCAGCAATGCAGGCGGCGGCTGGGGCAACGGCCCGGATTCCGAACCTCCCTTCTAAACAACATCTAAGGTCCGACGTCGGGACCCGCGAGGCAGCCGCACGGCAGCCACGCGACGACCGCCGCGGATCACCACCATCCCGTGGATCAATATCCACGGGCTCCATCGAATAGGAGCTCCACGATGGCTAAGGCTGAACTCCGTAAGCCCAAACCAAAGTCCAACCCCTTGAAGGCCGCTGACATCACTGTCATCGACTACAAGGACGTAGCATTGCTGCGCAAGTTCATCTCCGACCGCGGAAAGATCCGCGCCCGTCGCGTCACTGGCGTCACGGTGCAGGAACAGCGCAAGATCGCCCAGGCAATCAAGAACGCCCGCGAAGTTGCTCTGCTGCCTTACTCCGGCGCTGGCCGCGGCTAAGGAAGGGATTAACTAACATGGCAAAGCTCATTCTGACCCACGAAGTAACCGGTCTCGGTGCTGCTGGCGACGTTGTCGAGGTCAAGGACGGTTACGCACGTAACTACCTGCTGCCCCGCAACTTCGCCCTGACCTGGTCGAAGGGTGGCGAGAAGCAGGTTGAATCCATCAAGGCTGCCCGTGCCGCCCGCGAGCACGCTTCCCTGGAAGACGCTCAGAAGCAGGCCGCTGCGCTGCAGGCCAAGCCGGTCAAGCTCGTTGTCAAGGCTGGCGAGACCGGACGCCTGTTCGGCACCGTCAAGCAGGGCGACGTGGCCGACGCTGTTGAGGCCGCAGGCCTTGGCCGCATCGACAAGCGCAAGGTTGAACTGCCGGCTCACATCAAGTCGACCGGTTCCTACCAGGCCAACGTCCGTCTTCACGACGACGTGTCCGCTGTGATCGAGCTCGACGTCGTTGCAGGTAAGTAGTCTTTTCGACTGACTGAACTGCACAGGAGGCCCTCGCCTCCGGATTCCCTTGGGAACCGGACGCGGGGGCCTTCCGCGTTTAACCCCGGCGCCGTGGACGGTGGCAGGGAATAAACGGGTGATGCCGCCGCTTCTACAGGTAGATGCAAATGCATGTAGTGGCATTGCAGATCTGGATCCGAACTAGGAGTACACCGTGGAAACCCGCCGTATCACCGTTCTCTCCGCCGGACTCGGCGTCCCGTCGTCAAGCCGCCTACTGGCGGACCAGCTGGCGGCTTCGGCCGAACGCCAGCTGACCAACGCGGGCTACGCTGTGACGGTCGACGTCGTCGAACTGCGGGATCTGGCCGTTGAGATCGCCAATAACTTCGTGACCGGCTACGCTGCGCCGCGCCTGGCCGAGGTGATCGCCGGGGTGGAGGCTTCCGACGGCATCATCGCCGTCAGCCCGGTCTTCAGCGCGTCCTACAGCGGATTGTTCAAGTCGTTCATCGACGTGCTGGACCCCAAGTCGCTGGACGGCAAGGCCGTGTTGCTGGGCGCCACCGGCGGCACCGACCGGCATCAGATGGTGCTGGACTACGCGATGCGCCCTCTCTTCAGCTACCTGCGCACCCGGACCGCCGCCACGGGCGTCTTCGCCGGGCCCCAGGACTGGGGAACGACCGGCGACGGCGGCACCCCGCTCTCGGCGAGGATCGAGCGGGCGGCGGGGGAGTTCACCCGCCTGCTCGACGGTGCGCAGCCGCGGCAGCAGCAGGCGCCGCTGGAGTCACTGCCGTTCGAGCAGTTGCTCGCCGGCATCTCCGCCGGCAACTAGCGGAGCCGCCGGCCACCCGCCGCTGCCTTGGCCGTCCGGGCTGAACTTATTCGATGCCCGGGTCGTTGTGCGGTACATGAAATGTCCCCTGGATTCCGTAGACCTGGTAATGACCGAACGTAGCGGCGTGGAAATTGATTACTGCCCGCAGTGCCGCGGGGTGTGGCTGGACCGCGGCGAACTGGACAAGATCATCGATCGGGCGGCGGACAGTTACCGCGGCCCCGGCCCGGTCGCACCCGCGCCCGCCGCGGCGCCGACCCCGCCGGGGCACATTCCGCCGCCTCTCTACAACCTGGATCCGCGCCGGAATGACCGTCGCCCGGATGACCGGCGCTTTGACGACCACCGCCGGCCAAAGAAAAAGGAAGGCTGGCTGGGGGACCTGTTCGACTTTTAGGCGCTGCGCGTCGCAGTGCAGCCGGTCATTCTTCGAGCAGCGCGATGAACTCGCGGGCCTGCTTCAGGGAAATGTCCGAGTGCCGGGTCAGCGCGGCCGCCGCGCCCTCGGTGTCGCCGCTCCTGGCCAGCGTGCGGATCCGGCCGTAAATCTCGTCGTTGAGCATGTTGCTGCTGACCTCGCGGGTGATCTCTCCCTTGCTCGCAATCGCCCGGTACCGGTAGGGAAAGCGCTGCGGCG
The DNA here is from genome assembly GCF_005937985.2 of Arthrobacter sp. KBS0702. Taxonomy (NCBI): domain Bacteria; kingdom Bacillati; phylum Actinomycetota; class Actinomycetes; order Micrococcales; family Micrococcaceae; genus Arthrobacter; species Arthrobacter sp. KBS0702. Next base: position 3,604,930 of record NZ_CP042172.1, on the reverse strand, counting down.
CGTCCTCGTCGTCGTCGTGGGCGGGCTGCTCGGGCGCCTGCCGGGGCCGGTACGGCTGCGGGTGGGCGGCCAGGGCTCCAACCGCGTCCCGGGAGGCCCGGAGGCCCTCGCCGGTGGCTTCCAAGTAGAGCTTGATGGCTGCCATGGCCTGGCCCTGCGCGATCAGGGCGTACAGCCGGCGGTGCTGCTCCTGATCCAGCTTCGCCGCGGCCGTGCGGGCAAGCTCCGCCGAATTGCGGATGGGCTGTGGGGCCTCGTCCGGCCGGGCGGCCGGACGGCGGCGCCCCACGGCGCGGGCGGCCAGGACGACGGCGACGCCCGCGAACACGAGGATCAAGAGGGGGACGAGCAGGGCTTCCATGGGCTACAGCCGATCTACGTAATTCTTGGCGGTCAAGAGGTCTGAATGGGTGGCCTGGCGCAGCAGCCTGATCGCTTGCATCTTGTGCCCGGAGCGAGCCAGGGACTGGAGCTGCAGGGTGAACTGGGGGCTGAGCTGGCCGCCGGGCAGCACGGCACCCATGTGACCGGGCCGTCCCGCGTCGCTGAAGGAGCCTGGCCGGGCGCCCAGGGCCGCGCGGGCGTGCTCCTCCTGCTGCGATTGCTGCTGTGCGTTCTGGCTGGGGCGGGTTGAGGCATCCACACGCGCCCGTGCGGCCATGGCGGCCCTCACCTGGGCCTCGTAATGGGCACGTGAGCGCACGGCCAGTTCCAGCTGGTACCGCTCGGCGTCGGAGATGCCGAGGTTGCGTGGTTTCAGTGCCGCGGCTACTGCCCACAGGATGCCTGCGAGGATGAGGGCAGGCAGCATGACTATCAAGACGTCGCCCATGGCCACAGCTTATGCCAGATAGCAGTTATCCACAGCACATTCTGGGTTTCGCATACAAGCCGCGGTCAGGGCCGTCAATTCCGCCCCTTCCGGTGACAAACATCACAAAATTCGCATATTTGCGTCGGCCTGTGGCCTCCGTACGCCGCCGCTATCCCCAGCCGCCGGGTGCAAGCTGTGGATGAAACTTGGTGCAATTTCTTTTTCGTCCACAAGGAAAACGGTGTATTTCCGCAGGTCAGCGGCATGTTAGGCGGCAAAGTATTCTTCTATCCACAGCCGTTCCCACAGGCTGTGCACAAGCAGGGGCCGTTAGTCCACAACTTATCCACAGGGGTGCGGGGAAGCCGGGTTGGAGCCTGCCCGATCGGGGGCTAACGTTGCGGGTGTCCAGCCGCGGCGGCACCGACTTCCGGTCCCGCTGCGAGGTGCCGGGCGGGCTGGCACCGCATGGCCGGCGCAGCTCCTGCGGGCAGGTCAAAAAGTCGGTGCGGGCTGATAGGAAGTAAGCGGCGGGCGCCTGGGGGCCCGGGGCACGTTTCGCTGCAACGCGGGCACCACAACAGATGGCTTAAACGCCGGCGGGGAACGCGACACCGCCGGAACACTATGAAGGACGGCAGTTTTGTCAGTTACGCATCTTGACTCGGTTGAGGGCACCCGGGGGGCCGAAGGCAGCCGCAAGCCGCCGCAGGACATCCCCGCCGAACAGTCCGTGCTGGGCGGCATGATGCTGTCCAAGGATGCCATCGCGGACGTTGTGGAAATCCTGCGCGGCCAGGACTTCTACCGCCCGGCGCACGAGACCGTCTACGAGGCCATCATCGACCTCTACGGCCGCGGCGAGCCCGCCGATGCCGTGACCGTGTCGGATGAGCTGACCAAGCGGGGCGAAATCAACCGGATCGGCGGCCCGGCCTACCTCCACGAGCTGATCCAGACCGTTCCCACCGCGGCCAATGCCGGCTACTACGCCGAGATTGTGGCCGAACGGGCCGTCCTCCGCCGGCTGGTCAATGCGGGCACCAAGATCGTCCAGCTCGGCTACGGCCAGGACGGCGAGGTGGAGGACCTGGTCAACCAGGCGCAGGCGGAGGTCTACGCCGTGGCCGAGCGCCGCACCGCCGAGGACTACGTCGTCCTCAAGGACGTCATGGAATCGACAGTGGATGAGATCGAGGCGTCCGGGCACCGCGGCGAAGGCATGGTGGGCGTCCCCACCGGCTTCTATGAACTCGACGAACTGACCCACGGCCTGCACCCGGGCCAGATGATCGTTATCGCCGCCCGTCCCGCCGTCGGCAAGTCCACGTTCGCGCTGGACTTCGCCCGCTCCGCGGCCATCAAGAACAACCTCGCCACGGTCATGTTTTCGCTCGAAATGGGCCGGAACGAAATCGCGATGCGCCTGCTCTCGGCGGAGGCCACGATCGGCCTGCAGGACCTTCGCAAGGGCACCATCAAGGACGAGCAATGGTCCAAGATCGCCACCACCATGGGCCGGATGAACGATGCCCCGCTGTTCATCGATGACAGCCCCAATATGTCGCTGATGGAAATCCGCGCCAAGTGCCGCCGGCTGAAGCAGCAGCACGACCTAAAGCTGGTCATCCTCGACTACCTGCAGCTCATGAGCTCGGGCAAGAAGGTCGAATCCCGCCAGCAGGAAGTCTCGGAGTTCTCCCGCGCACTCAAGCTGCTGGCCAAAGAACTGCAGGTTCCCGTCATCGCGCTGTCGCAGCTGAACCGTGGCTCCGAGCAGCGCCAGGACAAGCGTCCGATGGTCTCCGACCTGCGCGAGTCCGGCTCGATCGAGCAGGACGCCGACATGGTCATCCTGCTGCACCGCGAAGACGTCTACGACAAGGAGTCCCCGCGCGCCGGCGAGGCGGACATCCTGATCGCCAAGCACCGCAACGGTCCCACCAAGGACATCGTGGTGGCGTTCCAGGGCCACTACTCCCGCTTCGCCAACATGGCGGGCGATGCCGGCGGCGGAGGCTTCTAGAGCAGGTGGTTGGGCAGCCGGTTTCCGGGTGCCCGGCCCCTGATCTCCAGCAGCTCCCGGGCATGCGCGTGCAGCCGCTTATCCTCCGCGGAGACCGGAACCCACCTCGGGACCGGCACGGAGGTCCCGTTCTCGTCCCGGGCCACCATGACGGTCAGGCAGTACGTGGTGAGGTTCAGTTCGTGCCCCTTGGGATCGCCGGAGCGGACGTGGACGGCAATGTGCATGCCCTTCGTCCCGGTGTAGACCAGCCGGGCCTCCACCTCCACGAGGTGGCCGATGAGCAGCGGCCGGTAGAACCGCACGCCGCCGGAGAAGACCGCCACCGTGTCCATCCCGCAGTAGCGTGAGGCGCACACGTAGGCGGCCTCGTCGATCCACTTCATGACGATTCCGCCGTGGACCTTGCCGCCCCAGTTCACGTCCGTGGGGGCCGCCATGAACCGCAGCGTAACGCGTTCGGCGGTTCCGGCGTCGGTGTATTCCTGCCCGCTCATGGCCTGGACGATGTCCTCGCGGACCTTGATCCGCGCCAGCGCGTGGTCGCGCTGCTCGATCTCGGCCGGCGTCGACGGTTCATACTGCGGCACCGGAATCGGTTTGCCGTCCTCGCCCACGGCCACGAAGATCACCATGCACTGGCTGCGCATTGTGGCGGGGCTGCCCTTGGGATCGCCGGAGGAGACGACGGTCCGGATGTGCATGGAGGAACGGCCGGTGTAGGCGATGGTTGCCGTGACCTCCACCATGTCGCCGCTGTTCACCGGATCCGCGAAGTGGATATTCCCCACATAGGCGGTCACGCAGTAGGACTTCGCCCAGCCGACGGCGGCGGCGTAGGCTGCCTTGTCCACCCACTCGAGCACCGTCCCGGCGTCCACGGAGCCGCTGTGGCCGACGTCCGTGGGGGCGGCAAGGAAGCGCAGGGTGACGGCGTTGGCGGAAGTCTCACTCATGGAAGTGAGTGTACTGACCGGCTGCCACACCGCCTCGGGGCCACCGACATAATCGCGGCGCCGGGCGCCACACAGACCGCCACCGACGACGGCGGGCGGCCACCGTAAGATGACTGCCCGCCGTCGTGCGCGTTGGATCCGGGGCTACGCCAGGGCGCTGAGCTTGGATCCGCTGCGGCCAAAGACGGCCTTGTCGACGGATACCCGACCGGCGCCGACGAGCGCTACGGCGAGGGCCGCGGCGGCCAGGAGCAGCACCAGCTCATAGCCGCCCGCGGCGGCAAATATGCCCGCCGGCGCATGCACCAGGAACAGGGCGCCCAGCATGTCCAGGGCGAGGAGCACTGCGAACACGCGGGTCAGCACGCCGAGGATCAGGGCGACGCCGCCGACAAGTTCCAGGGTGGCGATGACCGGGGCGACGAGGTTTGCGGCCGGGACACCCATTTGCACGAAGGCGGCCTGAGTACCGGGAATGGTGAATTCGTTGAATTTCTGCCAGCCGTGGGCGGCGAACAGGAAGCCGGTGACGACGCGCAGGATCGTGCGGGCCGCGGTGGTGAGTGTGGGCTGGTTCATGACATACCGTTCTGACGATGGGAAAGCCGGGGGCGGGTCAACTCTTTAGTTGAAGATTCAAGTTATATTGTGCTCACACTTAGTTGAAAAGTCAACTAATGAGGCCCGCGGTGACAGCGGGGTGGGACAGGGGTGACGCCGGAGGACGCCGGGAGGGCCGCTAGGGTGGTTCCGTGCCAGAACCAGCCCCGGCCCCAGCAACGCTGACGCCCCACGCCCGCCGGCGGGAAATCCTCCGCCTTGCCGTTCCCGCGTTCGGGGCGCTGGTCGCGGAGCCGCTGTTCCTGCTGGCCGACTCCGCCATCGTCGGACACCTGGGTGTGGCCGAGCTCGCCGGTGTCGGGCTGGCCTCCGCCGTGCTGCATACCGCGGTGGGGCTGATGGTGTTCCTGGCCTACTCCACAACCCCGGCGGTGGCGCGGGCGGTCGGCAACGGGCAGCTGACCCGGGCCCTGGCGGCCGGACGTGACGGCGTGTGGCTCGCCCTGGTGCTGGGTGTCGCCCTGGCCGCGGCCGGATTCTTCGCCGCTGAACCGCTGCTGGACCTGATGGGTGCCCGCGGCGAGGTGCGGACCTTTGCCGTGGACTACCTGCGCTGGTCCATGCCCGGCCTCGTGGCAATGCTGCTCGTCTTTGCCGGGACCGGTGTCCTGCGGGGCCTGCAGGACACCCGGACGCCGCTGGCCGTGGCTGCGGCCGGCTTCACCGCGAACATCGCGCTGAACTTTTTCCTGGTCTACGGCGTGCGGCTCTCTGTCACCGGCTCGGCCGTGGGCACCAGCATCGCCCAGTGGGCCATGGCCCTGGCCTATGTCGCGATGGTCCAACGCAACGCGCGCAACCATGGGGTGTCCCTGCGCCCGGACTGGCACGGCATCCGGGCGCTGGCCCGGGTGGGCTCGTGGCTGATGCTGCGGACGCTCAGCCTCCGCATCGCCATCCTTGCCACCGTGCTGGTGGCCACGGCCCAGGGGCCGGTCAACCTGGCTGCGCACCAGCTCGCCATGACCATCTTCACCTTCCTCGCGTTCGCCCTGGACGCCCTCGCGATTGCCGCCCAGGCGCTTATCGGCAAGGAACTTGGGGCCGCCCGACCGGCCGCCGCCCGCGAGCTGACCGGAACCATGGTCCGCTGGGGACTTGGCTTCGGCGCGCTGACCGGAGTCCTGCTCGCCGCCGCCGCGCCGTGGGCCGGGCTGCTGTTCACGCCCGATGACGGCGTCCGGTCCGCCCTCACGCTCGCCCTGTGGGTCCTCGCCGCCGGGCAACCGCTCGCGGGCTACGTCTTTGTCCTCGACGGGGTGCTGATCGGGGCCGGTGACGCGCGGTACCTGGCGATCGCCGGCGTCGTGAATCTCGCCGCCTACCTGCCCCTGCTCCTGGCGGTCCAGCTCTCCGGTTCCGCCGGCGGCCCGGCGCTGCTCTGGCTGTGGGCCGCCTTCTCGCTCGGCTACATGCTGGCCCGCGCGCTCACGCTGGGGCTGCGGGCCCGCACGGACCGCTGGATGCTGCTCGGCGCCCGCTGATGCCGTGGCCGCAGGCCGGTGCGGGCGGCGGGCGGACGGTGCGGCCGGGATCCGGAAGCCCCTAAACTGGACGGGTGACTCTCCCCGCAGCCCCCCACGCCGCCACTGCCCAGCCCGCCGCCACGGACCTCTGGAAGCCCGTCCTGGTCCGGGCCGCCGTCGCGCTGGCGTTCGGCGCCGTCACGGTGTTCTGGGCGGCGCCGTCCGTCTCGGGCATGGGCTGGGCGGGCGGTCTCTACCTGCTCGCCAGCGGCGTGGTGCTGGTCTGGAGCGTCAAGAAGACCGGATTGCCGCACGGGACGGGCACCGCCAAGGCCCTCGCCGCCGCCGGTGCGGTGCTCACGGGCACCGGTGCGGCCGTCGGGCTGATCCCCGGAAGCCTGGTCTTCGGCATCGTCGGCGCCCTCGGCCTGGGGCTCGCCGGCGCCGCGGAGCTGTACCTCGGCCTGGCCACCCGCCGCCGCTCGGTGCTGGCGCGCGACTGGATCGCCTCCGGCGTGGTCGGCCTCGGCACCGCCGCGGCGCTGCCCTTCTTCATCGAGCTCGGTCCGCACGCGCTGCTGGGCGTGGCCGGCGGCGGCGCCATCATCAGCGGCGTGCTGTGGACCCTGGCCGGACTGACCCTGCGGCACGATGCGCGGGGCGTTTCCGCGGAGGCCGTAAACTAGGAGGGACAGGTTCTACCCTGCGTAGAACAACCGCGGTATCACGACTGCCACGCCTGCCCGGCGCTGGCGGCAGGAGGAAAGCACCTTGGCAGAGCAGAAATCAGGAGCACGCCGCAGTCTGCGGACCTCGGTCAAGGGACCGCTGATGTTCTCCGCGTTCTGGGCAGTGCTGGCCTTTGTCGCCGTCCTGATCTTCGCCTCCGGGGGCAGCGCCAAAGCGCCCCGCTTCGACCTCGCCTTTACCGGCGCCGGCATCGCCTTCATCGTCACGCTCGTGATCGCCGCCATGCTTTCGATGAGTTACAAGGACAACGCCGAGCACCTGGGCAAGGGGTCCGGCGTCAACCTCAGCTCCAAGCGGCCGTCGTCGTCCCACGGCCACTCCGGCGCGCAGCCGGCCCCGGACGCTGACGAGGCCGGCGAAATCCGCTAGGACGCCGCCTTCCGTGCACGGTAGGCAGCGACGTGCGCGCGGTTGGCGCAGTTTCCGGTGTCACAGTAGCGCTTGGAACGGTTCCGGCTGAGATCCAGCACGACGGCGTCGCAGTCGTCCGCGGCGCAGACCAGCATCCGCTGCATTTCCTTGCTGCGGATTACGTCCACCAGGGCCATCGCTGCCTCGGTGCTCATCCGGTCGGCCAGCGGCGCCTCGGGGCTGGTGGCGTGCAGGTGCCAGTCCCAGCCGTCGTGCTTCATGAGTTGCGGCAGGGCCCTGGCCTCGCGCAGCAGCCGGTTAACGGTCTCCACGGCGGTGGCTTCGTCGGCCAGCCACAGTTCGGCCAGCTCGGCGCGCAACCGGTGCACGCTCGCCAGCTCCCCGGCGTCCCGGGTCCGTGAGCCGCTGAAGCCCTCGGCCTCGAGGAAGCGGTCCAGGTCCGCGACGGTGGACAGTTGCTCTTCACCGTTGGCGGCCGTGTTGATCAGGCCGACCACCGAGCGCAGCGCAACTTCCGTGTCAGGGGCAAAAACCATCTTGACTCCTTACGTTGTCCGGGCGTACTGTCATGACCATAACCCCACTTTACTCCTGACAGGAGGCAGCCCGTGTCTGCCGCACGCCGCCCCGCCGGGGCCCAGGCCACGAACCAGCCCGCGTTCCGCGGCGCCGACAACTCCCGGCCGGACGCGCCAGGCTTCCTGGCCTCGGGGCTCGGGGTGGCGTTGTTTTCCTCGGCCGTGTTCGGACTTTCCGGTTCCTTCGCCAAGGCGCTCCTGGAGACGGGCTGGACCCCCGGTGCCGCCGTGACGGCCCGGCTCACCGGAGCCGCGCTGGTCCTGGCGGTCCCGGCCGTCGCCGCCCTGCGGGGCCGCTGGCATCAGCTCCGGAACAACTGGCTCACGGTGCTGCTGTTCGGCCTGATCGGCGTGGCCGCGTGCCAGCTGTTCTACTTCAATGCGGTTGCGCGGCTGTCGGTCGGCGTTGCGCTCCTGCTCGAATACCTTGCCCCGGTCATCATTGTGCTGTGGCTCTGGGCGGCCAGCCGGAAGCGGCCGAGGCCGCTCACGATTGCGGGCACGCTGCTCTCGCTCGCCGGACTGGTCCTGGTGCTGGACCTCACCGGGGCGGTGAAAATCGACGTCGCCGGCGTGCTGTGGGGGATCGCGGCCGCGGTCTGCCTGGCCATCTACTTCTTCATCACGGCCAAGGAGAATGACACGCTCCCGCCGATCGTGCTGGCCTCGGGGGGACTCATGGTGGGTGCGCTGGTGATGTGGCTTGCGGCGGCGACCGGGCTGCTGCCGATGGCCGCCAGCACCTCCGACACGCGGCTTGGCCCCTGGGTCACGCCCTGGTGGGTGGCGCTGGGCGGCCTGGTTGTCCTGGCCACCGTGCTCGCCTACGTCTCCGGCGTCGTGGCCGCGCGGGCGCTGGGCTCAAAGGTGGCATCCTTCGTCTCACTGACCGAGGTGCTGTTCGCCGTCATCTGGGCCTGGCTGCTGCTCGGCGAGCTTCCCGGCCCGGTCCAACTCCTCGGCGGCCTGCTGATTGTCGGCGGGGTGGTGCTGGTCCGGCTGGATGAACTGCGGCGCCCGGCCGCCCTGGCCGCCGAACTCGACCACGCGAACGACGTCGAACCCGTCCCCTGAGCGGCGGCGGCGGCCGCAGCGGCAAACGGCCCGGACGCGGCGTGCGTCCGGGCCGTTCGCTGCACTCTGGGTGCCTAGCGGGAGGAGGCGCTTTCCTGGTCGGCGGCGTTGCGGGTGGCCTGCTGGCTGGCCTGCTGCAGGGCCTGCGAGACCCGGGTGAGGGCGGCCATGTGCTCGCCGTTCCACTCGTTCCGGAACTTGTCCGCATCCGGGCCCATCCACTGGGTTCCGGCCAGGACCTTGGTCAGCATCGACTTCTGGTTCTCGATCTCCTGCGAACCGGCCTGCAGCTTCGACCCAAGAGTCTTGAGCTGAGCAACATCTGCACCCCAAATAGCCATTCGAAAAATCTCCTTCAGTTCACCGGACCCGAAACCTGTCGGCATCCCCAGCGGCCTCCGGCTGCTCCGGAAGATCCATTGCCTAGAACCTACCCCGCCCCGCAAAAAACTGTCGATGGGCAGCCCTCCCCATTGGGCGGCGGGCTACTTGCCGAAGCTGCGGAGCCGCAGCGAGTTGGCGACCACCAGCACGGAGCTCGCCGCCATTGCCGCGCCGGCAATCATCGGATTGAGCAGGCCCAGCGCGGCCACCGGGATGCCGACCGCGTTGTAGAAGAAGGCCCAGAACAGGTTCGTCTTGATCGTGGCCAGCGTCCGGCGGGACAGCTCAATGGCCTGTCCGACCTGCCGCAGGTCGTTGCCCATCACGGTCAGGTCCGCGGCTTCGATGGCGACGTCCGTGCCGGAGCCCATGGCGATGCCCAGATCCGCCTGCGCCAGGGCCGCGGCGTCGTTCACGCCGTCGCCGGCCATTGCCACCGTGGCCCCGCCGGCCTGCAGTTTCCGGACCGCGTCCACCTTGCCCTTGGGCAGGACGCCCGCGAAGACGTCCTCCGGCGGGATGCCGACGGCGGCGGCAACCTGGCCGGCCACAGCGGCGTTGTCTCCGGTCAGCAGGATGGGTCGCAGGCCCAGTTCGCGGAGCCGGGCAATGGCCGCCGCGGAGCCGGGCTTCAGCGTGTCCCGCAGGCTGATGATGCCGGCCGGTTCCCCGTCGACGGCCACCCAGATGGCGGTGGCTCCGGCCGCCTCGGCGGCGGACAGGGCCTCCCGCTGCGCTCCGGAGACCGCGACGCCGTTCTCCTGCAGCCAGCCGGACCGGCCCACCGTAACGAGACGCCCGTCCACGCTGCCGCGCACGCCGCCGCCGGGGGCCGAATGGAAGTCGGTGACTGCGGGCAGCCGAGCGGCGTCGCCGGACCCGTGCCCGCCGGTGAGTGCCGCCGCGGCGATGGCCCGGGCGACGGGATGTTCGGAGGCGGCTTCTGCCGCACCCGCGAGCCGCAGGACCTCGCTTTCGCCGAACGGAGCGAAGGCGCGGGTGCCGTCGACGGCGAGGTGGCCGGTCGTGACCGTGCCCGTTTTGTCCAGCAGGATGGTATCCACGGTGCGGGTGTCTTCGAGTACCTGCGGACCCTTGATCAGGATGCCCAGCTGGGCACCGCGTCCGGTCCCGGTGAGCAGGCCGACCGGGGTGGCCAGGCCCAGCGCGCACGGGCAGGCGATGACCAGCACAGCGACGGCGGCGGTGAAGGCGGCGCGGAGCTCGGCGTCGCTGACGGCCGGTCCGGCCGCGAGCAGCCAGACGCCGAAAGTGACCGCGGCGAGGACGAGGACCATCGGGACGAAGACGGCGCTGATCCGGTCCGCGAGCCGGGCAATTGGCGCCTTTCCGGACTGCGCCTGGGAGACCAGCCGGCCCATCTGGGCCAGTGTCGTGTCAGCGCCCACCCTGGTGGCGCGGACCAGGAGCCGCCCGGAGGTGTTGATCGTGGCGCCGGTGACCTGGCTGTCCGGTCCGACTTCGACCGGCACCGATTCCCCGGTGACGAGGGAGGCGTCGACGGCGGACGAGCCCTCGATGACCACGCCGTCGGTGGCGATCTTCTCGCCGGGGCGGACGACGACGACGTCCCCGACCCGGAGCCGGTCGGCGGGCACCTTGAACTCCAGGCCGTCCCGGAGGACGGTGGCGTCCTTGGCGCCCAGGTCCAGCAGGGCCTTAAGCGCGTCGCCGGCCTTCTGCTTGGCGTTGGCCTCCAGGTAGCGGCCGAGCAGCAGGAAAGTGGTGACGACGGCGGCGACCTCGAAGTACAGTGCGCCGGCTCCCATGCCTTCCATGCCCGGGTGCTCGGTGAGCCTGGGATCGGCCAGGAGCTGCCACGCGGAGAAGGCGTAAGCGGAAGTGACGCCGATCGACACGAGCGTGTCCATGGTGGACGACAGATGCCGGGCGTTTACGGCGGCGGCCCGGTGGAACGGCCAGGCCGCCCAGCTGACCACCGGCAAAGCCAGGGCGCCGGCAACCCAGCCCCAGTTCGGGAACTGGAGGGCCGGGAACATGGAAATCAGGAACACGGGGACGGTCAGGGCCGCCGCGGCCACCAGTCGTGGCCTCAGCGTTGCCGCCGGGCCCGCGGCCGCCGCCTCGGCCGCCGTCTCATGCGGTGTTCGGAGCGTGGCCTTGTAGCCGGCGGCATTCACGGTGGCGGTGATTTGCTCGTCCGTGATGCCGGCCGGAACGGTGACCCGGGCGGACTCGAGCGGCAGGTTGACCGAGGCGGTGACGCCGTCGAGCTTTCCGAGCTTGCGTTCGACCCGCCCCACACAGGAGGCGCAGGTCATGCCCTCGATGTCGAGTTCAATCACCCGGCTTCCGGGCTGGTCCAGCAGCTGCGCGTTGCTCACGGTATGTTTCCCTTCAGTCCTGCCTGGTAAATGTCCGGCCCGGTGGCGGGCTCAGGCCTCGTTTGCTACCACCAGGTAGCCGGCTTCGGCGACTGCTTCGCCGATTTCGGAAGGCGAGAGCGGCTTCGCGGAGGTGATCGTCACGGTGGAGATGCCGCCGGCGTTGAGGTCGACGTCGACGCTTTCGACGCCGGCGAGGGACTCAAGTTCTTCGGAGACGGAGGAGACGCAGTGTCCGCAGGTCATGCCGGATACCTCGATGGTGGTGGAAACGGTGCTCATGGCTTGCTCCTTGGTGGGGGACTGGTGGTTCATCAGCCCGGTCGTTTGGTGCGGGGTGTGGTTGGTGTTGCCGCTACCGCAGCAGGCGCCCGATGGCATCGGTGGCCTCCTTCACTTTGAAGTCGATGGCTTCCGCCCGGAGTGCAGGATCCGGCTCGGCCGCCGCGCCGACCACACAGTGGCCGATGTGCTCTTCAACCAGCCCGAGGCTGACGGCGTGCAGGGCCTTGGTGACGGCGGCAACCTGGGTGAGGATGTCGATGCAGTACTTGTCCTCATCGACCATCCGGGCGATGCCGCGGACCTGTCCCTCGATCCGTTTGAGCCGCTTGAGGTAGGCGTCCTTGTTGGCGGAGTAGCCGTGCTGCTGGGGCGCGGCGTCGTCCAGGGCGGCCGTGGCGGAGGTCTGGGACTCGTTCATGCCCCCAACCTATACCCCATGGGGGTATCTGACAAGTACCCTCCAGGGGTATCGTCGCGGGGCGCGGAAGGGGCCGCGCAACGGGACTCGGCCGGCCGGAAATTAAAGAGCTCCGGAGTGCGTTATTGGGGGATACGCACTCCGGAGCAGCTATGGGGTAGGGGGTTTCCCGCCTACGAATACAACCTTACTTGGCGGTAGCGACGATGCGCCAGCACCTCGAATAACTACTTTCGCTTTATTTTCCCGGGGCGGGCCGGGGGCTGAATTTCCGGGAAGCAGGGGCATCCGGTGACAGCTGGCCGGCATGGAAATCGAAGTGCTCAATCGGGTAGGCGTAGATATCCGCCAGGGACATCGTCAGCCGGAAGAACGGATCCCAGCGCTCGGGAAAAGACATGCTGCGGCCCAAGTCCTCAGGAGCCTCGCTCGCCAGGCGGCGTTCCAGGGCCGAGGTGACGCGGCGGAGTTTGGCGGCCATCCTGCGGTGGTTGAACACGCGGGCGCCGGCCTTGGAGCCCCAGTAGTTGACGACGTCGAACGGTGCCGTCCCGGAGTTGAGCAGCCGCGCGAAGCCGCGGTTGACGGGAAGCGGCAGCCGGCCAAAGACGCGCACCATCGGCAGCAGCGCCAGCACCACCATGTAGCCGAACACCATGTGGTACAGCAGTTCCTCGTTGCTCCAGCGGGTTCCCGCGCTGCGCCGCCGCAGCCACTCCGGGGTGGCGGAGGCCAGGCAGGCTTCCAAGTCGTTGCAGTTTCGGTGGTAGCCAGCCGCCACGGCCGCCCGGTCGAGGCGGTCCGGTTGGCCGCCGGGAGCTGCGGGTTCAGGGAGCACGGCGGGTTTTGCCGGGTCCGGGGGCCCGCGTGGGGACGATCAGGATGGGCCGGTCCTGGTGGTGGCTGAGCCAGGCGGCCACAGAGCCGTTGAGGGCGGCGGTGATCCGGTGCCCCAGCCCGGGTTCGGGGGTGCCCACCACGATCATCGCCGCGCCGGCGTCGGCCGCCAGCCGCCCGAGGGCCCTGGCCGGATCCCCCCCCAGGGTCCGCAGGGTCCATTCGACGCCGTGGCCCTCGCACACAGCGGCAATGTCGGACCGCAGGCGTTCCGTTTGCTTCCGGATCTCCTCGTTATCCGCCTCGGGGTGCAGCGACAACCGGTGGGCGGAACGGGCCGGATCCCACTCGACCAGGTAGCTGGCCTCGTCCACGAACGCGCAGAGCAGTGGCGCGGCAAGGACCCCGGCCAGCGTTACGGCGGTTTCGAGCACCTCCGGAGGCTGTCCCGGGAGGACGCCGACAACCAGCGGTGCGTGGGGCGTGCGCTCTGCGGGCATAGTCCATTCTTGCCCCGCGGCCGCCTGCCCGGCTAGGGCCATCCTCCCCGAAACAGCCCTTGATCGGCCCTCCCGCCGGACCTACCGTTGAAGGACAGCGGAAGGCGGGCAGCGTGGAAATCTATATGTGGTGGCTGGACCTGGACCTCGCCAGCAAGGAGTGGCTGCGGGAGAACCTGCGTGCCGCGGAGCTGCCGCTGCCGGTGCTGCAGGGCATCGCCGAGGCCGGCGGCCCGCACCCGGACAGGGCCACCGGGGTGCTGAGCGACGCCGATTGGGACTTCGTCGAGACCCAGTCCGAGTTCGTCGACTGAATGGGCTTAAACCATTGCGGCGGCCGGGCCGGGGTGGTTGCATGTAGGGCATGGCTACCGCAGAGAGTTATGTCCTGGCGATTGGAACCAAGAAGGGCCTGTGGCTGGCAACCAGCCGGGACCGCCAAAACTGGTCGCTGTCCGGCCCCCATTTCCTGATGAGCGAGATCCCCAGCATCGGCATCGATACCCGCGAGGGCCGGACGCGGATCCTGGTCGGGGTCCGCTCGGAGCACTGGGGACCCACCGTCTTCCACTCCGATGACCTCGGCGAAACCTGGCACGAGCCCGAAAACGGCGCCATTCGATTCCCCGAGGACACCGACGCCGCACTGGAGCGCGTCTGGCAGATCCACCCCGACGCCGAGTCCCGCCCCGGTGTCGTCTGGGCCGGCTGCGAGCCGATTTCCGTCTGGAAGTCCACCGACGGCGGTGAACACTTCGAACTCAACCGCGGCCTTTGGGACCACCCGCACCGCAGCGAATGGGGGGCCGGCTACGGCGGTGCCGCCGCCCACTCGATCGTCGTCAACCCCGACGGTGACAAGGTGCACGTGGCGATGAGCACCGGCGGGGTCTACCGCTCGGTCGACGGCGGCACCTCCTGGGAGCCGCGGAACAAGGGGATCTCCGCACGCTTCAACCCCGACCCCTACCCCGAATTCGGCCAGTGCGTCCATAAGATCGCGGCGGACGCCGCCGTCGACGGCCGCCTGTACGCCCAGAACCACCACGGCGTCTACCGCAGCGACGACGACGCCGAAAGCTGGGAGTCGATTGCCGAGGGGCTGCCGGCGGACTTTGGCTTTGTTATGCTCACGCACCCGCGCCGCGCCGGCACGGCCTGGGTCATCCCGCTCAAGGCCGACGGCGAACGGATTCCGCCGGAAGGGAAGCTGGCCGTGCACCGGACGGACGACGCCGGGGCGCACTGGAAACGGCTGGATCACGGCCTCCCGCAGGCCGATTTCAATGCCGTGCTGCGCGACGCGGCCTGCGTCGATGCGGCCGAACCCGCCGGCGTCTACTTCGGGACCCGCGGCGGCAGCGTCTACGCCAGTGCCGACGAAGGCGAACACTTCACTGAGGTCGCATCGCACCTGCCCGACGTACTCTGCGTCCGGGCCGCGGCGCTCACCGGCGCTCCGGCGACCGGCGCCCAGGACGACGGCGCCCTCGCCGCGGCCGAGGTTTCCGCGTGAGGCGTCCCTTTGCCTGACATCACCGTGGTGCTGCCCAGCGTCCTGCAGCCGCTGGCCGGCGGGCAGTCCATCCTGACTGCGCCCGCCGAGGGGGCCGTAACGGTGCGGTGGCTGCTGGATACGGTGGCCGGTGACTTTCCCGCGCTGTCCCGGCGGCTGCGGGACGAAACCGGTGCTGTCCGCCGTTTCGTGAATATCTACGTCAACGGGAACGAAATCCGGCGCCTGCAGGGTCTGGGCACGGAGGTGGCGCCGGGCCAGGAAGTGCTGATCATCCAGTCCGTCGCCGGCGGCTAGCCGGTCAGGCCACCCGCCAGAGGCTGCATTCGTCCGTGTTGACGGCCTTGCGCGTGCCCGACTGCCGGTCCAGGATCCAGACGACGCCGATTCCCGGTGCCGTTTCCTGCACGCAGCCGCGGCGGATCACGACGTCGTCGTAGTTCGGGCCGACGCGCAGCCGGGCCTCGATCTCGTCGCCGCGGTGCAGCTGGTCAAGGGCGCGGACTCTGGTTATGTGGGCTTTGGCTTCCTTCAACATGGCTGGCCTCCTGGACTGGAGCTGGTGCCTGCTCTTGCCGGCACTTCCAGTGTCCGGCGCCAATGTTGCCGCCGCGTTTCCGCCCGGTAAGCGCTGGGTTAGTTTTGCGGGGCCGCCCCGGCAGCCGTCCGGGCCGGGCATCCGGGGGATCGACGCGGGCGTTCCCCCGCGCCAGAATAGGGCCCATGCAACTGCCCCTGATGCCCCCGATCGCACCTATGCTGGCGAAGGCGGTCAGCGCCCTGCCCGAGGGCCCGATGAGCTTTGAGCCCAAGTGGGACGGATTCCGGTCCATCATCTTCCGCGACGGCGACGAGGTGGAGATCGGCAGCCGCAATGGCAAGCCCCTGACCCGCTACTTTCCGGAGCTGGTGGAGGCCCTGAAGCTGAACCTCCCGCCCCGCTGTGTGCTCGACGGCGAGATCGTGCTGGTGGGGGCCTCGGGGGACCGCCTTGACTTCGACGCGCTCCAGCAGCGGATCCACCCCGCCGCGAGCCGGGTCCGCCTGCTCGCTGACCAGACCCCCGCGAGCTTTGTCGCCTTCGACCTGCTGGCCCTGGACGACGAGGATTTCACCGCCCGGCCGTTCGAGGAGCGCCGGGCGGCTCTTGAGGTGGCGCTCGCCCGCTGCGCCGCGCCGGTGCACCTCACCGCCGCGACCCGGGACCGGGACACCGCGGGACGGTGGTTCCGGCAGTTCGAGGGCGCCGGCCTGGACGGGATCGTGGCCAAGGCGCTTGCCTCCAGCTACCAGCCGGACAAACGCACGATGTTTAAGGTCAAGCACGAGCGCACGGCGGATTGTGTCCTCGCCGGGTACAGGGTGCACACCTCGGGCCCGGACCGGATCGGTTCGCTGCTGCTGGGGCTGTACGACGGCGACGGCGTCCTCGCCAGCGTCGGGGTGGTGGGCGCATTTCCGATGCAGCGCCGCAAGGAACTGTTTGAGGAGCTCCAGCCGCTGGTCACCGACTTTTCCGACCACCCGTGGGCGTGGGCCCGGCAGGAGGAGGGGGCGCGGACGCCGCGCAACGCCGAAGGGAGCCGGTGGAGCGGGAACAAGGACCTGGGTTTTACGCCGCTGCGCCCGGAGCGGGTGGTCGAGGTGAAGTACGACCACATGGAGGGCGAGCGGTTCCGGCACACCACCCAGTTCGTCCGGTGGCGGCCGGACCGGGAGCCCGGTTCCTGCACCTACGCGCAGCTGGAGGAGCCCGTCAGCTATGACCTGGCCGCGGTGCTGGGTGCCGGCGGCCCGGGGACGGCGGACGGCGGCTGAACCTCCCGCCGTCGGGGACGCCGTCGCCTTCCGTCCGTCAGCGCAGGCCGAGTTCCTTGGTGGGAACCTTGAAGGTTTCCTGGGCGGTCAGTGCAGAGACGGCGGCAATGACGCAGATGATGCCGGTGAAGATGGTGATCTGGACCCAGCCGCCTGGCTTGATGCCGCCCATGGCCGCGACGATTGCCGGGGCGAAGCCCGCCATCAGGAAGCCGAGCTGGGTGCCGATCGCCAGTCCGGAGAAGCGGACCTTGGTGCTGAACATCTCGGCGTAGAAGGAGGGCCAGACGGCGTTGGAGGCCGCGTAGCCGAAGGAGAAGAAGCCGATGGCGGCCAGGAACATCAGCGGGACACTGCCGGATTCGAGGCTGAGCAGGAACACCGGGGTCAGCACCGCGCTGGAGAGCGCGCCGTAGATGAAGACCGGCTTGCGGCCGATCCGGTCGGCCAGCTTGCCGAAGAGCGGTTGGGTGCCGAGGGCGACCAGGTTGGCGCCCACCACCAGCCAGAGTGTGACGGTGCCGTCCACATTGGCGACGTTCTTGGCGTAGCTGATCGCCAGGGTCCCGAACACGGTGGAGACGGCGGCGATGAAGGCACAGGCCACCACGCGCAGCACGTCGCGCCAGTGGTGCTTGAGCAGGTCGGCGACGGGGAGCTTGGAGATCTGGGCGCTCTTCTGTGCTTCCTCGAAGGCCGGCGGCTCGTGCAGGGTGCGGCGGATGAAGAACGCGACCACCACGACGACGGCGCTGAGCCAGAACGGGATGCGCCAGCCGATGCCGTACTTGATCTCGTCCGGCAGCGCCAGGACGGGGATGAAGACCAGGGCGGCGAGAATCTGGCCGCCCTGGGTGCCGGTCAGGGTCCAGGAGGTGAAGAAGGAACGGCGGTTGTCCGGGGCGTGCTCCAGGGTCATGGAGGAGGCGCCGGCCTGCTCGCCGGCGGCGGAGAGGCCCTGGCAGAGCCGGGCGATCACCAGCAGCACGGGTGCCCACCAGCCGACGGTCTTGAAGTCCGGCAGGCAGCCGATCACGAACGTGGAGGCGCCCATCAGCAGCAGCGTGAACATCAGGACCTTCCTGCGGCCCACCCGGTCACCGAAGTGGCCCAGGATCACGGCGCCCACCGGGCGTGCCACGTAGGCGAAGCCAAAGGTGGCGAAGGACATGATCGCGGCGTTCGCGTCGGCGTCCGGGAAGAAGACTTTCGGGAAGATCAGGGCGGCGGCGGAACCGAAAATGAAGAAGTCGTAGTACTCGACGGCGCTTCCCAGGAAGCTGGCGAGGGCTGCCTTCTTTGGTGTCCCGGCCGGTGCGGCAGTGCCCGGCGTCGTAGACGGGAGTGTCTGGCTCATGGTGTTCCTTTGTGTGACGACGTTGTCGCGGATGGATCGGGAAGGTCTCACCGGCCGGTGGCTTTAGGTGTGAGGCAGCCGGTGGACCGAGGAAAGACCCGGACTAGTAGCCACATGGTGGGAGCTACTTGTGCGATGTAGCAAGCATGGCTGTGATTGCCATCACTTGTCAACAAAAATAATCATCATCTAGCAATAGCTCTCACCATGTGAGAACATCGATGCATGAGTGTGAACCAAGACACAGAGTCGGCCCTCGCTGCCGACGCCCCCGCCGACGCCACTGCAGGCACGCCCGCCGAGGCCCCCGCGGGCGGCCCCAGGAAGCCCGGGCGGGAGGATTCCCGCACCGACATGGTGGGCAAGGCCCTGGGGCTGCTGGTCCTGCTGGGGGACGAGCCCCGCGGGGCCAGCGCGGCGGAGCTCTCGCGCCGCGCCGAACTGCCGTTCAGCACCACGTACCGGCTGCTCGGCTCACTGACCAGGGACGGCTTCGTGGACTACGAGCCGGACGGCCGGCGCTACCACCTGGGCCTGCGCGTCTTCCAGCTCGGCCAGCGGGTATCCAACCATCACGGCTTCGCCGGCACCGCGCTTCCCATCCTGCGGCGCGTCACCGAGGAGACCGGCGAGGCCACCATCCTGTCCGTGCGCGACGGGAACCACCACCTCACCGTCAACAAGGTGGACGGCCCGCAGACGTTCCGCGTCACCTCCGACCCCGGCCACCTCGGCGCCCTGCACACGACGTCGGTGGGCAAGGCGCTCGTCGCCTTTGCCGATGACGCCACGCGGCGCCAGCTGGTGGAGGAGCTCGAGCTGGAGCCGCTCACGGACCTTTCCATCACCGACCGGGACGCTTTCCGGACCGAGATCGAACTGGTTCGCAAGCGCGGCTACGCCAC
The DNA here is from genome assembly GCF_005937985.2 of Arthrobacter sp. KBS0702. Classification (NCBI taxonomy): domain Bacteria; kingdom Bacillati; phylum Actinomycetota; class Actinomycetes; order Micrococcales; family Micrococcaceae; genus Arthrobacter; species Arthrobacter sp. KBS0702. The sequence continues at coordinate 3,585,887 of NZ_CP042172.1, read as the reverse complement.
CATGGACGAGGAAAACGAGCTCGGCATGCGCGCCGTCGCCGTCCCCGTCTTCAACTCCCAGGGGTACGCCTTCGCCTCGCTGGCCACGGCGGTCCCGGTGTTCCGGATGAGCATGGAGGCCCTCGTGGCCCTGGTGCCGCTGCTCCAGTCCGCAGCGGCCGAGCTTTCGGCCCGGCTTCCCCAGCAATAAGTCATGTTCGTAATAAGAACAACCGTGCAAGATGTGAACAATTGCGGTAATGTAATCCCCATCACCCGGCCCGCCGCCGTCCACACCGCGGCCCGCCGAGTGCCGTTGTCAAAGGAGCTAGACGGATGAGCAACCGAGCCGAGTCCTTCCTCGTGGGCCTCGTAGGCGATGGCGTCACGCCATCCCTCACGCCCCCCATGCACGAACGGGAGGGCGACGTGCAGGGCCTGCGGTACCTGTACCGCCCCATCGACCTCACCGGACTCGGCCTCCCGGGGCAGGCCATCGGGGAACTCCTCACCGGCGCGCAGCGGCTGGGCTTCAACGGCCTGAACATCACCCACCCCTGCAAGCAGCTGGTGCTCCAGCACCTCGACGAGGTCTCCCCGGACGCCCGGCGCCTCGGGGCGGTCAACACCGTGACCATCCGCGACGGCCGCTTCATCGGCCATAACACCGACTTTTCCGGATTTGCCTCCGCGCTCGCCTCCGGCCTGCCCGGGGCCAAGCTGGACCGCGTGGTGCAGCTCGGCGCCGGCGGCGCCGGATCCGCCGTCGCCTACGCCCTGCTCACCGCCGGGGTCCGCCGTCTGGACCTCGTGGATACCGACGCGGCCCGCTGCGCCGACCGGGCCGCCGAACTCGCCGGGCTCTTCCCGGACAGCCAGGTCACCGCGCGGACGACGGCGGAGCTCCCGGAGCTCATGCCGCTCGCCGACGGCCTGGTCCACTGCACCCCCGTGGGGATGGCTGCCCACCCCGGGGTGCCGCTGGAGACCTCCCTGCTGGAGTCCCGGCACTGGGTCGCGGACATCGTCTACCGGCCGATCGAGACCGAACTGGTCCGCGAAGCCCGCGCCAGGGGCTGCGAGGTGCTCGACGGCGGCCGGATGGCCGTGGGCCAGGCCGCCGACGCCTTCCGGATCTTCACCGGACTCGAAGCCGACGCGGACCGCATGCGAGCCCATTTCCTGGAGCTCGTCGCCGCCGAGGAGGTGGCCGCCTGATGCGCACCGGAATCGCCACCGTCTGCCTCTCCGGCACCCTGAAGGAGAAGATGCAGGCCTGCGCCATCGCCGGTTTCGACGGGATAGAGATCTTCGAACAGGACCTCGTCACCACCTCGCTGAGCCCGGAGCACGTCCGCTCGATGGCCGCGGACCTGGGCCTTACCCTTGACCTGTACCAGCCGTTCCGCGACTTCGACAGCGTCCCGGAGGAGCTGCTCGCCGCCAACCTGCGCCGGGCCGAGGCCAAGTTCCGGCTGATGTCACGGCTGGGCATGGACACCATCCTGGTCTGCTCCAACGTGGCCACCGCCAGCATCGACGACGACGAGCTGCGCGCCGCCCAGCTGTCCCGGCTGGCCGAGCTCGCCGGCGGGCACGGGGTGAAGGTCGCCTACGAGGCCCTGGCCTGGGGGAAGTACGTCAACGACTACGAGCACGCCCACCGGCTGGTGGAACTCGTGGACCACCCGAACCTGGGCACCTGCCTGGATTCCTTCCACATCCTGTCCCGGGACTGGGATACGGCACCGATCGAGGGGTTCAACCCGGAGAAGGTCTTCTTCGTCCAGGTGGCGGACGCCCCGAAGCTGTCCATGGATGTGCTGTCCTGGAGCCGGCACTACCGGGTCTTCCCGGGCGAGGGACAGTTCCAGCTCGCCAAGTTCATGGGCCACGTGGTCCGCGCCGGCTACACCGGCCCCGTCTCGCTTGAGGTCTTCAACGACGTCTTCCGGCAGTCCGACGTCGAACGCACCGCCGTCGATGCCATGCGCTCGCTGATCTGGCTCGAGGAACAAAGCGCCAGGTGGCTGGAGGCCAACCCCACCCCCGCAGAGGCGGCCGCCGGTCCCGGACGCCGCCGCCATCCGATGGAACTGGCGACGCTGCCCCGGGTGGCCGAACCGGCCGGGTTCAACTTCGCCGAGGTCCGGGCCGCCGACACCGGTGCCCTGGAGACCCTGCTGGGCCAGCTGGGCTTCGGGTTCAACGGCCGGCACCGGACCAAGAATGTGCAATTGTGGACCATGGGCCACGCACGCGTGATCATCAACGAGGAAGCCCCCGCCGCCGCGGAGACCGCCATTGCCGCGGTCGGCTTCGACGTCGATTCCCCCGTGATCGCCGCCGCCCGGGCCCAGCAGCTGAAGGCCCCCGCGGTGCCGCGCAAGAGCCAGGCGGACGAGGAAGTCTTCCAGGGCTTCGCCGCGCCGGACTCCACCGAAATCTTCCTCTGCCAGGGCAGCCCGGACGGCACCGCCGCCTGGGTCAAGGAATTCGGCACGGCCGCTGGAACCGCCGGAACCGGCGCCGCGGGTCCGCAGGCCGTGATCGACCACGTCAACCTCGCCCAGCCCTGGCAGCACTTCGACGAGGCCGTGCTCTTCTACACCAGCGCGCTGGCCCTTGAGCCGCAGCCGTACGCCGAGGTGGCCAGCCCCACCGGCCTGGTCCGCTCCCAGGTGATGACCACCCGTGACCGGGGCGTGCGGCTGGTGCTGAACCTGGCGCCGCTGCTCCAGCAGGAGGGCGGGCCCGAGTCGGCCGGCACCGGATCTTCCGGGGACGCGTTCGCCGGAACCCAGCGCCGGACCTACCAGGAGCACATCGCCTTCGCGGTCGATGACCTGGTGGCCACGGCCCGGGCTGCCCGCGGCCGCGGCCTGGAGTTCCTGCGCATCCCGGCGAACTACTACGAGGACCTGGACGCGCGCTTCGACCTGGACCCGGCGTTCCTGGCCACGCTGAGCGAGCTGAACCTGCTCTACGACCGCGACGCCGACGGCGAGTTCCTGCACTTCTACACCGCCACCGTGGGCAGCGTGTTCTTCGAAATGGTGGAACGGCGCGGCTCCTACGACGGCTACGGGGCCCCCAACGCCCCGGTCCGGCACGCCGTCCAGTACGACCACCTGCACCAGCTGAAACTCACCGCCTGACCGCACCCGGCCAGGACCGACCCATCCCAACCCAATGAAAGGAGGCTGCTGTGCCTGAAGAGATCAACCTCGAGATTTTCAACGCGGACCCGCTCACCGAGGACGTGTCCGACGCAGCGCCCGAGGGCGCATCGAAGGCTGCCGCCCGGCAAGTTCCGGCCCTGGACACCGCGGCGGAATCGCAGCAGATTCTCAGCGACGAGATGACGGCGCTCGGGGATGCCTACGCGCAGGCGCTCCGAAACGGGGCCCCGGCGGAAACCCAGCCGCGGCTGGACTACCCGCCGTACCGCAGCAGCATCCTGCGCCACCCGACCAAGAGCCTGCAGCACGCGGACCCGGAAACCATCGAGCTGTATTCACCGGCATTCGGGCACATGGACGTGCACGCGCTGGAATCCGACCTCACCATCCAGCACAACGGCGAGCCGCTGGGCGAGCGGATCATCGTCTCCGGCCGCGTGCTCGACGGCGACGGCCGGCCGGTGGCGGGCCAGCTCGTGGAGATCTGGCAGGCCAACTCCTCCGGCCGCTACATCCACAAACGCGACCAGCACCCGGCACCGCTCGACCCGAACTTCACCGGCGTCGGCCGCTGCATCACCGGCGCGGACGGGTCCTACAGCTTCACCACGATCAAGCCCGGCGCCTACCCGTGGAAGAACCACCTGAACGCCTGGCGGCCGGCGCACATCCACTTCTCCCTCTTCGGCCAGGAGTTCACCCAGCGGATCGTGACGCAGATGTACTTCCCCGGCGACCCGCTCTTCGCCCTGGACCCGATCTACCAATCGATCGTGGACCAGGACGCACGGGACCGCCTGGTTGCCACTTACAACCATGATCAGACCAAGCCGGAGTGGGCGCTGGCCTACAACTGGGACATCGTCCTGACCGGTTCGAAGCGGACCTGGACCGAGAACGAGGCACTGGGCGCAGAAGGAGACGACCATGAGTAAATTGACCCCTACCCCCGGCCAGACGGTGGGCCCGTTTTACGGCTACGCCCTGCCCTACGCCAAGGACCGCGAGCTGATGGCCCCCGGTTCCGCCGGTTCCATCCGGCTGCAGGGCACCGTCTTCGACGGCGCCGGCAACCCCGTCCCGGACGCCATCCTGGAGATCTGGCAGGCCGACGCCGAGGGCAACGTCCCGCAGCACACCGGCTCCCTGGTCCGCGACGGCTACACCTTCACCGGATTCGGCCGCAGCGCCGTGGGCAACACCGGCGTCTTCACCTTCACCACGGTCAACCCCGGCCCCACCGCCCCCGGCGCCGCGCCGTTCATCTCCGTGGTCGTGTTCGCCCGCGGCCTGATGAACCGGCTCTTCACCCGCGTCTACCTGCCGGAAAACGAGGAAGCCCTCGCCGCCGACCCGCTGCTGGCCTCGCTCGATCCGGAACGCCGCCGGACCCTGATCGCCCGGCGCGACCCCGACGGCGGCCTGAGCTGGGACATCCGGTTGCAGGGCGAGGACGAGACGGTGTTCCTCGACTTCGAGGGCGCCGGCCTTGCGGGCGCGGGTGCCGGGGACGCCCGGTGAGATCTCCGCACACTGAGGGCAGCGGCCCGGACGGCGACTACGGCCTCCTGAGCCCGGTGTCGGCGTCGCCCAGGGTGGCGGCACTGACCGGGGACCGGGCGGTGCTCGACGCCCTGCTCCGGGTTGAAGCCGGCTGGGCTGCCGTTCTGGAAGAAGCTTCCCTGGCGCCGGCCGGCTCCGCCGCCCTCGTGGCGGCGGCCGCCGACGTTGCCCGCTACGACATTGCCGGGATCGCCGTCCGTGCCCAGGGCGGCGGCAACCCGGTGATCCCGCTGCTCGCCGACCTCCGCGATCAGGTCACGGCGCTGGACACGGACGGCATCGGTGCCGCAAAGGCCGTGCACACCTCGCTGACCAGCCAGGATGTGCTCGACACCGCCCTGATGCTGCTGGCCGCCGGCGCCGTCCGGGAACTGCTCACCGAGACCCGCCGCACGACGGCGGCCCTGGCCGACCTGGCGCAGCGGCACCAGCAGACCCTGTGCGTGGGCCGCAGCCTGACCCAGCACTCGCTGCCGTTCAGCTTCAGCCTGAAGGCCGCGCAGTGGTTCCACGGGCTCGCCGCCGCCGCGCAACGGCTCGAGGCACTCGAACTGCCGGTCCAGACCGGGGGGGCCGCAGGCACCCTGGCGGCCGGAACCGTGCTGGCCGAAGGCTCCGCCCTGGCACCCCTCGACCTTGCCGACCGCCTGGCCGCCCGGCTGGGTCTGGCCGCCGCCCCGGCACCCTGGCACACCAACCGCCTGGCCGTCACCGCGCTCGGCGACGCCCTGGCCGCCGTGACGGACGCCGCGGGCAAGATCGCCGCCGACGTGCTGTTCCTGAGCCGGCCCGAGGTAGCCGAACTCGCCGAACCCCGGGCGGCCGGCCGCGGCGGCTCCTCGGCCATGCCGCAGAAGCAAAACCCGGTGCTGTCCGTGCTGGTGCGCAGCGCCGCCTTGCAGACTCCGGCGCTGGCAGCCCAGCTGCACCTGGCGGCGGCCAATTTCAACGACGAACGTCCCGACGGCGCCTGGCACAGCGAGTGGACCGCGTTGCGGTCGCTTCTGCGCCTGGCCCTCGGCGCTGCAGGACAGCTCCGCGAACTGACCGAGGGCCTTCAGGTCTTCCCGTCGGCGATGCGGCGGAACCTGGACCTCTCCGGCCCCCTGCTGCTCTCCGAAGCGGTGGGTGCCGCCGTCGGACCCCTGCTCGGGACGGACGGCCGACGCCGGCTCCAGGCGGTGGTGGACCAGACTCTCCAGGTGCACGCCGCCGAACAGTCCAGCTCCTACCGGAAACTGCTCCGGGCGGCCGTCCCGGCGGAACTGCTCTCCGACGAGCGGCTTGAGGACCTGCTGGATCCGGCCAACTACCTCGGCCAGTCCGCCGAAATCTCGCGCCGCATCCTCGCCGCGTGGCCCGCCTACGCCCAGCCTGAGGTCGCGCAACCCCGTCGCGAACCGACCGAACGTAACAACCCGCCCGAAGAGAAAGGCGCCCACCGTGGCTAGACCAACCCTCAAGGCCGTACTGCTCTCGCCCGTGCGCGAGCTCGGCGACAAGCCGCTCCTCGTGGTGGGCCCGTCCCTGGGGACGTCCACGCTGCTCTGGAGCCAGGCCGGTGCCCTGCTCGGCGACGACGTCGACGTCGTCGCCTGGGACCTCCCCGGCCACGGCATCTCCCCGGCCGCGGCGGAGACCTTCACGGTCGACGAACTGGCCGACGCTGTCGTCGAACTGGTCGATTCGATCGCCCCCGGCGCGCGCTTCCACTACGCCGGCGTGTCCCTCGGCGGGGCCATCGGCCTGCAGCTGGGCATCAAGCACGGCGAACGGCTCAAGAGCCTGTCCGTGCAGTGCACGGGCGCGAAGATCGGCACCCCGGAGGGATGGCTGGAACGGGCCGAGACGGTCCGCAACCAGGGCACCCCGGTGATGATCGAGGGCTCCGCCCAGCGCTGGTTCGCGCCGGGTTTCATGGAGCGCGAGCCCGACCGCAGCAGCCGCCTGCTGCACACCCTGCGTGATACTGACCGCTTCAGCTACGCGTTCTGCTGCGAGGCCCTCGCCGGATTCGACGTCCGCGAAGAACTGGGCAGCATCCGGGTCCCCACCCAGGCGCTGGCCGGCGCCCACGACACCGTCGCCCCGCCGTCGTTCGCCCAGGAGATCGCCGACGGCATCACCGCCGGCGGCGGCACGGCCAATGCGGCGACCCTGGAGGGGGTGGCCCATCTGGCTCCCTTCGAGGCACCCGGCCACGTGGCCGAACTGCTGCGCAGCCTGATCCGCTGGACCGAATCGCGCGGAGCGGGCCAGTGACCGGGCCCGAGCGGAACGGTGTGGTCCAGCCGGATGCCACCAGCCAGGAGATCTACGACGGCGGCATGAGGGTGCGCCGCGAAGTGCTCGGTGCCGCGCACGTGGACCGGGCCAACGCCGCCAAGGACGACTTCACCGAGGACTTCCAGGACATGATCACCCGGATCGCGTGGGGCGGGATCTGGACGCGGCCCGGAATCAGCCGCCAGATGCGCTCCGCCGTCACCATCACCGCGATGGTGGCGCACGGCCACTGGGAAGAGCTGGCGATGCACATCCGCGCCGCCATCACCAACGGCCTGAGCAGGGACGAAATCAAGGAAATCCTGCTGCAGACCGCGATCTACTGCGGGGTCCCCTCCGCCAATACCGCCTTCAAGACCGCCCAGCAGGTGTTCCGTTCCATGGACGACGCCACCCCGCCCAACTAGCTCGCAACAACTGCCAGCTGCTTGGGCTCCACAGAGAATTCAGAGGAAATGATGAATCACGCTTTTGTGTACGACGCCGTGCGGACCCCGTTCGGGAAGTTCGGCGGCGGGCTCGCCGGGGTGCGTCCGGATGACCTGGCCGCGCACGTGATCGGCGAGGCCGTGAAGCGGGCCCCGGGGCTCGATCCGGAGCGGATCGATGAGGTGGTGTTCGGCAACGCCAACGGCGCGGGCGAGGAGAACCGCAATGTGGCCCGGATGGGTACCCTGCTGGCGGGGTTGCCGGTCTCGGTCCCGGGGACCACGGTGAACCGGCTGTGCGGGTCCTCGCTGGACGCGGCGATCATCGCGTCGCGGCAGATCAACACCGGCGACGCGGAGCTGGTGCTGGTCGGCGGGGTCGAATCGATGTCCCGGGCGCCGTGGGTGCTGCCGAAGACGGAGAAGCCCTACCCGGCCGGGGACCTGTCCCTGGTCTCCACGACGCTGGGCTGGCGCCTGGTCAACCCGGCGATGCGCCCGGACTGGACGGTGTCCCTGGGTGAGGCGACCGAGCGGCTGGCCGACAAGTACGGGGTGACCCGGGAGGCGCAGGACGAGTTCTCGGCCGCGTCGCACAACCTTGCCGCCGCGGCGTGGGATGAGGGGTTCTACGACCGGCTCGTCGCCGCGGTCCCGGGCACGGACCTGGTCCGGGACGAGGGGATCCGTCCCGGGTCCTCGGCGGCCAAGCTCGCCGGGCTAAAGACCGTGTTCCGTGCCGAGAACGGCACCGTCACGGCCGGGAACGCGTCCCCGCTCTCGGACGGCGCGTCCGCGGCGTGGCTCGGCTCCGAGGCCGCCGCCGGGCTGCTGGGGCTGGACCCGCTGGCCCGGGTCGCCGGTCGCGGGGCGCACGCGAACGATCCGCAGTTCTTCGGCTACGCCCCGGTCGAGGCGGCGAACAAGGCCCTCGCGAAGGCCGGGATCGGCTGGGACCAGGTCGGCGCCGTCGAACTCAACGAAGCCTTCGCCGCGCAGTCCCTGGCCTGCATCAACGCCTGGGGCATCGACCCGGCGATCGTGAACCGGCACGGCGGCGCGATCGCGATGGGACACCCGCTCGGCGCCTCCGGGGCCCGGATCCTGGGCACCCTGGCCCGGTCCCTGCAGGCCTCCGGGCAGCGCTGGGGCGTCGCCGCGATCTGCATCGGCGTCGGCCAGGGCCTCGCCGTCGTCCTCGAAAACGTATCTGCCGCACCGTCGGCACCGGCCGCAAAGGGCTAGGACATGCTGAACTTCATTGACACCGTCGGCGAGGCCGTCGCCGGCATCAAGGACGGCTCCACGGTGATGATCGGCGGCTTCGGCAACGCCGGGCAGCCGTTCGAACTCATCGACGCCCTGTTGGACTGCGGCGCCACGGACCTCACCGTGGTGAACAACAACGCCGGCCAGGGCGACCAGGGCCTCGCGCTGCTGATCAAGGAGGGCCGGGTCAGGAAGATGATCTGCTCGTTCCCGCGGCAGTCCGACTCCTGGCACTTCGACGCGAAGTTCCGCGCCGGCGAGATCGAGCTGGAGCTGGTGCCGCAGGGGAACCTGGCCGAGCGGATCCGCGCCGCCGGCGCCGGCATCGGCGGATTCTTCACCCCGACCGGCTACGGCACCATGCTGGCCGAGGGCAAGGAAACCCGTTTCCTGGACGGCAAGTGGCAGGTGTTCGAAACCCCCATCCACGCCGACGTCGCGCTGATCAAGGCGCTCAAGGCCGACGGCAAGGGCAACCTCGTCTACCGCAAGACGGCCCGCAACTTCGGCCCCATCATGGCGGCGGCCGCCCAACACACGATCGTCCAGGTCTCCGAGGTCGTCCCCACCGGCGGCCTGGACCCCGAGAACGTCGTGACCCCCGGAATCTACGTCAACAGCATCGTGAAGGTGGCCTGAGATGAGCCTCAAGACGAGTATCCAGACTTCGGACGCGCCGCTGGGCCGCGATGACCTGGCGCGCCTGGTGGCCCGGGACATCAAACCCGGCTCGTTCGTGAACCTGGGCATCGGCCAGCCCACCCTGGTCTCCAACTACCTCCAGCCGGAGCAGAACATCACGCTCCACACCGAGAACGGCATGCTCGGCATGGGCCCGGAGGCCACCGGCGACCAGGTCGACGGCGACCTCATCAACGCCGGCAAGATCCCGGTGACGGAACTGCCCGGAGCCTCCTACTTCCACCACGCGGACTCCTTCGCGATCATGCGCGGCGGGCACCTGGACATCTGCGTTCTGGGCGCCTTCCAGGTCTCCGCGACCGGCGACCTCGCGAACTGGCACACCGGCGCGCCCGACGCGATCCCCGCCGTCGGCGGCGCAATGGACCTGGCGACCGGCGCCAAGGACGTCTTCGTGATGATGACGCTGCTGACCCGTGAAGGTGTGTCCAAGCTGGTGGAGAGCTGTAGCTATCCGCTCACCGGAATCGGCTGCGTCACCCGGGTCTACACCGACAAGGCTGTGTTCCTCACCGGCCCCGACGGCGTCCAGGTGCGCGAAACCTTCGGCTGCACGCTCGAGGAGCTGCAGGACATGGTGCCGGTGCCGCTCACCGCCGCCGCAGCCTGACCACCGCGCGAACGTACACTTGAGGCCCCGCCGGAGCGCCGTTTCGGGGCCTCAAGTGTACGTTCGCGCGTATAAAGTGATGCGTGACCGAGAGGCGTGAAATGACTGAGGCAGCAAAGGGCACCCGGGCCGACGGTGCGCCCGCGGCCAGCGACCAGTACGTGCAGTCGCTGGCGAGGGGACTGGCGGTGATCCGGTCCTTCGACTCGGAGCACCCGCTGATGACGCTGACCGAGGTCGCTGCCCGCACCGGACTCACCCGCGCCACTGCGCGCCGGTTCCTGCACACCCTCGTCGAGCTCGGGTACGTCCGCACCGACGGCAAGGCCTTCGCGCTGACGGCCAAGGTGCTCCAGCTCGGCTACGCCTACCTCTCCGGGCTGTCGCTGCCGCAAATCGCCCAGCCGCACCTGGAGGAGCTCTCGCTCAAGCTGGGGGAGTCGACGTCGGCGGCCGTGCTGGACGGGACCGACATCGCCTACATCGCCCGGGTGGCGACGCGACGGATCATGACCGTCGGGATCACTGTCGGCACCCGTTTCCCGGCGTACGCCACCTCAATGGGCCGGGTGCTGCTGGCCGCCCTCCCGCCGGCCCAGTTGAAGGAGTATCTGGCCACGGCCGAGCTCCGGCCCCTCACGCCACGAGCCATCTCCACCCCCGAAGACCTCGCGGCGGAGCTGGAAACCGTCCGGGCCCAGGGCTGGTGCCTGCTGGACCAGGAACTCGAGCTCGGCCTGATGTCCCTGGCGGCGCCGATCCACGATGGTCCCAAGGTGGTCGCGGCCATCAACGTCTCGCTGCAGGCCCAGGCCGTCGCGGCGCAGCCCGATCCGGCGGCCTACCTGGATTCGGTGCGCGAGGCCGCCGTCGCGACGGCGGAGCTCATCTCGGCGGATCTCTCCGCCGGCGGCTGAAAGCGTTGGAGGCTGAAGGCGCCGGAGTCTGACCCGCCCGCCCCGGACCGCTGCCTAACCGCGCCGGGACCGGGCGAACAGCTGCCGCAGCGTAAAAAAGCAGCCCAGGGCGCTGAACAGCAGCGCCATCAGGAACTCACCCCGGAGGCCTTCGACCAGCTGCGGGTTGTTGCCCAGGTTGTAGCCCAGCAGGTCCCACGCCCGGGGCTCGAACAGCAACCCCAGCGGCGGGGCACCCAGGTACTCGGCCAGGTCCAGCCAGATGCTGCCCATGAAGGACAGCAGCACCGTCGCCAGGGTCACGCCAACCACCACCCATGCCCCGCGCCGGGTTATGGCGCCGCCGCCGCCCGCCGTGCTGCCGGCGAGATACAGCCGGGCGGCCCCGGCAGCTGTCACGAAGGCAACGATGGAACCCATCCACCCCAGCTTCCACATGACCAGCCAGAGCCCGACGCCGACCGGGACCACGGCGAGGGCAAACACGGTGCCGCGCACCGCGCTTTCCAGGGACTCCGGCCGGACCGCGGGGAGGGGCAGGGCGGGTAGCTGAGACTGCCGGTGTTCCGCGGAATCCGGCCACGGCGCCCCGTCCGGCCAGCGCTGGCCGTATTGCGGCTCGGCCTTGCCAAAGGATTCGGATTTTTTTCCGGCGTCAAAATCTGCGCGCTCTGTCATCATTCCCCCAAATGAGATGAGTGTTCCGGTCAACGATGTGCCGGTAAATCCCGCTTAGTCTGGCACAAAGCGGAAGGAAAATGATGATTTGGGCGCCATTGTTTCGGCGCCGCGGTCAGGGCGCGGGCACTGGCTGCGTCGAGATCGCGATAGTGACCCCGGCCCCGTCGTCGCTGATCCTCAGGTGCAGCGGCCGGTCCACGAGACTGGCGTGCATGTCTTCGCTGTCTTCCGGGGCCAGTTGCTCGGCCAGCCGGGTGAGGGCCAGTGCCATCGCCCGCCCCCAGTCGTGCGGGTCCCTGCTCGATGCTTCGGCTTCGGCTGAGTAGTTTTCTTCCGATCCGGTCATGTGCTGCCGCCTTCCGTGCCTGGAACGAGGCCGCCCGGCGAATCCGGGGCATCCGGCCGGGCCGGGCGCGCGACAGTTCCTAAACATGGCCAGTGTAGTGACCGCCCGGACGGTGCGTCCATGATTCCCGGGCACGTTGCGCAAGGTTCCGGCCCTGCCCCGATAGGATTTCCCTGCGGGGCCCATCCCGTCACTTGCCGAAGGACGCCATGCCACAGACTAATGCCGCGCAGGACACCTCCGCGCAGGGCACCCCCGTACAGCCCCGCCGCGCCGCCGTGGTCATCAACCCCATGAAATCCCCCGGCGAGGACTTCAAGGCCGCCTTCTACCGGCTCTGCGAAACGCAGGGCTGGACGGAGCCGCTGTGGCTCGAGACCACGGCCGAGGACACCGGACTGGGCCAGGCGCGGGAGGCGCTGGAGGCAGGCGTCGACGTCGTGATCGCCGCCGGCGGCGACGGAACGGTCCGCTGCGTGGCCGAGGTCCTGGCGGGTACCGGGACGCCGATGGGCCTGGTTCCGATGGGCACCGGCAACCTGTTGGCCCGCAACATCGGCGTCGACATCACCGACCCGGTGGCCGCCAGCTACGACATCCTGAACGGCAGCGACATCAAGGTGGACGTCGTAAAGGCAAGCCTGGACCACGCGGAGGACGAACAGCTCTTCCTGGTCATGGCCGGCCTCGGCTACGACGCGGCGATCATGGCGAACACCGTCGACGAACTCAAGGACCGCGTGGGCTGGCTCGCCTATGTGGAGGCCGGCATCCGGCACCTGCCCGGCAAGCCGGTCAAGGCACACATCAGCATCGACGGACAGCACCCGGTCCGGCGCAGGATCCGCAGCGTCATGGTGGGCAACTGCGGCAAGATCACCGGGGGCGTGGAGGTCTTCCCCGACGCAAAGATCGATGACAACGTCTTGGACGTCCTGATCCTGGCCCCGGCGGGCAAGCTCGGCTGGTTCAGCGTCCTGGCCGGCATGTTCGGCCGGAAGAACGGCAAGAACAAGTCCGTGGAGTACTTTGCCGGGAAGTCCGCGGAAATCAGCCTCGACCATGAGCAGGAGTTCCAGCTCGACGGCGACCACATCGGCAAGGCCAAGCACCTCAAGGTGGCCGTGGAGCACGAGGGCCTCACCATCAGGATGACGAAGGCGGCTTAGCCCTCCGTCACCGGGACCTGCCGGTAGGCGAGGATCTCGGCGAGCTCGGCCAGCCGGTGCGCCCGCGCGGATTCCGCGGGGGTGAACGGCTCGCCGGGCCGGACAAAGCTGATCGGACCGTGCCAAGCGGTCGGAATCCGGAGCAAGGTTCCGTCCTGCGGGTCCTGGAACGGCGGCCCCGGATGCGAGCCGGGCAACGCCACGATCCGTGCCCGCAGCAGCTCCGCCACGGCCAGCGGCAATTCGGCGGGATGGGCTGCGATCCGAGCGGCGAGGGTCAGTGCGCCGGTCTGCCCGTCGGCCATGGCCAGGGCGGTTGTGGGCCAGACCTGGGGCTCGCGGCCGCCGCCCTCGCGCAAGGCCCGCAGCAGACCGAGTTCGCCCACCTCCCCCGGGGCCGCCAGGACAAATTCGTCCAGGACGCCGCCCGGCACGTGATGGACGTGGATGCTCAGGATGTTCGTGTCCAGGCCGGCCAGTTCCTGCGTGAGCTTTTGCAGTGCCCCTGGCCGATCCCTCAGCACCGTGCGCGCCCGCCACAGGGCAGGGGCGGCGCCGAGCCGGCTGCGGTGCCGCAGGGCCGGGGCGTGCAGCCACCGCCGCAGCATCCGCGCCGCCGAGGGTTCGGCCACCCAGATCACCAGGACCGTGGCGGTCACCGTGAGGACCAGCACCTTGGCCAGGTAGGGCAGATGGGTTTCGACCACGGCGGCGTGCACCAGCAGTTCGATCGGTAGCATGACGGCGACATTGGCCAGGGTCAGCCGCGCCTTGGTCGGTTCGGGCATCTGGCCGCAGACTTCGCAGCTTAACTCCGCCGCGGCCCGGGCCGGGTGCGCGGGACGTGGCCCCGCGGGCGTTCCACGTTTTGCTCTGGGCTTCATGCTCCCATCGTGTCCGCCAGCTGTTTCAGGCCGGTTGCCGCCGGATGAAGATTTCCGTCGACGGGTTCCGGCTGCGGGACTGTGGCGCTGCGGCCAGGCTAGCGGCTGTGCCCGCCGGAGTACTCGGCCGCCCGGCCGGCCCGGGCGTCCGCGGGGCGTTCGCCGCCGTCGTCCGCGGTCGCGCCGCCGGCGTCGGCTACCCCGGTCCCGGCCAGCGAGGCCAGCAGGTCACGGATCTCCGCCAGCAGCGCGGTGTCCGGCGGGAGGGGCTTCTCCTCGGGCTCGGCGGTGGCCAGCCGCTGCTTGACCAGCCGGTTGATCCGGTTCATCGGCGCCACGAAGATGAAGTACACCACGGCGGCGGTGATGATGAAGGTCACGAAGGCCGTGATGACGGCGCCGATGTTGACGAAGGTCTTCGTGTTTCCGGGCCAGACGTAGAAGCCGAGTCCCTGGGTCTCGACGCCGCCGGCGGCAGCGATGACCGGGTTGATGATGTTCGTGGTGAACGCCGTGACCAGGGCGGTGAAGGCGGTGCCGACGAAGACGGCGATGGACAGTTCGATCACGTTGCCGCGCAGGATAAAGTCCTTGAATCCTTTGAGCATGGTGTCCTCTCGAATGGATGCCGTGTGGTTGGTTCAACCGCTAGACGCTACCATCTTGGCCCGTGGCCACGTCTTCCGGTGAACGGAATCTGACGCCAGCGATGTCCCGGTTCCGGCGTAGGATTCAGGCGGATGCCAGTGCCGCCGTCGTTCCCTCAACCGAATGCAAAGGAAGGCCCATCCCGCCCGTGAAGCCCGCGACATTGCTTGCCGACATGTTCACCATGGCTCCGGCCAACAAGGATCACCAGGTCGCGGTGCGGTGCGCCGTGGGCGTCTTCGTCCCGTTGCTCAGCCTGGTGCTGCTGGGCAGACTGGATCTGGCCATCTTTGCCTCCTTCGGCGCCTTCACCGGGATCTACGGCCGAAACGAGCCCCATGGCAGGCGGCTGATCCTCCAACTGCGGGCCGGCACGCTCATGCTCGCCGTCATCCTGCTCGGCGCCCTGACGGCCCGCGCCGGGGAAGCGTTGGCCCTCACGCCGTCCGGCAGCATCTGGCTGCAGGTCCTCGCCACCACGCTGGTGGCCGGCGGCTGTTCGCTGATCGTCGCCTGGTGGCGGCTCCGTCCGGCGGGGTCCCTGTTCCACATCTTCGCCTTCGCGGCAATTGCCTCTATCCACAACCAGCCGCCGCTGTGGCAGGGAATGCTGGTGGCCGTCCTGACCGTCCTTTTCGCGCTAGTGGTCGGCATGTCCGCCCGCGTGGTCCCGAGCCGCCGCAAGCCCTGGTCGTGGCCCCCGCCGGCACGGCTCACCGACCGGGAGCGCCGCGTCGCCTGGCGTGAAGCGGTGGGATACCTCGTGGCGGCGGGGCTGGCCGGCACCCTTGCCACCGTGGTCGGGGAGTGGCTCGGCTTCGGCCACAACTACTGGGCGATGGTGGCCGCCGTCGTGCCGCTTGTGGGGCACACAACCCGGCACCGCCTCAGCCGCGGCCTCCAGCGCATCATCGGTACCGCCCTGGGACTGGTCCTGCTAGCCCTCATCCTGCTGCTGGCACCCGCCCCCTGGCAAACGGTCCTGGTGATCGCCGCCTGCCAGTTCGGTGCCGAACTGTTCATCGCCCGCCAATACGTGCTGGCCCAGGTCTTCGTCACCCCTCTGGCGCTGATTTCGACCCTGCTGGTGGCTCCGACGCCGGCGGGAACGCTGCTGCGGGACCGCTTCCTGGAGACGCTCATCGGAGCCGCCGTCGGCGTCGCCGTTGTCCTGGCCCCGCTCGTGTGGCGCCGGCTGGGCGCGGGCGTCCATTCAATGGAAGACTGATTCCAAGGCAAAACAACAGTTCGGGAAGCAGGGCGGATGGCTAACTCCCGCACCGGGGAATCGGTGGTTGACCGGGTGGTGCGTCTGATCGAGGCGTTCCCCGAAGGTTCGGCGTCCCTGCAGCTCTCCGACCTCGCGGACCGGGCCGGCCTGCCGCTAACGACGGCGCACCGGCTGGTCCGGCAGCTGGCCGGACACGGTCTGGTGGAGCTGGGCGGCGGCGGATCGGTCCGGCTGGGGCTGCGGCTGTGGGAACTGGTGAACCGGAATTCCCCCACGCTGGCCCTGCGGCAGGCGGCGATGCCCTTTATGGAGGACATCCAGCAGGTGCTCAACCAGAATGTGAACCTGGCCGTGCTGGACGGCTGGGAGGCCCTGTTCGTGGAGCGGCTGTCCCGCCGCGGCTCCGTGGCGAACCGCGCCCAGATCGCCGGCCGGATGCCCGTGCACCTGTCCTCGGCCGGGCTCGCCCTGATGGCCCACCAGCCCGCGGCGGTGCAGGCCGCGTACCTGCGCCAGTTCACCGACCCCGCGGGGAGGCTCCGCGCAGGCGATGTCCGGGCGCTCCTCGCCGAGTCGGCCGGCCAGGGATTCGCGGAGCTGGCAGGGGTGGTGGACCCGGACACCTGGGGGATCGCCGTGCCCGTTCTGGACGCCAGGAAGCGGACGGTGGCGGCCCTCGGCGTCGTGGTTCCGCTGCGGGAGGTGCGGCTGCAGGCGCTGGTGCCAGCGCTGCAGACCGCGGCTAGGGGGATCGGCCGCCGGCTCGGAGACGCCCGCACGGCCGCTGAATTCCGTTCAATGGAAGACCTGTAACGCGGATCACTCCGGCGGGCGCACACTGTAGCCAGAGAATCCACCGGCCCCGGACGCCCAGCAGTCCGGGCCCCGCAACGAAGCGAGGACACCATGGCAAACCGCAAAGTCATGACCACCCAGGTCGCGATCATGGGCGCCGGCCCGGCAGGGCTGATGCTCTCGCACCTGCTGGCCAAAGAGGGAATCGAATCCACCGTGATCGAGATCCGCAGCCACAAGGAAATCTCCGAAACCGTCCGGGCGGGCATCCTGGAGCACGGCTCCGTGAACCTGCTCGTGGACAGCGATGTTTCGGACCGCGTCCTGCGTGACGGGGACCGGCACGACGGCATCGAACTGCGCTTCAACGGGGAAAGCCACCGAATCGACTTCCAGGACCTCGTCGGCGAGTCGGTCTGGCTCTACCCCCAGACCGACGTTTTCCTCGACCTCGCCGCGCGGCGCCAGGCGGACGGCGGCGATGTCCGCTACAGCGTCACCGACACCACCATCTACGACCTTGAGGGTAAGCCAAAGGTCTGGTTCACCGATGCCGAGGGAGTGGAATGGGAGCTGCAGGCCGACTTCATCGCCGGCGCGGACGGTTCGCGCAGCCACAGCCGCTTCCAGATCCCGGAGGCCCAGCGCAAGTGGTACTTCCACGAGTACCCCTTCGCCTGGTTCGGGATCCTGGCCGAAGCACCGCGCAGCTCCGACGAACTGATCTACGCCAACTCAGAGAACGGCTTCGCCCTGATCAGCCAGCGGACCGAGACGGTCCAGCGGATGTACTTCCAGTGCGACCCGAATGAGGACGTCAACGACTGGAGCGAAGACCGGATCTGGGACGCCTTCCGCAGCCGGGTCAACGGCAACGGCTTCGAACTCAAGGAGGGTCCGGTCATCGACAAGACCGTCCTGAAGTTCCGCAGCTTCGTGCACGCCCCAATGCGCCACGGCAAGCTCTTTCTCGCCGGCGACGCCGCCCACACCGTCCCGCCGACCGGGGCCAAGGGCCTGAACCTCGCACTGCACGACGTCAAGGTGCTGTTTGAGGGCCTCGACAGCTTCTACAAGACCGGCTCCACCAAGCTCCTGGATGTGTACAGCGACCGCGCCCTGGACCGGGTCTGGAAGGCGCAGCATTTCTCCTACTGGATGACGTCCATGCTCCACACCCCGACCGACGCCGACGACTTCGCCCGCGCCCGCCAGCTCGGCGAGCTCAGCTCCGTCGTGTCGTCGCGGTACGGCCGCGCCTACCTCGCGGAGGCCTACACGGGCTGGCCGTCAGGGCGCTAGGAACGGCCCCGGGGAGGGGCACAATTCCGTCGACAGCACCCCCGCCCAGGACTAGCCTTTAACCGTCCCAGCATGACCCGACAAGGACGACGGAGAGGTGTCCGATCATGGGAACCGCAGAAAATATTGAGCTGGTCCGGCGGGGGTACGAAGCCTTCAACACCGGGGATATGGCAACCCTCAACGAGCTGTTCGCGGAGGACGCAGTCTGGCACGTGGCCGGCAGCGGCGTGCTCTCGGGCACGAAACAGGGCCGCGACGCCATCCTGGCCTACTTTGGGGAACTGGGAGCACGCACCCAGGGTGACTTCCAGGCCAGGGTCCAGGACATCGTCGGCGGCGAGGACCACACAGTCGCGATCCAGCAAACACACGGCACCAACAACGGCAAGACCCTGGACATGTCCACCGTCATCACGTTTGTGGTCCGCGACGGAAAGATCGCCGAGGGCAGGGAGTATTTCGAGGACACTGCCAGGGCGGACGACTTCTGGGTCTAGGCCGCGCCGACACCCCGGGCCAGGCGGCGGCCAGCCCACACCGGGTGGCGGTCACGGAACGGGCGCGGGATCTTTCCGCGCGTCGTCCACGGGGACCGTCGCCGGGCTTGCCGTGACGCCCTCGCGGGCCTTTGCCGGCGCGCCCGGCTTCCGCCCGGACCGGCCGTAGACCAAGTACATCGTGACGCCGGTGATCACCATCAGCAGCACCGTGTAAACGAAGGTGTTCGACACCCCCTCGATGCCCTCCGCGCCGTCGGTGTTGGCTTTGATGACCAGGCCCAGCGGTTGGAACAGCGGATGGGCGAGGAAGATCGCCGTGTCGTAGTCGTCCAGCATGCTGTTGAAGTTCAACGCCGTCACCGCGGCCGCGGCCGGCAGCACGATCGGCAGCAGGATGCGCCGGAAGATGTAGAGCGTTTTCGCCCCCATGATCCCGGCGGCCTCCTCGAGGGAGGAATTGACCGCGGCAAACGATGCCTTGAGCATCCTGAGCGTAAAGGGGATCTTCACCGTGACGAAGGCGACCAGCAGGATCACGGTGGTTCCGGTCAGCACTGCGCCGCCCACCAGCGGATTCGGGTGGTCGTAGCTGAGGATCAGGCCCAGGGCCAGCAGCGCCGCAGGCAGGATCCACGGGATGTGCAGCAGGTACTCGACGGCGGTCGTGACCCAGTTGCGGTACTTCTGCAGGATCCGGGCCACGAACAGCAACCCGCCGACGGCGATCACGGCGGCCAGGGCGCTGTAGGCAATGCTGATGAGGAAGGGCCGCAGCCCCGCGGGCTGGGTCAGTACCCGGACGTAGTTGTCCAGGGTCAGGCTCCCCGGCTGGAGCTGGCCGGTCTGGATGGCGGCGCCGTCGGCAAAGGAGTACAGCACAATCAGGACCACCGGCAGCGTGTACACCGCGAACAGCAGGTACGCGAGGGCGTGCACGACGGCGTTGGCCGCGCGGTTGGTGATCTGTTGCTTCTGCAGCCCGGCGGAGACCTTTGACACCGAGAAGTACGTTCCGCCCTTCTCCAGCCGCGTCATGACGGCGAGCATCAGCATGGTCGCCACGCCCAGGATGACGGCCAGCAGGGCTGCGAGATCCCGGGAAGTGGGGCTGTTGGTGAACGTCAGGATCATCGGGGTGATGGTCTGGAAGTCCCGACCGCCGAGCACCTGCGGGGCCGACAGGGCGCCCAGGCCGGTCAGGAAGGACAGCACCGTCACGGCGAACAGGGTGGGCTTGAGCATCGGCAGCACGATCCGGCGCAGGATGGTCCAGGTGGAGGCCCCCATGTTCCGGGCCGCCTCGATGGTCTGGTAGTCCACGCCCTTGAGGGCGTTGGTGACAAACAGCATGTGGTTGGTGGTGGTGGCAAATGTCATCACGGCCAGGACGGCGAAAAATCCGGAAAACCAGCCGCGGTCCAGGTCCGGGAAGAGGGCGACCAGAAACCCGGTGACGATCCCCTTGTCCCCGTAGATGAACTTGTACCCTGCGGCGAGGACGATGCCGCCGTAGATGAACGTGGTGGCGTAGCCGAGGAACAGGATCCGCGAACCGCGGATCTTGAAGTACTGCGTGACCAGGACAATGAAGATGCCCACCACATTGACCGTGATGGACAGTGCCACGGCAAGCAGGAAGCTATTGCCCAGCGATTTCATCGCCCGCTGGGAGGAGAAGAGCTTCTCGGCGGCCCGGCCGGAGAAGTGTCCGTCGGGGAAGAACGTCTGGATCAGCACGTTCGCGTTGGGCCAGAGCAGGAAGGCGGCGATGAACCAGGTCAGGACGACGCCGGCCACCAGCACCGCCGGGGAGCGGAGCATGCTCCGGATGCTGGCGCCGCTGGCCCCCCGGCTCACGCCCGGTTCGCTTCCTGCAGCCGGGAATCCAGGGAGATCCCGGTCTCCGAGTGGTACTGGAGCACGTGGGCCGGCTGGACGTACACGGTCGCGGGGCTGCCGGTGACGGGGTGCGCCCCGCCGTCCTCCTTGACCAGTAGGCGGATCTCGGACCCGTGGCAGCGCACAACGTAGCGGCTGTGCAGGCCGTGGTACGTCCGGGAGATCACGGTGCCGTCCACCGGAACGGCCGAGCCGTCGGCGGCCGGCTCCAGCGACGCTTTCTCCACCCGAAGGTAGGAGCTGGCCGAGGGGTCGAGGGCCCGGCGTGACTGCCGGTTCAGCTCGGCGACGAAATCCGCGCTCAGGCGCGAGCTGTCGCCGATGAAGTTGCAGACGAACTCGGTGGCTGACTCGTCGTAGATGCTTTGCGGCGTGCCCACCTGCTCCACCACGCCCTTGTTGAAGACGGCCACCCGGTCGCTCATGGCCAGCGCCTCGTCCTGGTCATGCGTGACGTAGACGGTGGTGATGCCGAACTCGCTCTGCAGGTCCTTGAGCTGCTGCCGGAGCTGGTGCCGGAGCTTGGCGTCCAGATTCGAGAGTGGCTCGTCGAGCAGCAGGATCTTCGGCTGCAGCACCAGCGCGCGGGCGACGGCGACCCGCTGTTGCTGCCCGCCGGAGAGCTCGGCGACGTTCTTGTGCAGCTGCTCCTCGGACAAGTCCACGCGCCGGGCGATGTCGCGGACCAGCCGGTCGCTGTCCGCCGCCTTTTCCTTGCGGACGCGCAGGCCGAAGGCGATGTTTTCCCAGACGCTCATGCTGGGGAAGAGGGCGTAGTTCTGAAACACCATGCCCACCTGCCGCTTGTCGCTGGCGAGCCGGGTGACGGCCTTGCCGTCGACGTAGACCTCGCCGGCCGAAGGTTCGATGAATCCGGCCAGCGTGCGCAGGGCCGTCGTTTTTCCGCAGCCCGAGGGCCCCAGCAGGGTGAAGAACTCGCCCTGCTTCACCTCCAGGTTCAGCTCGGGGATGGCGGTGAAGTCGCCGAAGGTGACCTCGATGTTTTCGAAGCGGATCATGGGACCTGTCTTTTCTGGCGGCGGGGCGGGGGTGGCAGCGGCGACGGCGGGGCCCGGCCGGCGCTATTGCCGGCCGGGCCCGTCCGCACGGCTCAGCTCATGTATTCCAGTTCGATCTTTTCTACCCACTTGCCCATGTTCGCCTGCACGAAGTTCCAGTCGATGTCCTGCTGCTTGAGCGTCTTGAAGAACTCGACGACCTCCGGCTTGGCCTTGGCCACCGCAGCCGTGTTGACCGGCATGGAGTTGAACTGCTGGGCCCATTCGCCCTGGGTCTGCGCGCTGCCGAACCAGTTGATGAATTTGAGCGCCTCATCCTTTTTCTTTGAGCCCTTGACCAGGGCCACCTGCTCGATCGCCAGCGGCACGCCGACCGACGGCATGACGGTTCCCACCGTGACCTTGAAGGACTTCTGGCGTTCGGCGATGATCGAGGACGGCATCTGGCCCATGTCCGTGTCACCCGAGGCGATGCGGGCGAAGAGGTCGGTCTTGGCGACCGCCGGGGTGCCGTTCTTGAAGTAGCCTTCGATCTGCTTCCAGCCCTCGTCGGAGATGCCCAGGTCGCCGCCGTCGTCCTTGTAGCGGGTCAGGATACTGGCGAACACCAGCTGGGCGGTCGCGGTGCCCAGCCCGGTGACGCGCTCGTAGCGGGTCTTGAACTTGTCCTGCGTCCAGAGGTCGGTCCAGTCCTTGGGTGCCTGGTCCTTGGTGTACTTGGCGGAGTTGTAGCCGAGCAGGATTGCCTGCTGGACCAGGGGCCAGTACGCCTTGGAATCGGACTTGTCGCCCTTGGCGGCATCGACTTCCCCGGACCACGACGGGGTGAACGGCTCAATCGCCCCGGCGGCCTTGATCTGCTCGAAATACATGTTGTTCAGGCCGAACGCGACGTCGGCAATCGGGTTGTTCTTTTCGGCGATGAGCTTGTTGGTGGCGTCGGCGCCGCCGGCGCCCACGATTTCAATCTTGAACCCGGCCTCCGCGGCCTTCTTGGTGAGCCACTCGCCGCGGCCTTCGCCATTGGAGTTCGTGTAGACAACGAGGGTCTCGCCGGACGGCGGTCCGGAGGGAGCGACGGCGGCCGGCCCGGCGGCGGCGCCGGAAGAGGACCCTGGGGCTGCGGCCCCGGCGCCGCAGCCGGAGAGGAGGCTGACGGCAACGGCGGCGGCAACCATGGTTTTCAACGTGCGCACAGGTGGGACTCGATTCTGATTGGGACCAGGGGCATTGTGGGGCCAGCCTATAGCCGCGGAATGCGGATTGGGGCGATTATGCCTATCGAATCGATGAAATCGTTCGGACCACGGTGTTTGAGTCTGGCCTGCGCGCGGTAACGGCGGGCGCCGGCGGCCTTAACGCGTCGTGAACACCCGGCGCCGTCAGGAGCGGGCGTTGAACACGTCCGCGCCGAAGCTCTTGAGCCCCGGCGCCCCGGCGTACCCCAGCCGTGGCAGCGAGAAGATGTCCTCGATGCTGGCCAGGAGGCTGAAGTGGTTGTAGGGCGTGTCCGATGCTGTGCCGCCGCGGGTGAAGGGTGAGAGCACAAGGGCGCCGACGCGGCCCCCGGCGGCGCCCCCCGGAATCGTGGCGGACCCGGTCGTCTGGCCCTCGGTCTCGTCGAAGGTGATGACCAGCACGCCGTCCTGCTTGAAGGCGGGGGAGTCGAGGATGGCAGGCACCTGCTCGCGAAGCCAGCTGTCGCTGGCTGCCAGCCCTCCCGGGCTGCCGTCG
This sequence comes from Arthrobacter sp. KBS0702, assembly GCF_005937985.2. Lineage (NCBI taxonomy): Bacteria > Bacillati > Actinomycetota > Actinomycetes > Micrococcales > Micrococcaceae > Arthrobacter > Arthrobacter sp. KBS0702. The sequence goes on along the minus strand of NZ_CP042172.1, from coordinate 3,562,740 downwards.
ACGCAGGGGTTGTCGTGGCCGTCATGGCAGAGGTTGGGCGAGATGTAGGCGAGGTTCGGGGTCGTGGCTGCCGACTGCAGGTCGCCGGCCAGGGCCGAGAAGTCCACCACGTTGCGCTCGCAGTCCGGCGACGAGGTAATCGAGGTGAAGTAGACGAAGGGGTTGTGCCGGGTGGCGTACTGGTCGCCCGTCCTGGCGCCCGCATGGTCGTCCTTGGCCCCGGGTTCAGGATGCAGGCAGGGCGTCCCCATGTCCTCCATGTAGCCCTTCCAAGTCTTTCCCGCCGCACTGAGCTGGCCGGCGACAGTGGGAACGGACTCGGGATAGACACAGCCGGTGCCCTGCACCAGGCCCAGGGCGGCCGTCCCGGTCTGGGTGAAAGGCGCATACGTCGGGCAGTCCGCACGGGTCATCGGGTTTGATCCCTGCCCCGAGATTTGGGCCAGGTAATTCGGATTGGAGTTGTGGGCGATGGCGTAATAGTCGGAGAGCAGCACGCCCTGGGCGCGCAGGGTCCGGGAGAGGTAAGGGGCCGCGGAGCCGGCCCCCCAGACCTTGTCGTAGCCCTTGTTTTCGAGGTTGATGACAAAGACATGGCCGGGTTTGCCACCAGCCTGCGCCCCGCCGGTGGCGGACGCCGAGGACGACGGCGGAGCGAAGGACGACGTCGGCGGTGCAGTCGCCGTGGAAGTCCCGCTGCCGGTGGGCCCGGGCGGCGGTGGGGCCGGGGTGCAGGCCGCGGCGGCTGCGATGAGCACGGCGGCAAGCAGGAGGCCGGTCATCCGGCGGGCGGGGTGGGCACGGTTCCGGCTCATGCGTTCCGGCTTTCTCTTGACGCTGTGGTCCGTGTCTTAAGCAAAGCCCTTCGCGGCCCCCGGCGACAGCGGCCGGGCAGTATTCACAGGGAGTTCACACCATTGCCGTGCGCGCGGCGCTGTGCGAGTCGATTGCCTTGGCGTAGCAGTACGAGTGTTCCACCCCGACGTAGGGGTCGAAATTGGGCACGGCCGTGAAGCCCGAACTCTCGTAGAAGTGCCGGCCGTCCGCCTGCACCGAACCCGCCTCCGCGGTCAGGGTGGTGATGCCGAGGGCATGGGCATGTCCTTCCAGCGCCGCCAGGATCGAACTGGCCACCCCCGAGCCGCGGGTGTACGGCAATACATAGAGCCGTTTGATCTCCGCGGAGTGGTCGTCCAGCAGCCGCAGCCCCCCGCAGCCAACCGGCTGGCCGGACGCCTTGTCGTGGGCCACCAGAAAAACCGCGGTGTCGGCCTCCGACGGCGGCGGTCCGGGCTCGTGATCGCTGTGGCCGAAGCGGGCGTCCAGTTCCGCCTGCTGGGCGGCCCGCAGGTCGGCGCCCACGGGGTTGGCCCAGGGGACCTGCCGGATGTGGAGCCGCGGGTTGGTCTGCATCGCTGCCTCGATTCGCCGAAGGGTTATGCAGACCAAGGCTAGGGAGCGGCGGTTTCGGCGGTGTTTCCGCCGTGTAAGGCCTTCGAGAACTCGGCACCCTGCCGTTTCGACGGTTCCGCGCCCACTCGACGTTCGCAAGCGCCCCTCCGGCACGGAAGCGTCGAAACGGGCCGTCAGGCCGGGCGGCCGGTGGGGTCTTCCGCCGTCGGATCCGCGAGGGCAAGTCCGCCCACCGGACTGCCGTCCCAGTGGATCAGGCGCCAGCCGGCGTCGGGATCGCCGTCGAGAGCCACGATGCCGGTGTTGGCGAGCACGTGCCGCGCCGCGAACTCCGCCTCGACATTGGCGGCACGCAGCCCGGTCCAGACCCGGATCGCCGCGCCGTGGCTGACCACGGCGACGGTGGCCTGGTCCCCGCCGGTGTTGGCGGCGGCGATCCTGGCGATGGAGTCGTCGAAGCGTTCGAAGAAGTCGTGGCCGCTGGGGCCGGAGGGCATCCGCCGGTCCAGTTCACCCGCGGTCCAGGCAAACACGGTGCCCAGGTAGCGCAGGTGGGATTCGCGGTCGGTGAGCTTTTCCAGGGCCCCGGCCTCGATTTCCCGCAGCCCGGCCAGCACCTCGATCTCCAGGCCCCGGCTGCTGGCCAGCGGCGTGGCCGTGAGCTGGGTGCGGACCAGGGTGGATGCGTAGAGCAGTTCGATCCGCTCGTTCACCAGGGAACGGGCAAGGGCGGCCGCCTGGCGCTCGCCGAGCTCGGTCAGGCCAGGTCCCGGATGGGCAGTGTCCAGCTGGCCCAGGACATTGCCCGGGGTCTGCCCGTGGCGGATCAGCAGAAGCCTCATGGCAGCGATTTTACCGGCTGCTTTTATCGGCTGCGCCGGGTTACTGGATCCGGACCGTGGCCTGGATCGGCGCGTGGTCGCTGGGGTAGCGGTCGTCCAGGCGGAAGGTGTTGACCGCTGCCTCGGCAACCTGGATATCCGGCGTCACCGCGATCCAGTCGATGCGGCTTTCGCCGATGACCGGGTCCTTGTAATTCGGGAACGTGCCGTACTCGGGGGTCAGCCGTTGCTGCGCGGCGGTCCAGGAATCCCGGAAGGCGCCGCTGCCCACCAGGGTGCTGTACGCCCCGGAGGCGCCGGCGTCGGCGTTGAAGTCCCCCATCAGGACGGTCGGCAGCGCCGGCCCGCGGGTGGCATGCTCGATGATGGCCTCGGCGCTGCGCAACTGGGCGTTCTCTGACTCGTGATCAAAATGTGTGTTGACCACCATCAGCTCACGCCCGGTGCAGTTGTCTTCGAACCGGCCCCACGTGGCGATCCGGGTGACGTCGTTGCCCCAGGTCGCCGAGCCGGGCACCGTGGGCGTATCCGAGAGCCAGAACTGGTCCCACTCGTGCAGCCGCAGGCGGCGGGAGTCGTAGAAGATGCAGGAGTGCTCGCCCCGGCTGCCGCCCTCGCGGCCGTGGCCGATCATCCGGTAATGCTCCGGAAGGGCCTCCTCGATCACGGCCAGCTGGTGCTCCAGCCCTTCCTGGATCCCCAGCACTTCCGGGAGTTCCTCGGCCAGGACGGCCTGCAGCGCCGGAACCCGCTCGGGCCAGTAGTCGGCCTGCCCCGGCAGGGTCGCCGGGATGTCGCAGCGGATGTTGAAGCTCATCAGGCTCAGGGCGGCCGGGTCGGCGCTGGGTCCCGCCGGGCCGGGGTCGGCGTCGGGTTCGGTCAGAACAGTCCGTGCTGTCGACTCAGTGTCGCTCGGCAAGGGGTCTCCTCGTGTCGGTAACAACCCCAGCTTCCACCTGGAAGCTGGCCAGTCCTCGACGGCCGCGTAAACGGCGGCCTGCCGGAAGGTTAATTCGGGGCAAGCCCGGCTAGGCCAGGTGGTCGACCAGCTTGTCCGCGATGCCGGTGTACTTGCCGGGGGTGAGGGCCAGCAGCCGGGCCTCGGCGTCCGCGGACAGGCCCAGGCCCTGGACGAATTCCTGCATCCGGGCGGCGTCGACGCGCTGGCCGCGGGTCAGGTCCTTGAGTCGTTCGTACGGGTTTTCCATGCCCGCGACACCGGCGATAGCCTCGGCGCGCATCACCATCTGGATTGCTTCGCCAAGGACCTCCCAGTTGGTGTCCAGATCCCGCGCCAGCACGTCCTCCGCGACGTCCAGGCGGTCCAGGCCCTTGGCAACGTTGGAGATGGCGAGCAGGGAGTGGCCGAACGCCACTCCGATGTTGCGCTGCGAGGAGGAATCGGTGAGGTCGCGCTGCCAGCGGGAGGTGACCAGGGTGGAGCCCAGCACGTCCAGCAGCCCTGAGGAGATCTCCAGGTTCGCCTCGGCGTTCTCGAAGCGGATCGGGTTGACCTTGTGCGGCATGGTGGAGGACCCCGTGGCGCCGGCCACCGGGATCTGCGCGAAGTAGCCGATCGAGATGTAGCTCCAGATGTCCGTGCAGACGTTGTGCAGGATCCGGTTGAAGCGTGCGACGTCGGCGTACAGCTCGGCCTGCCAGTCGTGGCTTTCGATCTGGGTGGTCAGCGGGTTCCAGTCCAGGCCAAGGCCCTCGACGAAGCTCCGGGCGACCTGCTCCCAGTCGGCGCCCGGCACGGAGGCGACGTGCGCCGCGTAGGTGCCGGTGGCCCCGTTGATCTTGCCGAGGTACTCGGTCCGGGCGATGCGGTCCAGCTGGCGGGTCAGCCGGTGTGCGATCACGGCGAGTTCCTTGCCCAGCGTTGTGGGGGTGGCGGGCTGGCCGTGGGTGCGCGAGAGCATCGGCACCGCGCGGTTGGCCTCGGCCATCGCGCTGATCTGGGCGACGAGCTTGCGGGCGGCGGGCAGCCAGACGTCCTCCACGGCGCCCTTGACACCCAGCGCGTAGGAGAGGTTGTTGATGTCCTCGGAGGTGCAGCCGAAGTGCACCATGGCGGTCAGGTGCTCGATGCCGATCCCGGGCAGGCGCCGGCCAATGTAGTACTCCACGGCCTTGACGTCGTGCACTGTGACGGCCTCGATGTCGGCCAGCTCGGCGACCGACGCGGCGTCGAATTCGGTCACAATGGCGCGCAGCTTCGCCTGCTGCTCTGAGCTCAGCGGGCCCGCGCCGGGCAGCACGTTGTTGCTGGTCAGGTGGATGAGCCATTCAACCTCGACGGCGACCCGGTCGCGGTTGAGGGCGGCCTCGGAGAGGTAATCCACCAGCGGCGCGACGGCCGACTGGTAGCGGCCGTCGAGCGGGCCGAGCGCGATCTGGTGGTCGGAAGCGGCGAGGGCCAGGCGTCCGGACGGCGTGCGGGTCTCAGCTGTGGCGGCAGTTTCAGGCATGGTTCGATTCTTTCACGAAGTGCCGCCGGCCTTGAAGCGCGCGGTTGCGTATGACATTCCGGCTGCGGGCCCGGTCCCCGGTCTGGGTGGCGGCGGGTCCCCGGTCTGCGGGCCGGGTGCTTTTCCACATAGCCGCAGCGGCCGCTTCCGACGCCGGCCGCGGGTCCCTAGCGTCGAACCCGGAACTGAAGGGAAAAGGAAGGGAGTTCCGGTCATGAGCGGCACGTTGACAGCAGCCGATGCGACGGCCTGCGCCTCACGCAGCTACGAGGTCCAGCAGTTGGCTGCCAGGGTGGCGTCCTGCGCGGAGCAGGCCGGCGCGGTTCTTGGCAGTCTGGGCCGGCTGGAACTCCAGGCCTGGCAGTCCCCGGCGGGCCGCGCCTACCGCACAACACTGTCGCTGCAGGCCGCGTCCCTGCGGCGCGCCCGGGACGGGTTGCAGGGCGCGGCTACGGCGGTGCTGCGGCACGCCCAGCATGTGACGCTCTCTTCGGGGCGCCCGGGCTTCTGATGACGGAGTTCACCCCGGCCGGCTCCGGAGAGGTTCCGCGCCCTTCGCCGCCTCCTCCGGACGGGATGCTGCGCATCCGCGGCGGGGTGGGCGGACTGAGCTTCCAGTTCGAGGAGCTGCTGGCCGGCGCGGCTGCCCTGGACGCGGTGGTGCGGCAGCTGTACGCCGTGGAAGGGGAGGCCGACGGGATCAGGCGGTCGCTCTTCGAGTACCAGACGGATTCCTATCGCAGCGGCAGCGACGCCATTATCGCGGTGGGCGAGGCCGGCCGGGACGTCGGCCGGGTCCGGGCAGAACTGGAACATATCGCAGCCCAGGTGCGGGCCAGCCACCGGGAGTACGAGTTCACCGAAGCCCGCAACGCGCTGTTGCTCAGGATGGGACTCAGCGGCCCGGAGTACGGGTCCGCCCAGGGGCCCTTCGAGCTCCCCGGCGTGCGCGACCAGGTCGAACACGGGGTGGCCGCGGCTCCCCGCGGCCTCGCCCTGCTGCTGGGCCTGCCCGTTCCGCTCGCCGGCGCCGTCGGGGCGCTCAGCGGGCCCGCCGACGTCCGCCGCGCGGTGCGGGAACTGACGACGGCGCCGGGGCTGGGCTTCCTGAAGCCGCGGCCGGTCAGGGTCGTCGGCAGCGAAACGGCCATTGCGGACGTTGATGTCTCGCCGGGCGGTCTGCTGCGCCGTGCGGAGGCGGTGGGCCGGAACAGCGGCGACATCGAGGTCATCCGGATCGACGGCGGAGACCGCCCCGCCTGGGTGGTCATCATCCCGGGAACGCAGCTCGGCGGCCCGCCCGAGGGAACGAACCCCTTCGACGCGGCCGGCATCGCCGAGGCGCTTGGCTACGACTCGGCGGCAACCAGCGCGGCCGTCGGGCAGGCATTGCGGGAGGCCGGCGCGGAAGCGGGGGAGCAACTCGCCGTGGTGGGCTACAGCCAGGGCGGTATCCATGCCATGAACCTGAGCCGGGACAAAGCGTTCCTTGCCGAATTCGACCTCAAGTTCGTGCTGACCGCGGGTTCCCCGGTCGGTGGCATCAGCCCGGAGCCTGGGATCGGCAGCCTGCATCTGGAACACCAGCATGACTGGGTGCCGGGGGCAGACGGGCTGGCCAATGCCGACACCAGGGACCGGGTGACTGTCACGCTGACCAACAACCTGACCCTGCCGCCGCCACAGGATTTCGGCCTCGGCCCGGGCCACAACCTGGAGAACTACGCGGCCGGGGCGGAAGCGGTCTCGGCGAGCCGGGATCCCTCGCTGCAGGCCTCCACGGCGGCCTTGGCCGCCGTGGTCGGGGCGGGCGGCAGCGCAACGGTGACCAGGTTCTCCCTCCGGCGCGAGGCGCTGCCTGCGCCGGGGGTACTCACGGCGCCGGGCCCGGAGCGGAGGGCGGCCGTGCCGCCGTCGGCCAGGCCCGCCGTGCCGCGAACGGGACCGGCCGCGACGCCGGTACCACTGGGCGTGCCCGGTTAGCCCCGACGCTTAAAGCGGCCGGTTAGCGCCGACGGCCGCCCGGGAGCCGGCCGGCTACCAGGGACACCACGGTGATGATGATGGCCGCGAGCACCGCGGTCCAGAAGAAGGAGTCGATGGTGAAATGCACCGGTGTGTAGGAGCTCAGCCACGAGGTGAGGTACAGCATGGCCGCGTTGATGACGATCGTGAACAGCCCCAGGGTGAGGATGGTGATCGGCAGCGACAGCAGGCTGACCAGCGGTTTGACGAGGGCATTGACGAGGCCGAAGATCAGGCCGATGAACAGGTAGGCCAGGATGATCCCGATCGTGTCCGTGCCCTGCGTGACGCCGCTTTTGGCCACGGCCCCGGTGGTGGCCGAGGTGGAGATATCGAGCCCGGGAAGGATCCAGCTGGCGATCCACAGGGCCAGTGCATTGACGATGACCCGCACGAAGAGTGAGCGCATGGCCCCATGCTGTCACACCACCGCGCCACCCGGCAGGAGGGCGAAGTAGGCTAGGTGGCATGACTTCATCAGACAACCAGGCCGGGGGGATCCGCCCGCGGCCGGTGGTAGACCTCCTTCCCCGCTACGCGGCCGGCAAGCCGCCGGTCCCGGTCGAGGGGCTCGTGAGCTACAAGCTGTCCTCCAACGAGAACCCCCTGCCCCCGATTCCTGCAGTGCAGCAGGCCATCGCGGCGCAGACCGACTTCAACCGCTACCCGGACCCGATGAGCAGCAAACTGCGCGGGGAGCTCGCCGGGTTCCTGGACGTCCCGGCCGAGGACATCGTCACCGGCGCCGGCAGTCTCGGAGCCCTCAACCAGTTGCTGGCCACCTTCGCCGGGCAGAACGACGACGGCAAAGCCGACGAGGTCATCTACGCGTGGCGCTCCTTTGAGGCCTATCCCATCAGCGTGGGCCTCGCCGGCGCGGACAGCGTGCAGATCCCGCTGACGGCCGAGGGCCGGCACGACCTCGACGCGATGGCCGCCGCGGTGACGGCGCGCACCCGGATGATCCTGCTCTGCACCCCCAACAACCCCACCGGTCCCATCCTCACCACCGAGGAAACTGAGCGCTTCCTCAAGAGGGTCCCGTCGGACATCGTGGTGGTCATTGACGAGGCGTACCAGGAGTTCGTCCGGGCCGGGGACGCGGTGGACGGCATCGAGATGTACCGCAAGTATCCCAACGTCGTCGTGCTGCGGACCTTCTCGAAAGCCCACGGGCTGGCCGGACTGCGGGTGGGCTACAGCGTGTCCCAGCCGGAGCTCACGCAGCACCTGCGCGTCACGGCCACGCCGTTCGCGGTTTCCCAGATCGCCGAGGCGGCAGCTGTCACCTCGCTCCAGCACTTCGGCGAGGTTGTAGAAAGGGTACAAAGCCTGGTCGACGAACGGGACCGCGTGACGGCCGGACTGCGCGAGCTCGGCTGGTTTGTGCCGGATGCGCAGGGCAACTTTGTCTGGCTGAATCTCGGCGCCAACAGCGCGGAATTCGCCGCGCTGGCGGGCGAACGGGCACTGTCTGTCCGGGCTTTCGGCACCGAGGGAGTGCGGGTAAGCATCGGCGAGCCGGAGGCCAACACCCGGTTCCTCGAATTGTGTGCGATCTATACAAAAGCCCCGCAACGTTCCTAGCGCTTAACATGAAGCCCGCGGGGAGCCCGCTGCGGATAAAGTAGGGGACGAGTTAGCCAAATATATGCCGGGCCAGGAATGTATTCCCGGTCCGGCATGTATCCCAGCGATTGCGGCGCATTCGGATGCGGCAGGCAAGGAGACGGTATGGGCGCCACACATCTGCCCTCTACCGAGTTCGACGGAACCGACGTGGACGACCAGCGCGAGGCGCAGGCCGAAGCCGTGTTGGGCGACCCCGCTGTCCCCATGGTCCAACTGCTGGGCCCGGACGGCACCCTGGGCACCGATCCGGTGTTCTCCGAGTACGCGGCCCGGCTCGACGCCGAAAAACTCCGCAGCTTCTACGCCGACATGGCCAAAATCCGCCGCTTCGACGTGGAGGCTACCGCGCTGCAGCGCCAGGGCCAGCTGGCCCTGTGGGTCCCGCTTACCGGCCAGGAAGCGGCCCAGATCGGTTCCGGCCGGGCCAGCCAGCCGCAGGACTACATCTTTCCCACCTACCGGGAGCACGGCGTCGCGCTGACCCGCAATGTGGACCTGGCCGAACTGCTCCGCCAGTTCCGCGGCGTGTCCAACGGCGGCTGGAATCCGAAGGACACCAACTTCCACCTGTACACCTTGGTCCTCGCCGCCCAGACCCCGCACGCCGTCGGCTACGCCATGGGCATCCAGCGGGATCAGAAGCTCGCCGCCGCCACGGCCGGGGAGTCTGAGGCCGGGGCGGAGAAGCCCAAGGCCGCCGTCATGGTCTACTTCGGCGACGGCGCCAGCTCCGAGGGTGACGTCCATGAGTCCATGGTGTTCGCTTCCTCCTACAACGCTCCCGTGGTGTTCTTCTGCCAGAACAACCACTGGGCCATCTCCGTGCCCACCGCCGTGCAGACCCGGATCCCGCTCTCCAACCGCGCCAAGGGCTACGGTTTCCCCGGGATCCGGGTGGACGGCAATGACGTGATCGCGGTCCACGCCGTCACGGAGTGGGCCCTGGAACGTGCCCGCGAAGGCAAGAGCCCGGTCCTGATCGAGGCCTTCACCTACCGCGTCGGCGCGCACACCACTGCGGACGACCCCACGAAGTACCGCGGCTCCGAGGAGGAAGCGCAGTGGCGGGCGAAAGACCCGCTGGAGCGGCTCGAGAAGTACCTCCGCGCCGAAGGCCTTGCCGACGACACCTTCTTCGAACAGGTCAAGGCCGACGGCGACGAGCTCGCCGCCTACGTCCGCAAGACCACGCACGACCTGGAAACCCCGGACATCCGCACGGCGTTCGCCAACACCTACGCCGAGGCGCACCCCCTGGTGGCCGAAGAGCTGGCGTGGTTCGAGGAATACAGCGCCGGCTTTGCCGACGAGGCGGAGCCGGCCGACACGGAGGCGGCCAACTGATGACCACCATGACCATTGCCAAGGCCATCAACGAGGGCCTGCGCGCGACCCTGGCCGGCAACCCGCGCACCCTGCTGATGGGCGAGGACATCGGCCCGCTGGGCGGCGTCTATCGCGTCACCGACGGCCTGATCGGCGAGTTCGGCGCCGACCGCGTCGTGGACACCCCGCTGGCCGAGTCCGGCATCATCGGCACCGCGATCGGCCTGGCGCTGAGCGGCTACCTGCCGGTCTGCGAGATCCAGTTCGACGGCTTCGTCTTTCCGGGCTTCAACCAGATCACCACGCAGCTGGCCAAGATGCATTCGCGCAGCAACGGCAACCTCACCGTCCCGGTCGTCATCCGGATCCCCTACGGCGGCGGGATCGGCTCGATCGAGCACCACTCCGAGTCCCCGGAAGCGCTGTTCGCCCACACCGCCGGGCTGCGGATCATCACCCCGTCCAACCCGCACGACGCCTACTGGATGATCCAGCAGGCCGTCGACTGCCTGGACCCGGTGATCGTCTTCGAACCGAAGCGCCGCTACTGGCTCAAGGGCGACGTCGACACCGACTCCCCGGGCCAGTCCGCGGACCCGTTCCGGGCCCACGTGCTGCGCGCCGGTACCGACGCCACAGTCGTGGCCTACGGCCCACTGGTTCCGGTGGCCCTCGCCGCGGCCGCAGCCGCCGCCGAGGACGGCCTCAGTGTGGAGGTGATCGACCTGCGCTCCATCTCGCCGATCGACTTCGACACTGTCACGGCCTCGGTCCGCAAAACCGGCCGGCTGATCGTGGCGCATGAGGCACCGACCTTCGGCGGCATCGGCGGCGAGATCGCCGCCCGGGTCAGCGAGCGGGCCTTCCACTCGCTCGAGGCCCCGGTCATCCGCGTCGGCGGCTTCCACATGCCCTACCCGGTGGCCAAGGTGGAGGAAGACTACCTGCCGGACATCGACCGCATCCTTGAGGCGCTGGAACGCGCCCTCGCCTACTGACGGGGATCTCCATGACCGTGAACAAGTTCAACCTTCCCGACGTCGGCGAGGGCCTGACCGAGGCCGAGATCGTGTCCTGGAAGGTCAAAGCCGGCGACACCGTGGCCGTCAACGACGTGCTCTGCGAAATCGAGACCGCCAAATCCCTCGTGGAACTGCCCTCCCCATACGCCGGGACCGTCACCGAACTGCTGGTCGCGGAGGGCGTGACGGTCGACGTCGGTACGCCCATCATCAGCGTCTCCGACACTGCGACGGCCGAGCCCGCCTCCGCCGCAAAACCGGCGGCTGCACCTGCCGCAATGGCTCCCGCAACCCCGGACGAAGCGCCGATGTACGGGAAGCTGGAGCCGGACACCTCCGAGGCCGGCGGCCCTCCGGCCGGCGGTCCGCTGGTCGGTTCCGGTCCCAAGGCCGACGCCGTCAAACGCCGGCGCCGGATCTCCGCCCCGCCGGTTCCGGCCGCCGCCGCCCAGGCCCCCGCCGTCGAACCCGTCGAGGCGCACGACATCTGGATCAGCCCTGAAGCCGTCGCCCGCGCCGAACGTCCGGCCCCGGCAGACGCCGAAGCCGTCGACCAGCGGCCCACCCTGGGCGGCGCCATCACGGGCCTCGTCAGCCGCGTCCTGGCCAAACCCCCGGTCCGGAAGATTGCCCGGGACCTCGGCATCGACCTGGCCGACGTCGTGCCCACCGGCGCACGCGGCGAGGTGACCCGCGAGGACCTGGTGAGCTACCAGGCGCAGCGCGACGCCGAGCTGGACCAGGCGGATTCATTCTGGGGCAAGACCGGCCGGCCCCAGGAACAGCGGATCGAGCGGATCCCAGTCAAGGGCGTGCGCAAGGCCACAGCCCGGGCCATGGTGGAGTCCGCCTTCGCGGCCCCGCACGTGTCCATCTTCGTGGACGTCGATGCCAGCCGCACCATGGAGTTCGTCAAGCGGCTCAAGGTTTCCCGCGACTTCGAGGGCATCAAGGTCTCGCCGCTGCTGATTCTCGCCAAGGCGGTCATCTGGGCCGCGGCGCGCAACCCCAGCGTCAACGCGAGCTGGGTGGATGCCGGAGACGGCAGCGACTCGGCCGAGATCCATGTCAAGCACTTCATGAACCTTGGCATCGCTGCCGCGACTCCGCGCGGCCTGATGGTGCCGAACATCAAAAACGCCCAGGACCTCTCGCTCAAGGAACTCGCCCTGGCGCTCAACGATCTGGCCACCACGGCGAGGGCAGGCAAGACCCAGCCGGCGCAGATGCAGGGCGGCACCCTCACGGTCACCAATATCGGCGCCCTGGGCATCGACACCGGAACGCCGATCATCAACCCCGGCGAGGTGGCGATCGTGGCTTTCGGGACCATCAAGCAGAAGCCGTGGGTGCTCGACGGCGAGGTGATCCCGCGCTGGATCACGACCCTTGGCGGCTCCTTCGACCACCGCGTGGTGGACGGGGACCTCTCGGCGCGCTTTATGGCCGACGTGGCGGCCATCCTGGAGGAGCCGGCCCTGCTGCTGGACTGAGTTCCGGCCCGGGGGACCGGGCCGGAGCAGCGGGCTGCTAGCCGGCGTAGGACGAAAGCAGCTCCGCCATACCCGGGGCGCCGCCCCAGCCCGCAACGGCCCCGGCGGCGGCAAACACCGCGCCGGCCAGGCCGAAACTGGCGGCCGTGACGCCGCCCAGGAACTTCCAGTCCTCGCGCAGGATGCTGCGGACCGTGTCGGGCATCCGCAGGGCCGGGGAGATCAGGTTAGGTGCACTGTCCACGGAGCCATCATCGAGGTAGGCGACCACACGGCCGCCGGCGCGGTCCACCCGCATGCTGCTGATGTGGTTTCCGTGCCGGGCCAGCAGGATGTCATGGCCGACGAGCTGGCGGCGCTGAAGGGCAGGCATAGCTTCTCCCCGGAGTGGGCGGATAGGACTGTCCGCACCATCGGGGGCACCCCCAATTTTACCGCCGTGCCGTTCGCCCCGGCCGGCAAAATGGGGGTGAGACTGCCCACCAGGTCTGGTGACGCCGATCAAATCCCTGGGATTCCTGTCCCTGGCCCGCGCGGCGGCACTAGAGTGGCACCAGCCGTCGCGCCGGCGGACGCCGATCAAAGGAGATTTTGCGTGTTCTCGAGCCCGTTCCCCGCTGTCGATATTCCCGACGTCAGCCTCTACGAATACCTCTTCGGCTCTCTGACGGAGGACGACCTGGACCGGATCGCCGTCGTCGACGGCACCAGCGGCGCGGAAACCAGCTACCGCGAGCTGCGCGACCGGATCAACGCCCTCGCCGGCTCCGTTGCCGCCCAAGGTCTGGGAGTCCACGGGGTCGCCGCCATCCTGTGCCCGAACATCCCGGCGTTCACCGTAGTTTTCCACGGCCTGCTCCTGGCCGGCGCCACCGTCACGCCGATCAATTCGCTGTACACGGCGGACGAGATTGAAAAGCAGCTCACCGACGCCGGAGCCAGCTGGCTGTTTACGATTTCCGCCCTGCTGCCCGCCGCCCAGGAGGCCGCCGGCCGCGTCGGGATCCCGGCGGAGCGGCTGGTGGTGCTCGACGGCGCCGAGGGCCACCCCTCGCTGACAGAGTTGCTCACGTCCGGCGCGCCGGCCCCGGAGATCAGCTTCGATCCGGCTACCCACATCGCGGTGCTGCCGTACTCCTCGGGCACCACCGGCCGGCCCAAGGGCGTGATGCTCAGCCACCGGAACCTCGTGGCGAACGTTGAACAGTCGCGCGGGCTGCTCAAGGTCCGGCCGGAGGACCGGTTGCTGGCGCTGCTGCCCTTCTTCCACATCTACGGACTGACCGTGCTGCTGAACCTGGCCCTCCGGGAACGCGCCCGCCTGGTCACCATCCCCAAGTTCGACCTCGCGGAGTTCCTGCGGATCGTCCAGGACCACAAGTGCAGTTACCTCTTCATCGCACCTCCGGTGGCCGTGGCGCTGTCCAAGCACCCCATGGTGGCGGACTACGACCTCAGCTCCGTCCACACCACCCTCTCCGGGGCGGCGCCCCTGGACGGCGAACTCGGGGCGCGGCTGGGCGAGCGGCTCGGCTGCAGGGTGCTCCAGGGCTACGGCATGACGGAAATGAGCCCCGTCTCGCACCTGATTCCGGTCGATGCCACGGACGTTCCGGTCAGCTCGGTGGGCTACACGGTCCCCAACATGGAGTGCAGGCTGCTCGACCCGGCCACGGGGGAGGAGATCGAGGTCCCTGCCGAGGGAACCAGCGCCCCGGGCCACCTGCTCTGCCGGGGGCCCAACGTCATGCTCGGTTACCTGAACCGGCCCGAGGAAACGGCGGACACCCTGGATGCGGACGGTTTCCTGCACACCGGCGACATCGCCACGGTGCGGGCGGACGGGGTGGTGTCGGTCGTGGACCGGCTCAAGGAACTGATCAAGTACAAGGGCTACCAGATCGCGCCGGCCGAGCTCGAGGCGCTGCTGCTCACCCACCCCGGCATCGCCGACGCGGCCGTGATCGGAACCGCCGACGCCGACGGCCAGGAGGTGCCGATGGCCTTCGTCGTGCGCCAGCCCGGCGCCGACGGCGAGGCGCTGGACGAGGCCGCCGTGCAGGACTTCGTTGCCGCCAGGGTGGCTCCGTTCAAGAAGATCCGGCGCGTCGAGTTCATCGACGCGGTGCCGAAGTCCTCCTCCGGCAAGATCCTGCGCCGGATGCTGAAGACGGCGGAGCCGGCACCGCAGCCCTAGCGGTGCTGGCCAGCCCTAGTCGGAGGAGTCGGTCTTGGCGATGTAAACGTCGCAGGGGGCGTTGTGGGCCACGCTGTTCGCAACGCTCCCCAGGACGCGGCCGAGGCCGCGCATACGGCGGTTGCCGACCACGATCATCTGCGCACCGGAGCGCTCGGCCTCGTGGATCAGCGCTTCCGCGGGCTTGCCCCGGGCAGCGGCGTAGGTGACGTTGACCTCGGCCGTGCGCAGGCCCTCTGCGACGGACTTGGCGACCTTTTCGGCATCGTCGGCGTCGGAAACAATCCACCGGTCGCTGCCGCTGCTGAACACCTCGGTCCGGTCGCTGTCGAAGGCGCTGACCACGTGCAGGGTGGCCCCCAGGGAGACCGCGAGGTCCCGGGCCGTGTGCGCGGCCTTGAGGGCAGTTTCACTGCCATCGACGCCAACAACGATAATTCCGGTCATAGGGAACTCCTCTGGTCAAGCACGGATCGGGCCACAGCAATGATTCAGGCTACAACGCGGCGACGGCTTCCCCCAGCACCGGCGCCAGGCGTCGGACGCCTTCTTCGATGGCGTCGGGAGGCACCGCGCTGTATGCGAGCCGCAGTTTGTTGGAGGGCTCATCCGAGTGGGTGAAGGCCGCCCCGGGCACAAAGACGACGCCGGCGTCGATGGCCTTCTGCAGCAGCGGATAGGTGTCGACGCCCTCGGGCAGCGTAACCCAGACGAAGAAGCCGCCCTCAGGCCGCGTCCAACTCAGCCCTTCCGGCATGTACTTCTCCAGTGCCGCGAGCATCGCCTCGCAGCGTTCCTGGTAGAGCCCGCGGTACGTGGCGATCTGGCCGCGCCAGTCGTAATCCCGGAGGTACGCGGAGACCAGCATCTGGTTGAGCGTCGGAGGGCACAGGGTGACAGCCTCCGAGGCCAGGTAGTAGCGGCGCTGGAGATGCGCCGGGACCAGCGCCCAGCCGATCCGCAGGCCCGGGGCGAAGATCTTGGAAAAGGAGCCCATGTAGATGACGTCATCCGGGTTCCCGGCCCGCAGCGGGGTCAGCGGCTTGCCGTCAAAGCGCAGCAGGCCGTAGGGGTTGTCCTCCAGGATGAGAATATTCGCGTTGCGGCATATATCAACGACCTGCTGCCGGCGCTCGGCGGCGAGGGTGATGCCGGAGGGGTTGTTAAAGCTCGGGATGGTGTAGAGGAACTTGATGTTCTTGCCCGCGGTCTGCAGGGCGGCGATCTTGGCTTCCAGGAGGTCCGGAATGATTCCGTTGCCGTCCATCGGCACGGTGCCCACCTCGACCTGGTAGGCCTCGAATGTGTTGAGCGCGCCGACGTAGGTGGGATCTTCGACAAGGACGACGTCGCCCGGGTTGCAGAAAACCTTGGTGGCGACGTCCTGGGCGGACTGCGAGCCAGCGGTGATGACAACGTTTTCAGGCTTGGCGTCAAGGATGCCCTCGGCTGCCATGACCTCGCAGATCTGCGTGCGGAGTTCCTCGGTTCCCTGCCCGCCGCCGTACTGGAGGGCGGTCATACCCTGTTCCGCGATGATCTTCGCGGCGGACTGGCCGAGGCGTTCGAGCGGGAGTGACTGAAGGTAGGGGCTGCCGCCGGCCAGCGAAACGAGGCCGGGACGCAGGGAGATCTCGAAGACGTCCCGTACGGCGGACTGCTTGATGTTTGCGGCGCGCTCCGAGAAAAGCCTCTCGTGGCGGTGGGCGGACGTAGCCGCGCGTTCGATTGCGTCAATTGCCTCGGCCGGGAGAAGCTCTGCGGCGGCATCAAGTGTTTCGTGGCTCACAGTCCTAGGATACAGGGCCGGGTTGCCAGTGGGAAAACTTTTGTTCACAAAATCGCCGAAAGGTGCCCGGACGCAGGACACCCCGGCAGCTGGGGGACTGCCGGGGTGTCGGTCTGCAGGCCGGGGATTAGGCTGCTTCGGTGCTGCGGGCCTCTTCGAGGGCGGCAAACACACCCTTGATCTGCTCCACTACCTCGGCGTCGTCCTTCGGGTGGATCTCCGCGAAGCGGACCATGGAGCCCGGAACGGCAAGCTTGACGCCTTCGAGGACCTGGGCGCCGGCGATGCCGACGGCCTTGCGGGCCTCGTCCTGGGCCCAGACGCCGCCGTACTGGCCGAATGCGGTGCCGACGACGGCCGTGGGCTTGCCGCTGAGGGCGCCGGCGCCGAACGGGCGTGAGAGCCAGTCGATGGCGTTCTTCAGGGGCGCGGGGACGGTGCCGTTGTATTCCGGGGTGACCAGCAGCAGGGTGTCCGCTTCATTGGCGGCGGCACGCAGCGCGGCCGCGGCGGCGGGGACCTGGCCCTCGACGTCGATGTCCTCGTTGTAGAACGGGATGTTGCCGAGGCTCTCGTGGATGACGACCTCCACCTGCTCGGGGGCGTTGAGCTGGATCGCCTCGGCGAGCTGGGCGTTGGTGGAGCCGGCGCGCAGGCTGCCGACCAGGGTGAGAACGGTGTTGGTGGTCATGTGAACTCCTTGTATCGCGGCGCCGAGGTTCCGGCGGCTAGATGGTCGCGGAGGCTTTGGGGGGCCTTCATCCATCTAAACGGACTACGGTCCGTTTAATATTCCCCGGGGCTACAATTGGCGCTGTGAGCCTAATCCCAATCCGCCCCGGCGCGCCGGATGCCCCAGCTACGGGTGCGCCCGACAGCCGCCCCGGCAGCGGTCGCGCGGCCGAGTCGGAGCGCCGGGATGCCGCCCGCAACCGTGAGCTGCTGCTCCGGACCGCCCGGGAACTCATCGAGGAGCGCGGCGTGGACGGCCTCACGATGGCCACGCTCGCCCGGCGTGCGGGCGTAGGCAACGGCACAGTGTTCCGTAGATTCGGCAGCCGGGCGGGTCTGATGGTGAACCTCCTCAGTGATGCCGAGGCCCAGTTCCAAGGCAGGTTCATGTTCGGCCCGCCGCCCGTGGGGCCGGGAGCCCCGCCCCTGGAGCGGCTCATCGCGGTTGGTGCCGAGCGCATCGGCTGGGTGCTGGAATACGGTGACCTCGCCCGGGCCGCCGACGTGTCTGCCTATAACCGCTTCGATGTGCCGGCGGCCGTCCTCTGGCACCGCCATCTCGAACTGCTGCTTCGCCAGGCCGGCGTCACCGCTGACCCCTGGCTCATGGCCGGCGCCATCAGTGTGACGCTCGAACCGGAACGGATCCTTCACTCCGTCCGGGTCCACGGCGTGGCTCCCGACCGCCTCGTCGAATCATGGCGTGAGCTAGTCACCCGCGTCGTCAACGGGGCGTAGGCTAGCCGGTCCGAGCGCCGGCTGCCAAGTCAAATCAATTCAAAGGAATTATTCATAACGATCTGGTAGTAGCTATACCGTTTCGGCCCGTTTCCCGCGCCTGCCCGCAATTTCTTTGTGATAGTTTCCTCTGGAATGTGACCCGCAACATAGTCCACAAGGACTCGCCGAGAGGCCTGCGGGGGGCCAGGCACCCGCTGGCCGTGATCCCGGATCGGCAGCGGAAACCCCCTGCCATATGGGGGGGACAACGGAAGGATCCATGCTGTGAATCTCAAGACTCCTGCAAGCGCCGCGGCGGAAAAGACCGCCCAGGCAGCGGCAGGCACCGTAAAGACACCGGCGATCCAGAACTAGTCGTCCCATGCTCCGATATCTCGCCAAACGTGCCCTCACGTATGTCTTCATGATCTTCCTGACCACCACCGCGGGGTACTTCCTGGCCGTGAACACCTTGCAGCCGGCGCTGCTGGAGCAGGAGCGGATTCCGCGGCCCACCCCCGAGCAGGTGGTCAATTCCTTCCGGCTCAAGGGCCTCGACCCGGAGCTCAGCCCGTGGGAGCGCTACGTTGACTGGCTCACGGCGATCGTCACCCGCTGGGATTGGGGACGCAGTCCCAACGGCGCGTTCATCAACGCCGAGTTCGGCGACCGCGTCTGGATCTCGACCCGGCTGTTCCTGGCCTCCATCATCCTGACCCTGATCATCGGCGTCGCCCTGGGCGTCTACACCGCGGCCCGGCAGTACAAGTTCTCCGACCGCGCCATCACCTCATACAGCTACCTCGTCCACATCGTGCCGGCGCCGATCGCCTACTTCCTGGTCCAGCTCGGTGCCATCAACATCAACGAGACGGCCGGTGAGCGGATCTTCTTTGTTACGGGCATCTCCACACCCGGGATGGAGGGCAACGGCTGGGCGCAATTCGTCGACCTGATGGCCCACTACGCCGTGCCAACCTTCGCGATCACGATCGTGGGCTGGGGCACCTACCAGATCGCGCAGCGCCAGTACCTGCTCGATAACGTCAACGCCGACTTTGTCCGCACCGCCCGCGCCAAGGGGCTGACCCGCAACCAAGCCATCAGCCGGCACGCGCTGCGGGTGTCCTTTATCCCGGTTGCGCAAAGCATCGCCTTTACCATCCCCGCGATCTTCGCCGGCGGCTTCTTCGCGGAGAAGATCTTCGCCTGGCACGGCGTCGGCTCCTGGAGCATCGACGCGATCGCCCTCCAGGACGTCAATGCCGCAACCGCCACGCTCGCCTACGGCTCCGTGATCTTCGCAATCGGTGCGATCCTCGCGGACTTCGCCACCACGCTGGTCGACCCGAGAGTGCGGGTGCAGTAACCATGACAAACCTGAATGCCATTGACCCCGCCGCGGTCGCCGAAGAAGCAAGAATCGAAGGCAACGACGTCGTCATTGCCAAATCCTCGATCATCCTGCGCCGCTTCCTGCGCAATAAGACGGCCGTCGCGGGCCTCGTGATCTTCCTCGCCCTCACGCTGTTCTCCTTCGTGGGCGGTTTCTTCACGAACTGGGACAAGGAGACGATCGACCCGTTCAACATCGGCATGCCGCCGTCGGCCGAACACCTGCTCGGCACTTCCCAGGCCGGGATCGACCTCTACGCCCTGACCGTGGAGGGGACCCGGATCTCGATTCTGATCGGCCTCGTCGTCGGCCTCGTCTCGGTCCTGATCGCCGCCGTCTACGGCTGCACCATGGCCTATTTCGGCGGGAAGGTGGACAAGGTCATGCTGTTCATCCTCGAAGCCCTGATCATGATGCCGGCCCTGCTGGTCGTGGCCGTCGCCACGAGCGGGGGCGGCAACGGACTGCAGAAAACGCTGCCCAGCTGGCTCCTGCTGATCATCGTCCTGCTGGTCTTCAGCTGGATGGGCACCGCGCGTCTCATCCGCTCGCTGTCGATGTCGCTGATGACACGCGACTTCGTCAAGGCGGCCCAGTACATGGGGATCCCGCCGCGGCGCATCGTCTGGCGCCACCTGGTCCCGAACATCGGCTCGCTGCTGGTGCTGGATATCACCCGCGGCATCACCGGCGCGATCCTGGCCGAGGTTGCGTTCTCCTTCATCGGCATCGGCATCAAGGTCCCGGATGTCAGCCTGGGTGTGCTGATCGGCCAGGCCACCTCCCAAGTGTCCACGTTCCCGTGGATGTTCTGGGTCCCGCTGACCGTCATGTTCCTGCTGACCGGTTCGCTCGCCATGATGAACGACGGCCTGCGTGACGCGTTCGATCCCAGCTCCAGCTCCGTAGGCAGCGCCAGGAAGAAGAAGACGGTATGAGCCACGAAATGACCGCCAGCACCGGGTCCGCCGACCTCTCCACCGCCGAGCGACTGCACGTGGCCGGGCTGCACACGGCCGGCAGGAACTACACGGATGCCCCGGCGGATGCGGTGCTGTCCGTCCGGGACCTGAACGTCCGGTTCAACACGGAGAACGGGGTGGTGCACGCGGTCCGCGGCATCGACTTCGACCTCCGCGCCGGCAAGACGCTGGGCATCGTCGGTGAATCGGGCTCCGGGAAGTCCGTCACCTCGATGGCCATCATGGGCCTGCTGCCCCCGACGGCGGAGATCACCGGCTCGGTCCGGCTTCGGGGCAACGAACTGCTGGGCCTCAGCGACAAGGCCATGTGCCAGTACCGAGGCAACGACATCGCCATGGTCTTCCAGGACCCGTTGTCCTCGCTGACGCCGGTCTACACCGTTGGAACCCAGATCGTCGAGGCGCTCACGGTCCACAACCCCACGATGAGCAAGCAGGCCAAGGAAGCGCGCGCCGTCGAACTGCTCAGCATGGTGGGCATCCCGAGCCCGAAGGACCGGCTCAAGGCCTTCCCGCACGAGTTCTCCGGCGGCATGCGCCAGCGCGTGATGATCGCAATTGCCATCGCCAACAACCCGCGGGTACTGATCGCCGACGAACCGACGACGGCCCTCGACGTCACCATCCAGGCGCAGGTCCTCGAAGTGCTGCACACCGCGCAGGAGGAAACCGGCGCCGCCGTCGTTATGATCACGCACGACCTGGGCGTGGTGGCCGGCATGGCCGACGACATCATGGTGATGTACGCCGGCAAGCCGGTGGAAACCGGCAGCGTCGACGAGATCTACTACAACCCGCGGATGCCGTACACGATCGGCCTGCTCGGGGCGGTGCCGCGCGTCGACATCGCCGAGAAGTCCACCCTCGTGCCGATCGAAGGCATCCCGCCGAACCTCATCCACGCACCCACCGGATGCTCCTTCGCGCCGCGCTGCCCCCTGGTCAGCCAGGCCTGCCTGGAGGGCGAGCCGGAGTTGTTGCCGGTCACCGGCAACCACGCGGACGGCGGCCACGCGCACCGGGCCGCCTGCATCAAGACCGGCTCCCTGGGGCAGGAAGTGGACGCCCGTGAGGTGTTCAAGGCCCCGGCCGTGCCGGTGTCGCGCTTTGACGCGGTCCCCCGCACCGAACGCCGGCGCGTGCTGGAGCTCAGGGACGTCAAAAAGCACTTCCCCCTGTTGAAGGGTGCCCTGATCAAACGCCGGATCGGCACCGTCAAGGCGGTCGACGGTCTCAGCTTCGACATCCGCGAGGGCGAGTGCTTCTCGATCGTCGGCGAATCCGGCTGCGGCAAGACCACCACCTTGCTGGAGATCATGGAGTTCCACAAGGACCAGGACGGCGAGGTGGTCATCGGCGGCCTCAGCAACAAGCAGGCCTCCGACGCGAAGACCAAGAGCGCCATGCGCAAGGAACTCCAGATGGTGTTCCAGGACCCCACCGGCGCCCTGGACCCGCGGTTCACCGTGTTCGAAGTGCTGTCCGAGCCGCTCGAGAATGCGGGCATGCCCAAGCCCCAGATCCGGAAGCGGATCATGGAGCTGATGGAACTGGTGGGTCTCCAGCCGGACCACGTCAACCGGTTCCCGAACCAGTTCTCCGGCGGCCAGCGGCAGCGGATCGGCATTGCCCGCGCCCTCGCCGTGAACCCTAAGCTGGTGGTCCTCGACGAGCCGGTGTCCGCCCTCGACGTCTCCGTCCAGGCCGGCGTGATCAACCTGCTCGATTCGCTCCGCGCGGAACTTGGGCTCAGCTACTTGATGGTGGCCCACGACCTGTCCGTGGTGCGGCACATCTCCAACCGGGTGGCCGTGATGTACCTGGGCAAGATCGTCGAAATCGGCGACGTAGACAGCGTCTTCGACAATCCGCGCCACCCCTATACCCGTGCGCTGCTCTCCGCGATTCCGGTCCCGGACCCCGTCCTGGAACGCACCCGCGAACGAATCATCCTGCAAGGCGACCTGCCTTCGCCGCTGGAGGCGCCGAAGGGCTGCAACTTCGCCACGCGCTGCCCGGTCTTCGCGGCCTTGCCGCCGGCCAAACAGGAAAAGTGCCTGACCCAGGAGCCCTTGCTGGAAACAGCGCCCGGCACGGCCGCTTCCGCGGCACCCACAGACCAGCAATTCGCCTGTTTCTACCCGGACGGCGAACTGGACGCGGACATGCTCGTTGTCCACGAAACCACCTGATTCACTCATCCGCATCAACTCGCACTAAGGAATAAAAGGGGAAAACATGAAGAATCTGACCAAGATCGGCGGCGTTACCGCCGTCGTGGCAGCGCTTGCGCTCACCGCCTGCGGCGGTGGCGGCGGCGCAGCAAAGGGTCCCGAGGCCGGCAAGGGACAGGAAGCGGGAAGCGACCTGGCCAAGCTCGTCAGCATCAACGCGAAGGACGCCAAGGACCTGCAGCCGGGCGGCACCGTCACCCTGCCGCTGGGCAACCTTGGACCGGACTTCAACGGTTTTTCCAACAACGGCAACAGCGCGGACAACACCGCCCTGCACCGCCCGATTGACCAGGCCGGCACCTGGGGCTGCTGGAACTTCGACTTCGACGGCACCGCCACGCCGAACAAGGACTTCTGCGAAGACGTCAAGAGCGAGGTCAAGGACGGCAAGCAGACCATCACCATCAAGGTGAACCCGAAGGCCACCTACAACGACGGCACGCCGATCGACGTCAAGACCTTCGAAAACACCTGGAACATGCTCAAGGGTGCCAACAAGGACATCGACGTCGTCAGCTCCGGCGCGTACGAGTTCGTTGACTCCGTCAAGGCCGGCTCCAGCCCCAAGGAAGTCATTGTCACCACCACCCAGCCGGTCTACCCGCTGGACTCCCTGTTCACCGGCTTTGTGCACCCGGCCGTGAACACCCCGGCGATCTTCAACGACGGCTTCACCGGCGAGATGCACCCGGAGTGGATGGCCGGTCCGTTCAAGGTCGACAAGTACGACAGCGCAGCCAAGACGGTCACCCTCGCCCAGAACGAGAAGTGGTGGGGCAACAAGCCGGTCCTGGACAAAGTGGTCTTCCGCCAGCTTGAGAGCAGCGCCGCAATCGCCGCCTTCAAGAACGGTGAAATCGACGGTGTTTCCGCCAACACCATCACCCCCTACAAGCAGCTCGACGGCACCAAGAACTCCGAGATCCGCCGTGGCCAGCGTCTTTTCGCCGGCGGCCTGAACCTCAACGCGCAGAAGGCCCCGTTGACCGACGTCGCCATCCGCAAGGCGATCTTCACCGCCGTCGACCGCGAGGCACTGCGCAAGGTCCGCTTCAACGGCCTGAACTGGGAGGAAGAAAGCTCCGGGTCGATGATGCTGCTGCCGTTCTCCAAGTACTACCAGGACAACTACCCGGTCAAGGAGACCGGCGCCGACGCCGCCAAGAAGGTCCTGACCGACGCCGGCTACAAGCCCAACGCCGCCGGCATCATGGAAAAGGACGGCGTCCCCGCCGCCTTCAAGATCAGCAACTTCGGTGACGACCCCACCACGCTGGCCTTCGCACAGACCCTGCAGAACCAGCTCAAGGCTGGCGGCATGGACGTCGGTATCGACCAGCGCGCTTCCGCCGACTTCGGCAAGGTTGTGGGCAGCCGTGACTTCTTCCTGAGCGTCTCCGGCTACACCGTGGGTGCCGACGCAACCGACGCCGTCAAGCAGTTCTACGACTCCAAGACCAACACCAACAAGCTCGGTGACGCCGACCTCGACGCCAAGATCAAGAAGCTCTCCACCATTGCCGACAACGCCGAGCGCAACAAGGCCGCGATGGACGTGGAAAAGGAGCACATGGCCAAGTACTTCTCCATGGGCGTGGTCATGAACGGACCGCAGATCTCCTTCGTCCGCACCGGCCTGGCTAACTACGGCCCGTCCCTGTTCAAGAGCCTGTCCCAGGTCCCGGACTGGACCACCATCGGCTGGGAAAAGAAGTAGCACCTTCCCTTCCGACGCTCTCTCACCTATAGCGGCTTTTCGGGCGGCGCTCCCTCACCTTCTGGGGGAGCGTCGCCCGAATTGTTGTCAGAGTGAGGGAGCATCGGACCGGGGGCGCCGGAGTAGCGTGGAACCATGCCAGCCGACTCCACTGCCCCCATCCGCAGCAGCCCCATCCGCACGGCCGTCGCCGGCTTCGGCCTGTCCGGCAGCGTTTTCCATGCGCCGCTGATCGCTGCGAATCCGGCCTATTCACTTGACGCCATCGCCACCTCCGACGCCGGCCGGAAAGCGGCCGCCGCGTCCCGCCACCCCGCGGCCACGGTCGTGGACACCCCGGCCGAGCTGCTCGCACGCGCCGGCGGCCTGGACCTGCTGGTGCTGGGGACGCCGCCGGCCACCCACTATCCGCTTGCCAAGGCCGCGCTGGAAGCCGGCCTCGACGTCGTCGTCGACAAGCCCTTCACGGTGCGCAGCGCCGTGGGCGCGGAACTTGTCGACCTCGCCGCGCGGCTGGGCCGCGTGCTCACCGTGTTCCAGAACCGGCGCTGGGACGGGGACTTCCTGACGCTGCGCGGCCTGCTGGAGCGCGGCATCCTCGGCACAGTCATGCGCTTCGAATCACGCTTTGAGCGCTGGTCGCCGAGCGTCACGAAGGCCTGGAAGGCT
Source organism: Arthrobacter sp. KBS0702 (assembly GCF_005937985.2). Lineage (NCBI taxonomy): Bacteria > Bacillati > Actinomycetota > Actinomycetes > Micrococcales > Micrococcaceae > Arthrobacter > Arthrobacter sp. KBS0702. Next base: position 3,538,079 of record NZ_CP042172.1, on the reverse strand, counting down.
GCCGCCACGGCCGGCGACGGCGGCGGCGTGCTGTTCGACCTCGGCACACACCTGCTGGACCAGGCCGTGGAACTCTTCGGCCCCGCCACCGTGACCTACGCGGAGCTGGCGGCCCGCCGGCCCGGGGAACGGGCGGACGACGACGTCTTCGTGGCCCTCCGGCACGACTCCGGAGTCACCAGCCACCTCTCGATGAACCTGCTCTGCGCGCAGCAGGGCCCGCGGTACCGCGTGCTGGGCAGCGACGGCGGCTTCACCAAGCACGGCGTCGACCCGCAGGAGCCTTATCTCGCCGCCGGCGGGAGTCCGCTGGACGCCGACTACGGCGTGGAGGCCCGGGAATGGGCGGGGCAATTGGGCCTCGACGGCCACTTGGACCGGCTGCCCACCGAGCGCGGCGCCTATCCGGAGTTCTACCGGATCCTGGCGGACAAGATCCTCGACGGCGGGGCCGCCTCGGCCCTGCCGCTCCCGGTGGATCCCGCCGGGCCGGTGGAGGTGCTGCGGCTGATCGAACAGGCCCGGGATCTGGCCTAAACAGCCATCGGAACTTACGCGGAGACGAGCTCGTGCCAGTCGGCGACGAGGGGCAGGTTGTGTGCCTCGGAGACCGAGCGGTGCGCCACCTTGCCGCCGGCGATGTTGAGGCCCGCGGCGAGGGAGGCGTCGCGTTCGAAGGCTGCCTTGACGCCCAGGTTGGCCAGCGAAACCGCGTAGCGCAGCGTCACGTTGGTCAGCGCGTAGGTGGAGGTGTTCGGCACGGCGCCCGGCATGTTGGCCACGCAGTAGAAGATCGTGTTGTGGACCTTGTACGTCGGTTCCTGGTGCGTGGTGGGGTGGGTGTCCTCGAAGCAACCGCCCTGGTCCACGGCGATGTCCACCAGCACGGAGCCGGGCTTCATCCGGGAGACGAGCTCGTTGGTGACGAGCTTCGGGGCCTTGGCGCCCGGGATCAGCACGGAACCGATCACGAGGTCGGCGTCGACGACGGACTTTTCGATCTCGTAGGCGTTGGACGCAACCGTCTTCAGGCGGCCCTGGTACTGGGCGTCGAGTTCGCGCAGGCGGTTGATGTTGATGTCCAGGATGGTGACGTCCGCGCCGAGGCCCAGGGCCATGGCGGCGGCGTTGGTGCCGGCCACGCCGGCGCCCAGGACAACGACCTTGGCCGGACGGACACCCGGGACGCCGCCCAGCAGCACACCCTTGCCGCCGGCCGGAGCCATCAGCGACGTGGCGCCGACCTGGACGGACAGGCGGCCCGCAACCTCGGACATCGGGGCCAGCAGCGGCAGCGAGCGGCCCTCCTGCACGGTTTCGTAGGCGATGGCCGTGACGCCGGAGTTGATGAGCTCCTGGGTGAGGTCCGGCTCGGCGGCCAGGTGCAGGTAGGTGAAGAGGATCAGGCCCTTGCGGAAGCGGTGGTATTCGGCCTTGACCGGCTCCTTGACCTTCATCACCATGTCCGCGCGGGACCACACGTCGTCGGCCTCGGCGACGATCTCGGCGCCGGCAATGGCGTATTCCTCGTCCGTGATGCCGGAGCCCAGACCCGCGCCGCGTTCCACCAGGACGGTGTGGCCGTGGTGGCGGAACTCGTGCACGCCGGCGGCCGTGATGGCGACGCGGAATTCGTTGTTCTTGATCTCTTTGGGGACACCGATGATCATTTTGGGCTCCAGTGGTTGCGGCCTCGTGGGCCGGGGTGAATGCGGGGAAGTCGTGATTCCAGAATAGAACCGGCTGTGAGGCAGGCGACAGTGCCGCCGTCCGGGTCCACGGCCCCGGTCCCGTCATTCCGGGGTTTTGCAAAAGCACGGCTCGACAGTTGTCGACTACCGGGGCGGCAGGTGTCGCCTGCTGTCCGTTGCCGCGGCGTTCGTGGCCGGGGCCCGCGTGGCAGTAAGGTGGCAGCATGCAGCAGCAGGACGTGGAGCAGCTCGTGGAGGCCGTGGCGCAGCGGCTCGGGCGCGGGCTCTCCTTGGAAGACCTCGACGGCGTCCTGCTCGCCTACAGCTCCAACCAGTCCCAGGCGGACCGGGTCCGGGTGAATTTCCTGCTCAGCAAGCGCGTCGCCGTGGATGTCAGCGCCTGGCAGCTCTCCCACGGCATCGCGACGGCGGTGCGCCCGGTGGTGGTACCCGCCAATGAGGAACTGGGAATGCTCGGCCGCGTGTGTGTCCCGCTGCTGGTCCGCGGATTCCGGGTGGGCTACCTGTGGGTCCAGCTCGACGCCGAGGAACCCACCGCCGCCTCCGTCCTGGCCCGGCTGCCGGAGGTAGCCCGCGAACTCGAGCAACTCTCGGCCCTGCTGCTGGATTCCAACACCGCCGAATCCGAGTTCCGCCGCCGCCGCGAACAGGAGTTCCTCGCCGCCTGCCGGGGCGAGGTGAACGCCGTCGCCGCCGTCGGAGGCTGGAAGGAAGTCCAGGGCCGCGGGCCGTGGCAGCTGGTTACCGTCCTCGACGCCGACGGCTGGGCCGAGGGCTCGGACCCGATCGCCTCCACCCTGATCCACCGCTCCGCCGCGCTGCAGGCGACCATCGGCGTGGACGCCGCCCTCTTCAGCGCCGGGACCGAGACGCACTCCGTCGTGCTGTTCAAGGAGTCCTCCGGCCGCGCCGACCACGCCCAGGTCCTGGTCCACTATCAGCTGGAACTGGCCAAACGCGCCGGCCGTCCGGTCCGCCGGATCATCCTCGGCACGTCAGAGGGATTCTCCCGGCCGCGCGAACTGGCCGAGGCCTACCGGCAGTCGCGCCAGGCGGCGCAGGCCGCTGCGGTGGACCCGCAGCTCGGGGAGCTTGTCGACTGCCGCGCCACCGGCCTGTACCAGCTGCTGGCCTCGGCCGGCGGCGGGGCCGGCGCCTGGGCGGATGCAGGATCCGTGTACTTCAAGATGCTGGAGGACCACGACCGCAACGGGGAACTGCTGCCGGTGCTCGAACTCTTCTATGACAATGACAGCTCGGTCCAGGAGGTGGCCGGGAAGCTGCATCTGCACCGGAGCAGTGTCTACAACCGGCTGGGCAGGATCCGGCAGGTGCTCGGCGTCGACCCGCTCAAGGGGATGGTCCGGCTGGAACTCCATGCGGCGCTCAAGGCCCGGCGTTGGGCCGACCGGCCGAGGATCTAGCTGACCGCGGGCCTAGTGGTCGTCCCGGAAGGCCGGGTCCTGCATCGGTCCGGGTGCGGTGTCCCGCGCTGAGTCCCGCGCTGAGTCCCGCACTGACTCTCGCCTGCGGCGCGTTATCCGGCTGTCCGTCCACAGGGCGACGGCGACGAACGCGACGCAGCTGGCCATAAAGGCCGCCGTGTTGTTCAGCCCCATCACGGTTCCGAGGATGCCGGTGAGCACCATGGCGGCGATGCCGGCCAGGATGTGCCACCCTCTGAACTTACCCACAATTCAAGCGTAACCCCGGCCTTCGCCGCGTTTCCGCGCCGGGCCGGGATCGTTGTTTGATCCTTATCACGCCGTCACGAACCATTCGCGCCGCCGTCATCTTTGCTGTCAGCAGAGTCGCCTTCGTCGGCCGCCGGTGCCGCATTTTCCGCAGCGGTTTTCTTCTTCTGGGTCTCCAGCCATGCCATGACATCGGCCAGCCGGATCCGCCGGTGCGTGCCGCGGTACTCGACCGGAATCTCGCCGCGGTCCGTCATATTGCGCAGGTAGGTGTGCGAGATCCCCGCCAGCTCCGCCGCCTTCGAGGTGGTCAGCATTTCCTCCACGCTGCTGACGGTGACCGACTCGCCCCGGCTGAAGCGGCCCAGCAGGTCGACGACGGCGTCGCGCGCCGCCGGCGGCAGGCGGTGCACGGTGCCGTCGACGAAGACCGTGATGTCGCTGCTGCCGTTGAGCGCGTACTGCAGTTTCTGTGCATCCTCGGCCGGGAGCCCGGCCGTCAGCCGGGGCGCAATCAGTGTCATGGAGTGCATCCTAGCGCCCCGGGCCGGGGCCGACACTCCCGTTACAGGCCGAGGTCCTCCAGTACCGGCAGCTTGGCCCGGACCCAGGCCCGCGCCTCGGTGGCGCTCGGGGCGGAAAGGGCCAGCCGAGCCAGGTCCTGCGCCTCGGCGAGGGTGACCGTCTTGAGCACCGCGGCCACCGCGGCAATGGAGCGCGCCGTCATGGACAGCGTGCTGACACCCAGGCCCGTCAGCACGACGGCGAGGGCGGGATCCGCCGCGGCCTCGCCGCAGACGCCGACCGGCTTGCCGTGGCCCTCCGCGGCGGAGCCCTCAACCGTGAGGCCCACGAGCCGGAGCACGGCCGGCTGCCACGGGGTATTGAGCGCAGCGAGCGGTCCGAGCTGCCGGTCCGCCGCCATGGCGTACTGCGTGAGGTCGTTGGTGCCCAGGCTCGCGAAGGCCACTTCCCGCAGGATGGACTCGGCGGTGAGCGCCGCGGACGGCACCTCCACCATGACGCCGGGCGTCTTGATCCCGGCCTCGGCGCACAGCGACGCGAACCGTGCGGCTTCCTCCGCCGTCGAAATCATCGGCGCCATGACCCAGACGTCCGCCTCGGAGTCCTGCTCCGCCCGGGCGATCGCCTGCAGTTGGCGCTCCAGCACTCCGGGCGTGGTGAAGTCGGTGCGGTAGCCGCGGACCCCGAGCGCGGGGTTCGGCTCGGTGGCGTCGGTGAGGAACGGCAGGGGTTTGTCCGCGCCGGCGTCGAGCGTGCGGAGCACCACCTTCTTGCCGGGGAAGGCGTCGAAGACACCCTTGTACGCGGCGGCCTGCTCCTCCACGGAGGGCTCGGTGTCCCGTTCCAGGAAGCAGAACTCGGTGCGGAACAAGCCAACACCCTGGGCGTTCAGCCCGGCCGCGGCCACGGCGTCTTTCGCGCCGCCCACGTTGGCCAGGAGCGGGACGAGGTGGCCGTCCGCCGTCGTGCCGGTGCCGTCAAAGTCCGCCAGCAGCGACGCGGTGGCGGCCCAGTGCTCCGCGGCGGCGCGCTCCGCGTCCCCGGGCTCCGCCGTGATGGTGCCGGCGGCGCCGTCGACGTAGACCTCCGTACCGTCCGGCAGGGAGTCGACGCCGGCGGCGGCGACGACGGCGGGCAGGCCAAGGGAACGGGCGATGATCGCGGTGTGGGACTGCGGGCCGCCGCCGGCTGTCAGGAGTGCGAGCACCTTCTCGGGATCGAGCGTGGCCGTGTCCGCCGGGGCGAGGTCCTCGGCAATCAGGATGAAGGGCGTTGCGGAGGACGGGATGCCCGGGGCGGGCACACCGCGCAGCGCAGCCACGATCCGCGCCCGGACGTCCAGGACGTCGGTGGCGCGCTCGGCCATGTAACCGCCCAGGTTGTGCAGCATCTCGGACACCGACGCGCCAGCCTCCCAGATGGCACGCTGGTTGGAGGTGCCGCGGCCGATCAGCTTGGCGGCGGACTTCAGCAGCATGGTGTCCGTGGCCATCAGCGCCGTGGCTTCCAGCACGGCCTTGCCGTCGCCGCTGACCGTCTCAGACCGGGCCTTGAGCTCGTCGTGCACGGCCTTCGCCGCAGCTTTCAGCGCCGCCGTCGCATCCTCGGCAGAGACGCCCGCCGGCAGCTGTTCGCCCGCGGGCGGCTCGCTGACCGGTTTCGGCATCTGGCGGATGGTGCCGATGATCCGGCCGGGGCTGACGCCTACTCCTTGGAAGTTCTGCACTGAAAGTCCTCGTTCTCTGCGGTGAGCCAGTAAAGAAAGTGTATGTGATGCACTTCATATAGCGTTGCTATAGGTGCTAGGGTAGCGGTTATGAGTATCGATGGCCAGCTACCGCCCAAGATCCGGCTGCTCCGTGCAGCCGCCGGATTGCTGGCCAAGTCCGGAGGCGCCGCGGTCTCTACCCGCCAGATCACGCAGCTGGCGGGGGTGACAGCCCCCACCCTGTACCACCACTTCGGGGACAAGGAAGGGCTGTTCGACGCCGTCGTCGCCGCCGGCTTTGAGGAATACGTGGCCGGCGAACGCGATTTCGCCCCGTCCGGCGAGCCGCTGGAGGACATCCGGCGCATGTGGGACCAGCATGTGCAGTTCGGGCTCAAGCAGCCCGAGCTGTACCTCGTGATGTTCGGCAATATCCGCCCCGAGAGCCGTCCTGCCGTCGTCGCCGACGCCGAGGCGCTGATGGAGGAAATGCTGAACAAGGCGGCCGTTGCGGGCCAGCTCGCGGTCCCGCCCAAGGAGGCGGCCCGGAGCATCCTGGCCGCCAATGTGGGCGTCACGCTCATGCTCATCACCGAGAAGGCGCCGGAGCGGAACCTCGAGCTCTCCGCCATGACCCGCGACGCGATGATCTTTGCCGTCTCCACGGAGCAGGCACGGGCGTCCGGGCCGGAAGACTCCGGAAAATCCCCGGTGGTGGTCGCGGCCATCGCCCTGAATGCGGCATTGCAGGCCTCGCATTCGGACCAGCTCTCCAGCTCGGAGCTCAAGCTCTTCCTCGAATGGCTTCACCGGATCTCCACCAGTTCCACCAGCTAGCTCGTCGAAAATATCGGACAATCCTGCGATGCCGCAGGAATCACGGTTAGGAAATCACATGGCAACAGAGACAGTGGCGAAACCCCGGAGCAGTGTGCGGGTCGGTGTACAGAAATTTGGCACTTTCCTGTCCGGCATGATCATGCCCAACATCGGCGCCTTCATTGCCTGGGGCATCATTACGGCCTTCTTCATCCCGGCGGGCTTCACCCCCAACGCGGACCTGGCCAAGCTGGTCGGGCCGATGATCACCTTCCTGTTGCCGCTCCTGATCGGCTACACCGGCGGGCGCATGGTCTACGGGGTTCGCGGCGGCGTCGTCGGCGCGGCCGCGACGATGGGCGTGATCGTCGGAACGGACATCCCTATGTTCATCGGCGCCATGATCATGGGCCCGCTGACGGCATGGATCATGAAGAAGATCGAAAGCCTCTGGGAAAACAAGGTCAAGCCAGGCTTCGAGATGCTGATCGACAACTTCACCGCAGGCATCGTCGCCGCCGTCATGGCCATCTTCGGCATGCTGGTGATCGGCCCGGTGGTGAAGGCCTTCAGCAACGGCGCCAGCGGCGTCGTCGAGTTCCTGGTCAATAACGGGTTGCTGCCGTTCACCAGCATCTTCATCGAGCCCGCCAAGGTCCTGTTCCTGAACAATGCCGTCAACCACGGGATCCTGACCCCGCTGGGTACCGAACAGGCGCTGGCCCAGGGCAAGTCCATCCTGTTCCTGCTGGAGGCCAACCCCGGCCCGGGCGTCGGCATCCTGCTTGCCTACATGATCTTCGGCAAGGGCATGGCCAAGGCGTCGGCCCCCGGTGCCGCGCTGATCCAGTTCGTCGGCGGCATCCACGAGATCTACTTCCCGTTCGTGCTGATGAAGCCGATCATCATCCTCGCCGCGATCGGCGGCGGCATGACCGGCATCTTCACCCTCGTGCTCACCGGCGCCGGGCTGCGGTCGCCGGCCGCTCCGGGCAGCATCATCGCGGTCTTCGCCGCCACTCCCGCGGACAGCTTTCTCGGCGTGGCGCTGTCCGTGCTGCTTGCCGCGACCGTGTCCTTCCTGATTGCCTCCGTCATCCTCAAGTCCAGCAAGGACGTCGAGGGTGACGAGCTCGGCGCGGCAACCACCCGGATGGAAGCCCTGAAGGGCAAGAAGAGCTCTGTCTCCTCCACCCTGGCAGGATCCGGTGCGGGCGGCGTCGCGGTACTGGCCGGTCCGGTCAAGAACATCGTTTTCGCCTGCGACGCCGGTATGGGTTCGTCCGCGATGGGCGCCTCGGTGCTGCGGAACAAGATCAAGGCCGCCGGCTACCCGGACGTCAAGGTCACCAACTCCGCCATCGCCAACCTCAGCGACAGCTACGACGTCGTCATCACGCACCAGGACCTGACCGAACGGGCCAGGCCCGCCACGTCCAGCGCCGTCCACGTCTCCGTGGACAACTTCATGAACTCGCCGAAGTACGACGAGATCGTGGAATTGGTCAAGAGCAGCAACGCACCGGCGGACGCCTCGGACGCCTCGGGCGCCGTGGCCGGCGGCGCGGGTGCCGGCGCGGGCGCAGGCACCGCGGTGGCCGCGGAAACGGCCGCCGAGCCGGAAGCCGGGGCCGGCCCGTCCGGCATCCTGGTCGCCGACAGTGTGGTGCTCAGCGGCACGGCAACCACCCGCGACGCCGCGATCGACGAGGCGGGCCGGCTGCTGCTGGACCGCGGCGCCGTCGACGCCGGCTACCTGGACGCCATGCACGAGCGCGAGGAATCCGTCTCCACGTACATGGGCAGCCACCTCGCGATCCCGCACGGCACCAACGCCGCGAAGGACCACATCATGAAGTCCGCGGTGTCCGTGGTCCGCTACCCGAACGGCATCGACTGGAACGGCAAGGAGGTCAAGTTCGTCGTCGGCGTCGCCGGCATCAACAACGAGCACCTCCAGATCCTGTCCTCGATCGCCAAGGTCTTCACCAACAAGGCCCAGGTCGCGCAACTGGAGGCGGCCACCACCGTCGATGAAGTGCTCGACCTGTTCGGAAGGGTCAACTCCTAGTGAAGGCTGTACATTTCGGAGCCGGAAACATCGGCCGCGGGTTTGTCGGGCTGCTGTTGCACGAGGCCGGTTATGAGGTGGTGTTCGCGGATGTCGCGGACGCCCTCATCACCGCCCTCGCCGCAGCGGACAGCTACCAGGTGCACGAGGTGGGGGACAGCCCCGCCGTGCGGACCGTGGATAACTTCCGCGCGCTCAACTCCGGCACTCGGGAGGCCGACGTCGTCGCGGAAATCGCGACGGCGGACATCGTCACCACCGCCGTGGGCCCGCACATCCTGAAGTTCGTGGCGCCCGTGATCGCCAAGGGGATCGCGGCCCGGGCGGCGGGGCTGGCGCCGCTGCAGGTGATGGCGTGCGAGAACGCCATCAACGCCACCGACATCCTGAAGTCCGAAATTACCGCCCAGTGGGACCCGGCCGCCGGCTCGCTGGACGCCGCCGCCGTATTCGCCAACACGGCGGTGGACCGGATCGTGCCCAACCAGGAGGCCGGGCAGGGCCTGGACGTCACGGTGGAGACGTTTTACGAGTGGGTCATCGACCGCACCCCGTTCGGGGGCAAGGAGCCGGTCATTCCGGGGGCGACCTTCGTGGACGACCTGGCCCCTTACATTGAGCGGAAGCTCTTCACCGTGAACACCGGGCACGCCTCCGCGGCATACTTCGGCTTCGACGCGGGCCTGGCCAAGATATCCGAAGCCATGGCGGACCAGGACGTGGCCGCGGACGTACGCGCCGTGCTGGACGAGACCAAGGAACTCCTGGTGGCCAAGCACGGCTTCAACCGCGAGGAACAGGAAGCCTACGTGCAGAAGATCCTCGGCCGCTTCTCCAACCCGCACCTTCCGGACACTGTGAACCGGGTGGGGCGGGCGCCGTTGCGGAAGCTCAGCCGGCACGAACGCTTCATCGGGCCCGCGGCGGAGCTGGCCGAGCGCGGAATCGTCCCGGAGGCGCTGCTCGGAGCGATCGCCGCCGCGCTGCGCTTCAATGACCCGGCCGACGCCGAGGCCGTTGAGCTGGCGCAGATCCTGAACTCCTCCACCCCGGAGGACGCCACCACGAGGATCACCGGCCTGGACGCGGACCACCCGCTGTTCCCGGCCGTCCGCGCCCTCGTCGAGGAGGCCAAGGCCGCCGTCTAGCCGGACGCTCCCGCACCTTTCGCGGAGAAACGACGGGCCCTCCCTCACCTGGTGTGAGGGAGGGCCCGTTGTTTAAGCCGGGATCTGCGGGAGGGTCAGACGCGGGCGGCGTCGGTCTCGGCGTCGGCCATCGCCTTCCATTCGGCCACGCGGGCCTGGTGCAACGGCGAGCGGCGGACGACTGCGAATGCCGCGCCGAGGATCGCGAACCAGAGCGGCGTGACCAGCAGGGCGACGAGGGTGTCCGGCTGTGTGGTCAGCGCCCAGATGAGGAACGCGAAGAACGCGAAGACGACCCACACCATCGGGATGCCGCCGGGCATCTTGAACGTCGAGGCCGCGTGCAGCTCCGGCCGGCGCTTCCGGAACACCAGGTAGCTGGCCAGGATGATGCTCCAGACAAACATGAAGCAGACAGCGGAGACCGTGGTGACCATGTCGAAGGCCACGCCCACGTCCTTGCCCGCATACAGCAGCGCGACGCCGGCGAGCAGCAGCACACAGGACAGGAACAGCGCGTTCTGCGGGACCTTGCGGCTGGAGAGGCGGCCGAAGAGCTTGGGGGCGTCGCCGTCGTTGGCCAGGCCGTAGACCATCCGGGATGTGGAGTAGATGCCGGAGTTGGCCGAGGACATGGCGGACGTGAGGACCACCAGGTTCACGACGGTGGCGGCCATGCCGAGGCCGGCGAGGGAGAACATGGCGATGAACGGGCTCTGCCCGGCCTTGAACCCGGTCCAGGGGGTAACCGACATCAGGATGATGAGGGCGCCCACATAGAAGAGCATGACGCGCAGTGGGATGGCGTTGATGGCGCGCGGCAGGTTGTGCTCCGGGTTTTTGGTTTCAGCCGCGGCGGTGCCCACCAGTTCGATGCCCACGAACGCGAAGACGGCGATCTGGAAGCCGGCCACAAAGCCCATGAATTCCTTGGGGAAGAGGCCGCCGTGGCTCCACAGGTTGCTGAAGCTGGCCGTGCCGGCGTTGGACTGGAAGCCTGTGAAGATCATGACCAGGCCCACCACGATCAGCGCCACGATGGCCACGATCTTGATCAGGGCGAACCAGAATTCCGTCTCGCCGAAGGCCTTGACGGTCGGAAGGTTCAGCAGCAGCAGGATGATGATGGTCGCGATGCCCGGGACCCACAGCTGGACGCCGGGCCAGAGCTGCTCGGCGTAGCCCGCGATCGCAATCACGTCGGCCACGCCGGTGACCACCCAGCAGAACCAATAGGTCCAGCCGGTGAAGAAGCCGGCCCAGGGGCCCAGCAGGTCGCCGGCGAAGTCGCTGAAGGACTTGTAGTTCAGGTTGGACAGCAGCAGCTGGCCCATGGCGCGCATCACGAAGAACAGCATGAAGCCGATGATCATGTACACGAAGATCACGGACGGCCCGGCTACCGAGATGGTCTTGCCGGAGCCCATAAAGAGACCGGTGCCGATGGCGCCGCCGATGGCCAGGAGCTGGATGTGCCGGTTGCTCAACGAGCGTGCAAGGTGGGGCTCGGTGTCCCGGCTGGAGGCAGTTCTCTGCTCCGCGGTTGTCTGTTCGGGCATGTCAACAATCCTTTGTGTGGTCCGCCGAAGGTGACGGCGGTTACAAATCAGCCTTACCAAAGTACAGCTTCGGAACGCTGGCGGCCTTGTCGGGTGGCAACCATTGCGTCATGGCAAGCTGGGTGGGTGACTTCCACTTCGGCTGACCAGACCGCCCTGCTAAAATTCGGCGTCGACGCCGGAACTTTCCGCCTGCGCCCCGCGGCCCGGACGGACCTGCCCGCCATTCTCCGGCTGCTCGCCGACGACCAGTTGGGCTCCTCGCGGGAGGACCCCACGGATCCGGCGCCCTATGAGGCGGCCTTTGACGCGATCGACGCCGACCCGGCCCACCTGCTGCTGGTCGGGGACCTGGTGCCGGAGGACGGTTCCGGGTCCCGAATTGTGGCTACCTTCCAGCTCAGTTTTCTCCCGGGCCTGTCCCGGCGGGGGACGTGGCGCGCGCAGCTTGAGGCCGTCCGGGTCGCCGCCGAACTGCGGGGTCAGGGCGTCGGCGCCGCCATGGTCGAGTGGGCGCTCGCGGAGTCCCGACGCCGCGGCTGTTCCCTCGTGCAGCTCACCACTGATAAGTCGAGGACGGCGGCCCACCGGTTTTACGAACGGTTGGGGTTTGCGGCGAGCCATGAGGGCATGAAGCTCCTGCTCTAGCCTCCATTGACTCTTAGGATGCCTAACTGTTAGGCTACCTAACTATGAGTGAACAACCGTTGCCGGACGCCGGCCTGATCGCCCTCGCCGGAGATTTCCGCGAAGCCCTGCGCCACAGCATTTACCTGGTCCGGCGGCTGGACGCCGACGGTGAACTCAGCGCCGCCCAGCTGAGCACGCTCAAGATGCTGCTGGACAGCTCGGGTGGCACTGCCGAAGCGGGCGGCGTGCGGGTGGGTGAAATTGCCCGGAACCTCGGCGTCAAGGTGCCGAGCGCCACCGAGCAGATCATCAAGCTCGAACGCGCCGGGCTGGTCCGCCGCGAGGCTGACCCGGCCGACTCCCGGGCCGTCCGCGTCCACCTCACCCGCGAGGGACACGCCGCCGTCGACTCGGCGAACCAGCGCCGCAACGCGGTCATGGCGGCCATCCTCGGTTCACTCACCGATGCCGATCGGAAAGCCCTCGCGGCCGTCATCCCGGTCATCGGCAAGATCAACGAGTCCCTGCAGCCCTGACAAGCGGCTCTCAGGGCCGCAGGGCACAACGACAGACCAAACCACGACATTAGGAGCGCCTTCCATGGACGGCCAGCTCACGGCGCCAGCGCCGGAAGCAACATCAACCCTTGAGGCCGAAAAAGCCTCACTGCTCAAACAACCCAAGGCGGTCTGGGCCACTGCCCTCGCGGCGGTGTTTGCCTTTATGGGGATCGGGCTGGTGGACCCCATCCTGCCCGCCATCGCCAAAAACCTCGACGCCACCCCCAGCCAGGTGTCCCTGCTGTTCACCAGCTACTTCCTGGTTACCGCCGTCGCCATGCTGATCACCGGATTCGTCTCCTCCCGGATCGGCGGCAAGCGGACCCTGCTCGCCGGCCTTGCCATCATCGTGGTGTTCGCCTCGTTGTCCGGCCTCTCCGGCAGCGTGAGCGAACTCGTCGGCTTCCGCGCCGGCTGGGGGCTGGGCAATGCGCTGTTCGTCGCCACCGCCCTGGCCGTCATTGTCGGCGTCGCAAGCGGCGGCGCCGGGACCGCCATCATCCTGTACGAGGCCGCGCTGGGCCTTGGCATTTCGCTCGGCCCGCTGCTGGGCGCCCTGCTCGGCGGCTGGCAGTGGCGCGCCCCGTTCTTCGGCACCGCGGTGCTGATGGCCTCGGCTTTCATCGCCCTGGTCGCGCTGCTGCCCAAGACCCCGCGGCCGGAGCGGAAGGTCCGGCTGCGGGATCCGCTGCTTGCCCTGGGCCACAAGGGCCTGCGGACGACGGCGGCCAGCGGGCTGTTCTACAACTACGGCTTCTTCACCATCCTGGCCTTCACCCCGTTCATCCTGGGCATGGATGCCTACGGGATCGGCGCGGTGTTCTTCGGCTGGGGCGTCGCCGTCGCTGTCTTCTCGGTCTTCGTGGCCCCGGCACTGCAGCGGCGCTTCGGGGCCGTGCGGGCCCTGGGCGGCACGCTCGCCCTGCTGCTCCTGGACCTCGTTGGCCTGGGCCTGGCCTCGGGGCACTCGGTGCCCGCCGTCGTCGTCCTCGTGGTGGCCTCCGGCGCGCTGCTGGGGATCAACAACACGATCTACACCGAGCTGGCGATGGGGGTCTCGGATTCGCCGCGTCCGGTCGCGTCCGCCGGGTACAACTTCGTGCGCTGGATGGGCGGCGCGCTGGCCCCGTTCGCCGCGGCACAGCTGGGCGAGCACTTCGGGCCGCAGGTGCCGTTCTTCGCCGCGGCCGTGGCCATGGCGCTGGCAATCGCAGTGGTCCTCAGCGGACGCGGGTACCTGTCCGCGCACGAGCCGCACCTCGTCTAGGCCCTCACCCACAGCGCGAACGTACACTTGAGGCCCCTATTTCCGCGGAAACAGGGGCCTCAAGTGTACGTTCGCGCTCGCCGGGGCGGGCTACTTCTTGGCGGACCCCTTCGGGACGAAGAGCGTTTCGGCGTGCTCCAGGGCCATGCCGTTGGTCTCCGGCACCTTGAACATCACAAAGAAGAACGACGCCGCCGCAAACAGGGCGTACATGGCGTAGGTCAGCGGCAGCGAGGCAGCCGCCATGACCGGGAAGCTCAGCGTGATCGCGAAGTTGGCGATCCACTGGGCGGCCGCGGCCAGGCCCAGGGCGCGGGCGCGGATGCGGGACGGGAAGATCTCGCCCAGCAGCACCCACACCAGCGGGCCCCAGGAGGCGCCGAAGCTGATCACGAAGACGTTGGCGGCCACCAGGGCGGCGGGGCCCCAGGCACCGGGAAGGGTGATCGAGTCGCCCGAGCCGGTAGCGGAGCCGAAGGCGAAGGCCATGGTGGCCAGCGAGGCGGCCATGCCGATGGAACCTGCCAGCATGATGGGGCGGCGGCCGATCCGGTCCACGAGCGCGATCGCCACAAGGGTGACCAGGATGTTGGTGATCGCGGTGGCCACGGAGATCGTGAGCGAGTCCTTCTCCTGGAAACCAACGGCCTTCCAGAGCGTTGTGGAGTAATAGAAGATCACGTTGATGCCGACGAACTGCTGGAGCACCGAGAGGATGATGCCGATCCACACCACCGGCTGCAGGCCAAGCGCCTTGCCGCGCAGGGAGCCCTTCTGGCCGGCGAGCTTGTCCTCCTCGATGGCCTTCTTGATGTCGCGCAGGTGGCGGTCGGTGTCGTCGTCCGGGGCGATGGACTGGAAGACCTTGAGGGCTTCCTCGTCCTTGCCCTTGAACACCAGGAACCGCGGCGATTCGGGCAGCGTGAAGGCGATCCAGCCGTACACAACGGCGGGGATGGCGCCGGCGATGAACATCCAGCGCCAGGCCTCGATGCCGAACCACAGGTTCTGGTCGGCGCCGCCGGCGAAGTTGGCGAACACGGCGTCGGAGAGCAGCGCCGCGAAGATACCGGTGGTGATGGCGAGCTGCTGCAGCGACGCCAGCCGGCCGCGCACGTGCCGCGGCGAGATCTCGGAGATGTAGGCCGGGGCAATCACCGAGGCCAGGCCGATGCCCAGGCCGCCGATGAGGCGCCAGAAGATCAGGTCCCAGACGCCGAACGCGAAGCCGGTGCCGAAAGCGCTGACCAGGAACAGCAGCGCGCCCAGCTTCATGGCGGGGATGCGGCCGTAACGGTCAGCGACCTTGCCGGCCAGGTAGGCGCCGGCAGCGCAGCCAAGCAGGGCGACGGCAACGGCGAACCCGGTCACGGCCTCGCTGAGCGCGAATTCTTCCTTGATGGCGTCGACTGCGCCGTTGACGACCGAGGAGTCGAAGCCGAAGAGGAAGCCGCCAACGGCGCCCGCCACGGCCAGCCAAATGACCCGTTTGGGGATCTTGGCGACGGTCTGGTCTTGGGTGGTGGTCATGTGGCTCCCTCGGCAATTCGTGGTCCACGGCTCGCGCCGCAACTACCAAGTCTTACACCGGCGCCACCGCGATGCACATCACAGGGCGCCGAAAGTGAGATGAAACATACAGTTCTCCGCGCCCGGAAACGCAAACGGCAGGCAGTCCAAAAGACTGCCTGCCGGGACGCTCGTTCGCGGGTGCCTAGTGCGCCGGGACCGCCTCCTTGGCGGCGGCCTTCGGGTCGGTGAGCTTCTTGTTCGGCAGCGCGAAGCTGATCAGGAAGGCGACGCCGGTGAGCACGGCTGCGGTGAGCATGACGGCGTCGATCGACTGGGCGAAGCCTTCGGTGATCGGCCGGGTCAGCGCCGAGTTGGCGGTGTGCAGCCAGCTCGTGTCGTTCAGGGAGTCGTTGCTGGCGCCGTTCTTGAAGAACTCGTAGAGCTTGGCGTTGGCGGGGTCGGCGGCGACGGCCGGGTCCTTGAGCACCCTGAGGTAGTCCGCGTTCTGCGCGGCGTCCTTCATGCCGGTGGCGATCTTGTCCGCCGCGAGGCTGAACAGCATCGAGATGAACACGGCGGTGCCCACGGCGCCGCCCATGGAGCGGAAGAACGCGGCCGAGGAGGTTCCCACGCCCATGTCCTTGGCCGGGACGGAGACCTGCATGGCGAGGGTGAGCGGCTGCATGCAGAAGCCCAGGCCCAGGCCGAAGAACACGGCGATCGCGCCGGGCACCCAGAGCGGGGTGTCCACGCCGAGGGAGAGGCCCATGACGACGGCGGCCGCAGTCAGGACGGCGGTGCCAAGGATCGGGAAGATCCGGTACGTGCCCGACGCCGAGATGGTCCGGCCGGCCGTGATGGAGCCGGTGAGGATGCCCACGGTGAAGGTGATCATCATCAGGCCGGCCTCGGTGGGGGTCAGGCCCTTGACCAGCTGGAGGTACATCGGCAGCATCGCGATGGCACCGAACATGCCGACGCCGATGATGAAGTTCAGCAGGGAGGAGAGCCCGAAGGTGATGTTCTGGAAGAGCCGGAGCGGGATCAGGGCGTAGTCGCCGGCGCGTTTTTCGGCCAGCAGGAACGCGACGATGCCGAGGACGCCGAGGCCGTAGCAAAGGAAGGCGCCGGTGGAGGTCCAGCCCCAGGTCCGGCCCTGTTCGGCGACGAGGAGCAGCGGCACGATCGCCAGGGTGATGGCGGCGGCGCCCCAGTAGTCGATCTTCTGCTTGAGGTGCTTGGCCGGCAGGTGCAGGTAGAGGAACACGACGGCGAGGGCAGCCAGGCCGATCGGAATGTTGATGAAGAAGACCCAGCGCCACCCGTCGAAGCCCAGGATCGTGGTGGTACCGGCGAAGGCACCGCCGATGACGGGCCCCAGCACGGAGGAGATGCCGAAGACCGACATGAAATAGCCCTGGAACTTGGCGCGGTCCTTCAGCGCCACGATGTCCCCGATGATGGTCAGCGCGAGGGCCAACAGGCCGCCGGCGCCCATGCCCTGGATACCGCGGGCAATGGCCAGCTCGGTCATCGAGTGGACGGAGCCGGCGTAGAGCGAGCCGGCCAGGAAGATCAGGATGGCGGCGAGGTAGAGCGGGCGGCGGCCGAAGATGTCGCTGAGCTTGCCGTAGAGCGGCGTGCTCACGGTGGAGGTGATCAGGTACGCCGTGGTGGCCCAGGCCTGCAGCGAGAGGCCGTCCAAGTCATTGGCGATGGTGTAGATCGAGGTGGACACGATGGTCTGGTCCAGCGACGACAGGAACATGCCGAGCATAAGGCCCACCATGACGGTGATGGTCTGACGGTGTGTCAGGACCTCGCCGGGCAGGCGTGAGGACGTGGTTTTGGACATGACTGCTCCGAGGGGAAGTTTATGGGGTCAAGCACGAAGGTTGCTTTCAGTAACTATCTTACCGGCTGCTTTGTTCCCGTAAGGTTCCCTTCCGCGTTCCCCGTCCGCGTTCCCCGTCCGCGTTCCCCGTCCGCGTTCCCCGTCCGCGTTCCCCGTCCGCGTTCCCCGTCCCTCGGGGGCCAGCCGTGAAAGCGCTCAGCGTTCCAGCAGGATCCCGTCCGGGTCGCACCAGATCCGCTGGCCCGGCCGGACCGCGACGCCGTCGATGTCCAGCTCCACGTCTGTCTCGCCGGCCCCGGCCTTGGCGCTCTTGCGCGGGTTGCTGCCGAGGGCCTTCACCCCGAGCGGAAGCCCGGCGATCGCCACCCGGTCCCGGATGGCGCCGTTGATCACGACGCCGGCCCAGCCGTTCTCCACCGCGCTCGCCGCGATCATGTCCCCCATCAGCGCTGTGCGGAGCGAGCCGCCGCCGTCGACCACCAGCACCGCGCCGTTGCCCGGCGTGCCGAGCATGGCCTTGACCAAGGCGTTGTCCTCCCGGCAGCGGATGGTCCGGACGGGACCACTGAAGTGGGTGAGGCCGCCGAGCGACTGGAACTGCAGGGCAATGGAGTCCAGCTCCTCGCCCCGCTCGTCGAACAGGTCGGCGGTGTTGACGGGGCTGGCGGGGTTCACGGGTGAGTCTGGCACGGGTTCTCCTGGTTCTCGGCAATGGCTGGCGGGCGTTGATGCCCACGATAGTCTGGGCGCACACTGATCATCAGCTTCAGTCATCAGTTCCGGGGGGAACCACATGAGCCTGTCCGACACCGCAGTGGCGGCCCTTGCCGAACCGCAGCGCCGCGTGCGCCCGGTGTGGACCGCCGGCGTCGTCCTGGTCAACGTTGGGATCAATGCGGCCTTCTTCGGCCCGCTCCAGGTGCTGCTTGGCCAGCAGGCCGCGGCGTTCAACGAGGGCGAAAAGGAGGCCATCCTGGCCCTCGTCACCGGGGCAGGGGCGGCGGTGTCGCTCGTGGCCAACCCGCTGTTCGGTGCGCTCAGCGACCGGACCGTTGCCCGCCGCGGACGCCGGGTGCCCTGGGTGCTCTTCGGCGCGATTCTCGGTGCGGCCGCCCTCGCCGCGCTCGCGGGGGCCCCCAACGTCGCCGTCATGACCATCCTCTGGTGCCTTGTGCAGGCCGGGTGCAACGGGGCGTACGCCGCCATCACGGCCGCCATTCCGGACCGGGTGCCTGCGCCGCAGCGCGGCACGGTGGGAGGCCTCGCGGCGATGGGCCAGACGGTGGGCATCCTCGCCGGCGCGGTGATCGCCGCCGTCGTCTCCGGCAACTTCGCGCTCGGCTATCTGGTCTGTGCCCTGGCGCTGCTGGCCGGCGTCGTGCTGTATTTCTTCAAGAACGACGACGTCGCGCTGCCGCGGGACGGGCGGCCACCCTTCAAGCTCGCGGAATTCGCCCGGAACTTCTGGATTTCGCCGGCCCGCTACCCAGACTTTGCCTGGGCCTGGCTGACCCGGCTGCTGGTGAACATCGGCAACCACATGGTGACGCTGTACCTGCTGTTCTTCCTTACCGACGCGGTGCGGTTGCCACAGACGCAGGGTCTGGCGGCGGAGTCCGGCGTCCTGATCCTCACCGGTCTGTACGCGGTCATGGTCATCATCACGAGTGTGGTCGGCGGCAGGTTGAGCGACCGGATGGGACGCCGCAAACCGCTCGTCATTCTCTCCTCGGCCATCATCGCAGTGGCCGCGCTGATCCTGGCCGTGGCCCCCACCTGGCCGGGCGCGCTGATCGGGGCCTCGGTGCTGGGCATCGGCTTCGGCGCCTACCTGGCCGTCGACTTCGCCCTCATCACCGAGGTGCTGCCCACCGCGCTGAACCGGGGCAAGGATCTGGGGGTTATCAACATCGCCAATTCGCTGCCCCAGGTGCTCGCGCCGCTTATTGCCTACCCCTTTGTGGCCTACTGGGGAGGGTACGTTTCGCTCTACGTGGCCGCCGCGGTGATCGGTCTGTTGGGAGCCGTGTTTGTGGTGAAGATCAAGGGCGTGGACTAGGGCCGCCGGGAGCCCGTTTGACTGGCATTCGGCCCCCTGCCGTGCCGTATAGTGGACGGGATTCCCGCGGCAGCGCTGTGGACTAACCCTCCCGGCTGCCGAGAAAAACGACCCCGGAACGCTGCTGATGCCTGAATTCCCTTCGGATCTTCCGCCAATGGCCCCGCCGCCCACCCTGCCCCGGCAAAGGCGGCGCTATGCGCGGATCCTTGAGGTCGCGGCCGGCTTTGCCCGGAAGGGCCTGGACTCCGTGGTGCTCTCGGAGGTGGCGGCCAAGGCGGACGTGCCGCTGGGTACCCTGTACCGCTACTTTCCCTCCTCGACCCAGCTGATGCTGGCCCTGTACCGCAAGCAGCTCGGCGAGCTGCATCTCGGCGAGTGGCCGTCCGGGACCCGGGTTCCGGTGCATGCGCTGGTGGGTGTGGTGATGGAAATCTTCCACATGCGCCTCATGCAGCCTGCGGTGGAGCAATGCCTGAACCGGGCGGTCTACGCGAAGGACACTGACACCACCCGGCTGCTCCGGGACATCGACGCGACCGCGGAGAAGGCTGTGACGGTGCTCAGCGGCGACCCGGCCGTCTCCCGGGTCCTGTTGCTCACCGTCACGGGCCTGGTCCAGTCGGTCCGCTGCCGCAGGCTCTCGCTGTTCGAGGCCGAGGAAGACCTCAAGAAGGCCTGCTCCCTGCTTTCCCGGGGGCGCGGGAGCGCGAAGCCGGTCTAGACCAGTTACCGGAATATGTCTGGATGAATCTCCGCCGCGGCGCTGCGTTGTCTACCATGGCAGAACCGGAGCGGCGCCAGCGCCAGCACTTCCGGGAGCTTCACCGCAGGCCCGCCACCCCCGGGCCGCCCGCGAAGTTCCCCCAGACCATCTCGGGCACCACTGTGCCCCAGCAGCCAAGTGCCGTACGCCCACGGTGAGCCCCAGGAGACAACGACGTGTCCATTGAAACGATCATTCCCGCCAATTCCACCTCCCCCGACGGAGCCGCAGACGCGCCGGTAGCAGCGCTCAGCGACGAGGAAATCTTCGCCGCCCACGAGGGCGGCAAGCTCTCGATCGCCAGCACCGTCCCGTTGGCCAGCAAACGCGATCTCTCCATCGCCTACACGCCCGGCGTCGCCCAGGTCAGCCGCGCCATCGCCGCCAACCCGGACCTGGCCAAGAGCCACACCTGGGCGCAGCGCCTAGTGGTCGTGGTCAGCGACGGCACTGCCGTGCTGGGCCTGGGTGACATCGGGGCCAGCGCCTCGCTGCCGGTGATGGAAGGCAAATCCGCCCTCTTCAAGGCGTTCGGGGACCTCGACTCCATCCCGCTGGTCCTCAACACCACCGACGTCGACGAGATTGTCGAGACGCTGGTCCGCCTGCGGCCCAGCTTCGGCGCGGTCAACCTCGAGGACGTTTCGGCGCCGCGCTGCTTCGAACTCGAAGAAAAGCTGATCGAGGCCCTCGACTGCCCGGTCATGCACGACGACCAGCACGGCACGGCCGTCGTCGTCCTCGCCGCCCTGACGGGCGCCGCAAAGGTCACCTCCCGCGAGCTGGAAGGGCTCCGCGTGGTGGTGTCCGGCGCCGGCGCGGCCGGGATCGCCGTCGCCGAAATCCTGCTGACCGCCGGTATCGACGACGTCGTGCTGCTGGACTCCCGCGGTGTGATCAACCGTGACCGCGCGGACATCGCCGCGGATCCGGCGAGCAAGAAGGCGCAGCTCGCGGCCCGCAGCAACCCCCGCGGCGTTGTCGGCGGCCCGGGCGAGGCGCTCCTTGGCGCCGACGTGTTCATCGGTGTCTCCTCCTCCCGGCTGGACGAAGAGCACCTGAAGCTGATGAACCACAGCGCGATCGTCTTCGCCCTCTCCAACCCGGACCCCGAGGTGCTGCCGGAGGTCGCGTCCAGGTACGCCGCCGTCGTCGCCACCGGCCGCAGCGATTTCCCCAACCAGATCAACAACGTCCTGGCGTTCCCCGGCATTTTCCGCGGCGCCCTCGACGCCGGGGCCCGGCGCATCACCCCGGCCATGAAGCTGGCCGCGGCCCGCGCCATCGCCGAACTGGCCGAGGACGAGCTCTCCGCCGATTACATCGTGCCGAGCCCGCTGGACCCGCGCGTGGCCCCGGCCGTCTCGGCAGCCGTCGCCGCTGCGGTGGAGGCGGAGTAGGCAACCGCCGCCGCCGCCAGCCCTAGACTGGGGCGATGAACCCCGAAACCGTCGTGACCATCCTCTGCGGCCTGGCCATCCTGGTGGGCGTGGCAGGCATCATCGTCCCCGTCCTGCCCGGCAGCATCCTGATCGGACTGAGTCTGCTGGCCTGGGCACTCTGGGGCGGCGCCGGCGCCACCGGCTGGGTGGTCTTCGGGATCGGCCTGGTGCTGGTGCTGGCCGGGATGGCCGCCGGGGCCGTGCTGACTGGCCGGAAGCTGAAACAACACAGCATTCCCGGCCGGTCCGTTGTCACGGGCCTGGTGTTCGGCGTCGCCGGGATGTTCCTCATCCCGGTGGTGGGCCTCTTTGTGGGTTTCGCTGCCGGATTGCTGCTCAGCGAGCTCCACCGCACCCGCGCCTGGCGGACCGCCGTCACCTCGAGCTGGGCGGCCCTGAAGGCCACCGGCCTCGGCATGATCACCGAGTTCGGACTGGCCTGCCTGGCCGCGAGCACCTGGGTGATCGGCGTCTGGGTGGCCGCTGCCGCTTAGTCGGCCGGCCGGCCGCCCGGCGCGCGCTATTAGCATGGAAGAATGAGCGCCGGACAGTCCTTGGGACCCATCTACCGCGACACCCGCGACCTCACCCCGTTCGGCAGCCCACAGGTCCGCACACCGGTGCGGGACATCGCGGACGGCGTCGGCGGCATCCTGCACACGGCGCTCGGCGGCCGGAGCGGGGCGCTGCTCAGCGTGGACGGCACCATCCCCCGGCTTAAGCGGATCTCCGGGAAGGCAGCCAAAGCGGTGTACGAGGCGACCTTCCACAACACCGACCCCAACCGGCTGATCGCCGCGGGCCGCGCCTACCCAGGCTGGGCCGGGCTGTGCTACGTGCTGGCCGGGCTCCTGGCGCACCAGCAAGGCGGCTACCTGCGCGCCTCGGAACTCCTCCAGCGCGGCCTCACCACCAGGAACGACGACGACGCCAACCAGTTCGCTTCCGGCTATCTGACCCGCGTGGTCACCCGGGTTGAAGTGGCCGAGCGCCTTGAGGTTCCGGTTCTCTTCAGCGAGGAAGCTGTGTTCCTGGCGCTTTCGCACTCCCTGCGCGAGACAGGCCACCTCGAGGCGGCGCTGCAGACTGTTGCCTCGTTGCCGCCCTCGCTGCCCGCGGCCCTGGCCCGGTGCTCGGTGGCGTTTGCTCTGGGCCGGGACAAGGAAGTGACCGTCTGGACGGAGGGGCTGTTGAATGCCGATGACCTCTCGGCCGCGCTGTTGTTGATCCGCGCGCGGTCGCTGCGCCGCCTCGGTGCGTCCAAGGCCTCCCAGGCGGCATTGCAGGAAGTTCTCCGGCGGCGGAAGACCCACCTGGCGCTCCGCAATGATGCCCTGACGGACCGCGCCTTGCTGCTCCTGGACAACGGCCGCAGGTCACTGAATCCCCGTGACTGGCTGCGCGGCCGGCCCGCCGAGCTCGAAACCTTCGAAGTCATCCGCAAGGACGCGGAGGAACGCAGGCTCTGGGAACAGGAATGGAAGGCGCTGAACGGGGAATGATCCGTTGCGGGCGGATGCCGGGAGGCTACTGCCAGGCAATCCCCGCGACCACCGGAGCCAGCTGCTCGCCCAGGAGCACCAGCCCCAGGGCCACCATGATGACCCCGCTGGCCAGCGTCACCCGCCGGGCTGCTCCGGGCCGGGAGTGCAGGAGCCTGCGGGCCAGCAGGGCCACGCAGCTGTAGATCACCGCCACGAGCAGCACGAAGGTGAGGCCCAGCAGGCCGGACTGCAGCGGCACCGGCAGCGCGGCGTCCGGGCTGACGAACTGCGGCACCAGGGCGACAAAGAAGAGCAACCCCTTCGGGTTGATGCCGCTGGTACCCATGCCCTGCAGGAAGATCCGGAACTGATTGGCGGGGGCGGTGCCCTGCGCGTTGGCCGGGGCCGCCGGACCGGCAACGGGCTGCGCACCGAAGCTGGCACTCCGCCAGGACCGCACCGTGCCGGTGCCCAGCCACAGCAGGTAGGCCGCGCCCGCCACCGTGAGCCAGCCGAGGAGCCCGGGCATGCCGGTGATGACGGCGGCAAGCCCCGCGGTCAGGAGCGCGGTATGCACGACGTAGCCGCCGCACAGGCCCGCAACCGCCGGTACAAAGCTGCGCTCCCTCAACCCGGCCGCAATCGAGTAGGCCCAGTCCACGCCGGGGGTGCAGGCGAGGGCCACGGCGACGCCAATGAAGGCGAGAAAAAGCTGGGGATTCATGGCGGTCTCCTGAAAGTGCGGCTACAGAAACAAGCCTAGGAATTCCCCGCCCATAAGTGTTTACTGATTTCGCTCAGTTTCCCGCGCCGACGATAAGGTTATTGCGTGATAGACCACATCGACAGAAGTATTTTGCGCTACCTCCGCGAAGACGGGAGAATGACGGCGACCGCGCTCGCCGCGAAGGTCGGACTCACCGTGGCGCCGTGCCACCGCAGGCTCCGGGAGCTGGAGGCCAGCGGTGTCATCCGGGGTTACCGCGCCGACATCGACCCGGCCGCGGTGGGGCTTGGCTTCGAGGCGATTGTCTTCGTCACGCTGCGGCAGGTGGACCGCGCCACGATGGAGATCTTCGAAAACCGCGTGGCGGAGAACCCCAACATTGTCGAGGCCCAGCGGCTCTTCGGCGAACCGGACTACCTGCTGAAGGTCATTGCGGAGGATCTGCCGGCGTACCAGCGCTTTTACGACGCCGAACTCACCTCGCTGCCCGGCGTCGAGCGGCTGACTTCCACCTTGGTCATGAAGAACTTGAAGTCGAACGCCGGGCCGCCGGTGTGACCCGGCTGTGTCTGATGCGGCAATGTCGGTTGCGGCAGTGTCAGGCCCGGCGGCTTAGCCGTCCAGCAGGGCTGTGGTCCGGTAGGGGATGACCTCGCGCAGGAACATGCTCGTCGAGGTCCGCACAATGCCGGGGCAGAGGCGGATTTCCTCGGAGACCCGGTAAAGGTCGTCCGGGCTCGTGGCCACCACCCGGATCAGCAGGTCGGTGTCGCCTGCGGGCGCGTGGCACTCCAGCACCTCCGGGATGTTCCGCAGCGCGGCGATCGCCTCATTCAGGTGGCTCTGGTCCAGCTCTGCACTCACCGCCGCCGCCACTCCGCGGCCCAGTGCGGCCGGAAGCACCCTGCTGCTGTTGGGCCGTAGCGCGCCCGACGCCGTCATCCGCTCCAAGCGGGACTGGACCGTCCCGCGGGCCAGGCCGAGTCTCTGGGCCAGAACCATGATGGGGACCCGCGGGTCCGCATCGAGGGCGAGGAGGATCCGCCGGTCCGTCGCGTCCAGCTGCTGCAATCTGACCACTTCCTGCCAATCATTGTGATGCGATCTGGTCAGTCTGACCAATAATGACCTTACCCGTTGCACCAACTGTATGGCTCCTGCTCAAATAGTGGCAACAAGGGATGCGGGCCACCGCCGGCACCCGAAGGCTACGGATCCCCCGGTACACCACCCGGACTCCGGATGAGGCCCCCGCAAGGAGCCCGCCGCTGATTGACTCTTGTTCACGCATCGTCATTCCGCACACCCAAACGGCAAGAGCCCCTGAGCCCCCGACGTCGGATCTCCGAAGTCATCGGTGGCTGAGGGGCTCTTGTGTTGCTCCGCATAGGCTGGTGCCATGACAACAGCCGGTCGTTTCGCCCCCAGCCCCTCCGGCGAACTGCACGTGGGGAACCTTCGCACCGCGATCCTCGCCTGGCTCTTCGCCCGGTCCACCGGCCGCCGCTTCCTGATGCGGGTGGAGGACCTGGACCGCGCCCGGGCCGGCGCCGAGGCGGAGCAGCTCCGCGACCTGGCGGCGATCGGCGTGAGCTGGGACGGCGGCGTCGTCCGACAGACCGACCGGGAACACCTCTACGCGGAGGCGATCGAGCGGCTGGCCGCTGCCGGGCTGACCTACGAATGCTTCTGCACCCGCCGCGAGATCCAGGAGGCGCCGTCCGCGCCGCACGCCCCGCAAGGTGCGTATCCGGGCACCTGCCGGAACCTTTCCGAGGCCGAGCGGGCCGGTAAGCGCGCTGTCAGGCCCGCGGCGGTCCGGCTCCGCGCGGCCGTCGCCGAGGCAACCGTGCGGGACGTGCTGCACGGCAGCTTCACCGGCGTCGTGGACGACTTTGTGCTCCGCCGCAACGACGGTGTCACCGCCTATAACCTGGCTGTCGTGGTGGATGACGCAGCGCAGGGCGTCGACCAGGTGGTGCGCGGCGATGACCTGCTGCCCTCCACCCCGCGGCAGACCTACCTGGCCACCCTGTTAGATATTCCCGTTCCGGAATATGCCCACGTGCCGCTGGTGGTGAACGCCGACGGCGCCCGGCTGGCCAAACGCGACGGGGCTGTTACGCTGGCCGACCTCGCCGCCGCCGGGGTCCCCGTGGACCGGGTGCGCGATGCGCTGTTGGCGTCGCTGGGCTTGCCCGCGGGGTCCCTGGACCATGCGCTTGCCGCCTTCGACCCCGCCGCCCTGCCCCGGGAGCCGTGGGTGTGGCCGGGGATGGGCGGGCGCGGCGCGTAGGCTGGAAACATGTCAGAACCAGAGTTCCGTGAAGCGTCCTCCCCGAGGCCGGGTTTTACCGTCGAGACCGCCAAAGTCCTCGCCGAGGTGGCCCACAACCGGCAGAAGGACAAGCTTAAGCGGCCCTACCGCGAACACGTGATCGCCGTCGGCGACGCGCTGGCCGACTTCGATGACGACATCCGGATTGCCGGGTACCTGCATGACATCGCCGAGGACACCCCGATGACCCGGCAGGCGCTGCTGGAGATGGGCGTTTCCGAGCGGGCCGTGGACATCATCGAGCGGGTCACGAAGCGCCTGCACGAGAACCCGGATGACTACCAGGCCGGGATCCGCTACATCGCCGAGGACCACGACGCCACCCTGGTCAAGATCGCCGACAACGCGCACAACTCCCTGCCCGAACGGGTCCAGGCGCTGGCCGAGAAGTGGCCGGACAAGCCTCCGGTCACGCGCTACGCCGATGCCCGGCCGGTGCTCTACGCCGCGGTCCCGGTCGAGGAAACCCGCAAGATCCTGGCCCGGATCAATCCGTGGCTGCTGGAGGAGCTCGACGACATGCTCGACGAGGCCGACGACACCGACTATGAGAACCTGTCCTACGACAGCACGCCGTAGGGACGCCCCAAAGACTAGACGCGGCCCAACAGGTCGATGTCCTCCAGGAACTCCTGCTGCACCTCGGCGCTGACGGTGGTCCGGGTGTCCGCGATCGCGTCGAGGTAATCCTGGGTTACGGGACCCTTCCGGACTGCCTCCCGGAGGGCAGCGCCGCCGGAAGCGCCGCCGTCGCTGTCCATTCCGTAAACGGCGCTCTCCAGCGCGCGCTGGGAGGCGCTGCGCGCCGCGTATTCGATGTCCGCGGGGGAGAAGCCCTCGGTGCGGTCCACCAGCAGCTCCACGTCCACGTCATCCACCACCGTCACCGGGATAAAGCGCTGCCACATGGCTTCGCGGGCCAGGCGGTCCGGCAGGCCGATCGGGATGACGTAGTCGAAGCGGCCGTGGCGCAGGAACGCGGAGTCCAAGGCCCGGATGAAGTTCGTGGCACAGACCAGCAGCCGGCCGGGTTGTTCGCGGAACGCTGGAATGATCTTGAGCAGCTCGTTGGTGACACCCTGCAGCGGCGACGGCGGCTCGCCGGAGCGCTGCGAGGCGATTTCCTCCACCTCGTCGATGAACACGACGGCGTGCTCCAGCTCGGCGATCTCCAGGAACGTCTCACGCAGGGCGCCGGCCAGGCCCTTGGGGTCGGAGGCGAGCCGGGACGGGAAGACCTCTACGAACGGCCACTCCAGGCGGGAGGCAATCGCTTTGGCAAAGGTGGTCTTGCCGGTCCCGGGCGGCCCGAACAGGACCACCGCACGCGGCGGGACAACGCCGTACTCGTCGGCGAGGTCGGCCTCGGCCAGCGGCAGGACCAGCCGACGTTCCAGCAGTTCCTTCTCGTTCCGCATGCCGGCGACGTTTTCCCAGAGGTCGCGGGCCAGGATCCGGCCACCCAACTGGCTCAGCGGTTCGAGCTCCTGGCGCTGCACCGGGATCTTCCGTTCGAAGTAGCGCAGGTTCTTCTTCAGCACGAAACCGCGGCTCAGGAAGGCCTCGACGCGGGTTTCGGATTCCGGCATCAGAGCGGAGAGCTTGTTCAGCCCGTGCGGGGCCATCCGGTTTTCGACGGCGGCCAGCAGCGAGGTGCCGATTCCGCGGCCGCGGAACTCGGGGAGCGTGGCCAGGAAGACGATCCAGCCCTGGTCGTGAGCGGCGCGGCCGACGGCGGCGCCCACCACCTGGTCGCCCTGCACCGCCACGACGGCGTGGTCCTTCTCGCACGAGGCGAGCACCTCGGAGAGCGCGTAGACAGGCTCGACGTTCGTGGCCTTGAGGGATTCCCAGAGGTGCAGGATCCCGTCCAGGTCGGCCGAGTGGAAATCCCTGATTCGCCAGTTGGTCATGAGGTGTCTCCCGGTGGTTCGTCGCTGAGCCAGGTGGAACTTCTTCCTCTGAGCTTAGGCGAACCGGACCCGGCGGCAGCGTTCCCGTCCCCTCCGTTACGCCGCCCCGGGCTGGCAGGTCCGGAGGCTATTCGACCCCGGAGTTCCCCGAAGGACGGTTGGCGACCAGCGGGTACGGCCCGGTGAAGCCGTCGCGGACCGCGGCGATTTCCAGGATCCGGTGCTTGCAGAGGCGCCACCCGAGCATCAGGAGCGGAACGATGATGACCAGGGACGCAATTGTCCAGGTGCCGACCGGCGAGTCGAAGGCCATCAGGACCAGCACCGCCAGGAGGAAGGCGAGGGTGATCCAGCCGGTAACCGGTGCACCGGGCATCCGGAAGGCGGGCCGGAGCAGTTCGCCGCGGGCGGCGAGCCGGGCAAGCTGCATCTGGCAGAGGACGATCATGGCCCAGGTGCTGATGATGCCCAGCGACGCCACGTTCAGGACGATCTCGAAGGCCTCGGCCGGGACCACGGCGTTCAGGATGACGCCCAGGACGGCCACGCCCGCAGTGAGGGCGATCCCGCCGTAGGGCACGCCCGCCTTGTTCATCCGGGCGGCGAACTTCGGCGCGGAACCCGAGACCGACATGGACCGCATGATCCGGCCGGTGGAGTACAGGCCGGCGTTGAGCGAGGACAGCGCCGCGGTCAGGACGACCAGGTTCATGATGGCGTCCACGCCGTCCACGCCAATGGAGCCGAAGAACGTCACGAACGGGCTTTCGCCGGCCTTGTAGGAGCTGTAGGGCAGCAGCAACGAGAGCAGCACCAGCGAGCCGACGTAGAACACGGCGATGCGCACGATCACCGTGTTGATGGCCCGCGGCATGATCTTTTCCGGGTTTTCGGTCTCGCCGGCGGCCGTGCCGATCAGCTCGATCGAAGCGTAGGCAAACACGACGCCCTGCATCACCACGATGGCCGGCAGCAGGCCGTTGGGGAACAGCCCGCCGTGGTCCGCAATGAGGCTGAAGCCGACCTCCTGGCCGGCGACGGGCGTGCCGAAGACGACGAAGTAGATGCCGACGATCAGGAAGGATACGAGCGCCACGACCTTGATCAGCGCGAACCAGAACTCGAGCTCGCCGAACACTTTGACGCTGATGAGGTTCAGGCCAAGGACCAGGATCAGGGCGGCCAGGGCCCAGGTCCACTGCGGCACGTCAGCGATGGGCGCCCAGTACTTCTTGAAGAAGTTCATGTACAGCGCGACGGCGGTGATGTCCACGATTGCGGTCATGGCCCAGTTCAGCCAGTACAGCCAGCCGGTGACAAACGCGGCTTTCTCGCCGAAGAATTCGCGGGCGTAGGAGACGAAGGAGCCTGACGACGGCCGGTGCATCACGAGTTCGCCGAGGGCGCGCAGGATCATAAACGCGAAAAACCCGCAGAGGGCGTAGCTGATGATCAGGGCCGGTCCGGCGGTGGCGAGCCGGCCGCCGGCGCCCATGAACAGGCCGGTGCCGATGGCGCCGCCGATCGCGATCATCTGGACCTGCCGGGGTTTCAGGCCCTTGTGGTAACCCTGGTCTTCGGCATGGAGCGCGGCCTCGGAGGCGTGGGCATGCGCCGGAATGGTGTGGTCGGAGATGGCCGGCTGCCGGGTTGGCTGGTCCTCGGCCGACGGTTTTTGGGCGCGGGCAGTTTCGGGATAGGTCATGGGAATCCTTTGGGGTTCGGAGGTGCGCTACTTGCTCAGGTTGGCCAGGCGTTGCGGGCTGAGCAGTTCGGTGAGCTGCTCGGCGGTGAGCAGCCGGTGTTCGAGGACGAGTTCGGCGACTCCCTTGCCGGTGGCGAGGGCTTCCTGCGCGATGGCCGTGGCGGTCGCGTAGCCCAGCTGCGGGTTCAGGGCGGTGACGAGGCCGATTGACTGCTCCACCGTGAGGCGGAGCCGTTCGGTGTTGGCGGTGATACCCCGGACGCAGCGGGCCGTGAGGGTGCGGCAGGCGGCTTCCAGGTGGGAGATGCTCTTGTGGAGGCTGTGGACGATGATCGGTTCGAAGGCGTTGAGCTGGAGCTGGCCGGCTTCTGCTGCCATGGTGATGGTGACGTCGTTGCCGATGACCTCGTAGGCCACCTGGCTGACCACTTCCGGGATGACCGGGTTGATCTTGCCGGGCATGATCGAGGAGCCGGACTGCACGGCCGGCAGGTTGATCTCGCCGAAGCCGGCCCGCGGGCCGGAGGAGAGAAGCCGGAGGTCGTTGCAGATCTTGGAGAGTTTCACGGCCACCCGCTTGAGCACACCGGAGAGGTGCACAAAGGCCCCGACGTCCTGGGTGGCCTCGATCAGGTCCACCGCCGTGACCAGCGGCAGGCCGGTAATCTCGGCGAGGTGCCGGCAGGCAGCCTCGGCGTAGCCAGCGGGGGCGTTCAGGCCGGTGCCGATCGCCGTGGCGCCAAGGTTGATTTCGTGGATCAGCAGCTTGGCTTCGGCCAGGCGGAGCCGGTCCTCGCCGATGGTGACGGCGTAGGTGCCGAACTCCTGCCCAAGCGTCATGGGTACGGCGTCCTGGAGCTGGGTGCGGCCCATTTTCACCACGGTGCGGAATTCGAGGGCTTTGGCCGCGAAGGCGTCTTCGAGCTCCGTGAGGGCCTCCAGCAGTTCCCGGGCGGCGAGGATCGTGCCGAGTTTTACCGCGGTGGGGTAGACGTCGTTCGTGGACTGGCTGAGGTTGACGTGGTCGTTGGGGTGCAGCCGCGCGTAGTCGCCCTTCGGGTGCCCGAGGATTTCCAGGGCCCGGTTGGCGATCACTTCGTTGGCGTTCATGTTCGACGACGTCCCGGCGCCACCCTGGATCACGTCCACCACAAACTGCTCGCTGAGCTTGCCGTTCATGACATCCGCGCAGGCCTGCTCGATGGCCCCGGCGCGCTCGGCGTCGAGCAGTCCGAGTTCGTGGTTGGTTCGGGCGGCGGCGAGTTTTACGGCGGCCAGCCCGCGGACCAGGTACATGTTGGAGGAGAGCGGCTGGCCGGTGATGGGGAAGTTCTCCACGGCGCGGAGGGTGTGGACGCCCCAGTAGGCGCCGGCGGGAACGTCCCGGTCGCCCAGGAGGTCGTGTTCGGAGCGGAATTCTGCGCGTTCGTCGAGCGGGGTCATGAGAGTCCTTACAGGTCTTCGGGAGCGTGGGCGGTCTTGGGGGCGGCGAGGAAATCGGTGGCCTGCAGCAACCCGACGGGACGGCCGCCGCCCAGCACGGCCGACGTGGCGAGGCCGGGCAGGGCTGAGGTGTCGACGTCGAGCGCCTCCAGGAGCCGGACGGTGACGGGCATCCGGGCGCGGTCTCCGCCGTCGGAGATCTTCACGGCGAGGGCGCGGCCGTCCGGAAGGCCCACCAGCTGGACGCCCTCGAAGCCGTCTTTCGCGAGCAGGCCGGGGACCAGGCGCATGAGTGCGGTGACATCACGGTCCTCGCCCGCGACCATCACGGGGTGGCGGCGCATCGCGTTGGCGACGGCTGCTTCCGGGCCGCCGTCGCTGGCGGCCAGCCTGCCGAAGGCGCGGGCCATGCCGGGCAGGGTGAGGGCGAACAGGGGGGTGCCGCAGCCGTCAGTGGTGGCGCCCCGGGGTTCCTCACCGGTCAAGTCCACGACGGTTCGGGCCACGAGCTGCTGCAGCGGGTGGGCCGGATCGAGGTAACCCCGGACCGGCCAGCCGTTGATGACGCAGGTGGCAGCCATTGCGGCGTGCTTCCCGGAGCAGTTTTGGGTCAGTTGGGTGGCCGTTCCGCCGCCGCCGAGCCATTGCTCGCGCTCGGCGGTGCCGTAGGGGAGGTCGGTGCTGTTCTGGAGGTCTTCGGGGGTCAGCCCGTGCAGGTCCAGGATGCGCAGCGCGCCGTCGCGGTGGGCGGCGGCTCCGGAGTGGCTGGCGGCCGCCAGGGCGAGGAGTTCCCCGGGGAGGTCGAGGCCGGCCCGGACCATGGCTACGGCCTGCAGCGGCTTGAGGGCGGAGCGGGGGTAGAACGCGGCGAGGGGGTCACCGGCGCTCAGGAGGGTCCGTCCATCCGCCGCGGTGGCGATGGCCGAGCCGTAGTGGACGCTCTCAACCAGGCCGTCGCGGGTCTGGACCGCGAGCGGGGCGTGCTCCGGGAGCCGCGCGGGGGCGGGCGGTGTCGGAATGCGGGCGAGGGCTGGAGAGATCATTGCGTCCTTTGGCGGTGGTGTTGTTTCGTGGCCTGCGGGGCCGCCGGGCAGGTTCGTTCCGGCGGCTTTCCGGCGTCAAGAACCGGGGCGGGGGTCCAGGATCGAGGCGAGGGCGACGCCGACGGCATGCAGGTGCTGGCTCATCGCGATGCGCGCCGTGGCGGCATCGCCGGCCTCGATGGCGGCCAGGATGCGCCCGTGCTCCTCATCGGAGGCGTGCTGGCGGTCCGCGACCATGTTCAGGGTCTCGGACTGATGCGCCAGGGCCTCCCGGATTTCCGCGACAACGTTCTCGAAGACCTTGTTCCGGCTGGCCTTCGCGATCAGGGCATGGAAATTCGAGTCCAGGCCCACCCATACTTCGGGGTCGTCCTCGGCGGTCATTGCGGCGAGGATGTCCCGGAGGGTGTCCAGTTCCTCCGGCGACCGGCGTTCGGCAGCGAGTCCGGCGGCCGGAACCTCGATGTGGGGCCGGGCCTCGGTGAGGTCGAGCGCCGAGTACTGGCCGAGGACCAGGTCTTTCGCCACGTGGTCGGCCACCACGAACGTTCCCCTGCCCGTCTTCGTGATGGTGAGCCCCAGCGCGGTGCAGGACCGCAAGGCCTCCCGGACCACCGAGCGGCTCACCCCGTACTGCTGGGCAAGCGTGGCCTCGGAGCTCAGTTTGGCGCCGATGCCCAGCTTGCCCGATTCAATTTCGGAGCGGAGGACATTGAAGACCGCCTCGGCCGCGCTGAGGCGGGCGAGAGGTTGTCCTGCTGTCCGGCTGTCTGACAGGTTCACCCCTCAAATATGGCAGGGGTCACATTGGGGTGTCAACTAGCGTTACGCACCCGCCCGCGGGGCCGAACGGACACTTGGGGCCCACAAATCGACCCGGCCAGGGGCCCGAAGTGTCCGTTCGGCCTCATCACCCGGGCTTAGAGCGCGGCCAGCAGGTCTTTCATTTCCTTGATCTCGTCCGTCTGGGAAGCCGAGATGTCCTTGGCCAGCTTGACCGCTTCCGGGTTCTTGCCGCCGCGGACTTCCGCGTTGGCCATGTCCACGGCACCCTCGTGGTGCGCGATCATCTGGGTCAGGAACAGCTTTGCGGCTTCGGTGCCGTTGGCGGCGTCGAGCTTCTTGAGTTCATCGTCGCCCAGCATGCCGGACATTACGTGGTCTCCCGGCATCTGGGTGGATTCGTTCCAGCCCTGGAGCCAGCCGGTCATCCGCTCAATCTCGGGACCCTGAGCAGCTTTGATCCGGCCCGCCATGGCCGTCACCTTGGCGTCGATGCCCTGCTTCTTGAGCATCATCTCGCTCATCTCGAGGGCCTGGGCGTGGTGCGGGATCATCCCCTGGGCGAACATGGTGTCCGTGGGGTTGTGGTCCGCCGCTGCGGCCGCGGTACTGGCGCCAGTGGTGCTGTGGTCCATGCCGGGCATGCTGCTGCCGGAGTTGGTCCCGGCTGAGCAGCCGGCCAGGGCGATGACGGCAGCGACGGCGGTGGCGGAAATTGTCAGTGCTTTGTTCACGATGAATCTGTCCTTTGAGGGAATCCGGCGTGCGCCGGTGTCGGACGATGCGCGGCGCATGGTGCGCGCAACGGTGGGCATGGGTGCCGGCGAAGCGCGGCACGGATTCCCTTTACGTCCGGCTAATGGACAGCTCGTTCGGCGTGGGCGTCGCCGGAAGGTAGGAATAGGTGCGGGCCGGACCCGCTGCCGTCGTGGTCCTGGGCTGGACCGCGAGCAGTGTGGTCCCGGCCGGGGGAGCGCTGAGGGTAGCGCCCGACGGGGCCGGCGTGCAGGAAGCGTGCGCGGTCTGCTGTTCGCCGCAGGATCCGCCGCACCCGCACGACGGCGGCACCGGAGTTTCGTGGTGGACCGCCGGGTGGGAGTGGTCGGTTGCGGAAGGGGTGGCCGAGGCGTGTGCGCCGTGCGCTCCGACGAAGACGTGCATCCCCAGAAGCCCGGCAAGCACGGCCAGGACCAAAGCCAGCAGGCCGAAGCGGCGGAGGTCCGCTACCGGAACATGTCTCGGTGCTGCGATCACGCCGGTCCTCCTCCCGAGCTGATATCCCGCATTTCAGGCTACCCGAGTTCAACGATGCTCCCGTGGATTCTGTTCCGGCGTCCCCACGCCCGTCCGCCGGAAGTTGGTCGGGAGCTACGGATGTGACACTATCTGCGTATGAATGCGGATATGCAGATTGAGGTCGACAGTCCCCACGTGGAGCTGGCCGTCGAAGTTTTCGCCATGCTGGCCGACGCCACCCGCGTCCGACTGATCCTCGCCCTGGGGGAGGGTGAGCTGCCGGTCAACGCCTTGGCAGAGCGCGTAGGGAAGCCGGCCCCGGCCGTCTCGCAGCATCTCGCCAAGATGCGGCTGGGCGGCATGGTCGCTACCCGGCAGGAGGGCACCAAGGTGTTTTACCGGCTGCAGAACGACCACGCCCGCCAGCTGGTGATGGATGCCGTGCACCAGGCCGAGCACGCACTCGGCACGGCCCCGAGGCACGGAGCATGAGCGGGCCCGGCAAAGCAGTGGGCGAGCACAGCCACGGCCACGATCACGCACATGACGACCACAGCCATGACCACTCGCACGGTGACCACGGCCATGACCACTCCCACGGCGAGCACGGCCACACCCACCCGCACGGCGATCATGCGCACGGCGAGCACGGCCACACCCACCCGACGGGGCTGAAGGGTTTGCTGCACGGGCTCTTCGTCCCGCACTCGCATGACGCGGCGGACTCCATCGACGCGGCGCTCGAATCCAGCGCCCAGGGGATCCGCGCTGTGAAGGTCTCGCTGCTGGGCCTCGGCGCAACCTCGCTCTTCCAGTTGGCGATCGTGCTGGTCAGCGGCTCGGTGGCGCTGCTGGCCGACACCGTGCACAACTTCTCCGACGCGCTGACCGCCGTGCCGCTGTGGATCGCGTTCCTGCTGGGCCGGCGTAAACCGACGCGCACCTACCCGTACGGCTTCGGCCGCGCCGAAGACCTGGCCGGACTCTTCATCGTCGCCATGATCACACTCTCCGCGATCGTTGCCGCCGTCGAATCCATCCGCCGCTTCTTCGAACCGCAGCCGGTGCACAACCTCGGCTGGGTCCTCGCGGCCGGCCTCGTCGGCTTCGCGGGCAATGAGCTGGTCGCGGTCTACCGGATCCGCGTCGGCCGGCGAATCGGTTCGGCGGCCCTGGTCGCCGACGGCATCCATGCCCGGACCGACGGCTTTACCTCCCTCGCCGTCGTGGCCGGCGTCATCGGCGTCTGGCTCGGCTTCCCGTTGGCGGACCCGATCGTCGGGCTGCTGATTTCGGTGGCGATCATGGTGCTGTTGTGGGGCACCGTGCGCGACGTTGGACGGCGGCTCATGGACGGCGTCGAGCCCCACCTGACGGATGCCCTGGCCGCCGTCGTCCGGGAGCGTTCGCCGCTGGGCGGGACGTCACGGCTCCGCTGGTCCGGCCACCGCCTGCACGCAGAGATCACCGTCCCCATCGGCCGCGACGCCCGGCTGGCTGATCTCGCCGCGGCGGCTGCGCACCTGGAGGAAGGCGCCCGGAAGGCATTGCCGCACCTCGGCACGGTGACGGTGGTGCCTTCTGTAACGGCGTTCTCCGCGTCAGATCCCGAGTGAGGCGAGGCTCTGCCGGAGCGTCTCGGCGGAGTGGTGCAGCGAGGCCCGTTCCCCTTCGTCCATAGGAGTCTCCAGCACCGCACGCACGCCGCCGTGGCCCACAATGCTGGGCAGCGACAAGGCCACACCCTCGATCCCGTACTGCCCGCCGAGGACGGTGGACACCGGAAGCACGGCGTTCTCGGAGCGCAGCAGGGCCTCGACAATCCGGGCTCCGGAGAGCCCGATCGCGTAATTGGTGGCGCCCTTGCCGGCGATCACCTTGTACGCGGCCTGGGTGACCTCGCGGGCGGTTTCGCTGAGGTAGCCGGGCGTGAAGATGCGCTCGCCGTCGACCTTCCATTCCCGGATCGGCACCGGGCCGATGGTCGCGCCGGACCAGACCGGAAACTCGGTGTCGCCGTGCTCGCCGACCATGCTGGCGTGGACGCTGCTCACTGACACGCCCGCGCGGTGCGCCAGCAGCCAGCGCAGCCGCGAGGTATCCAGCACGGTGCCGGAGGAGAAAATCCGCGACGTCGGCAGCCCGGTGATTTTCTGCGCCGCGACGGTGAGCACGTCGCACGGGTTGGTGACCAGAACGTAGACCGCGTCCGGGGCGTGCTCCTGCATCTGCGGCATGAGCTGTTCGAGGATGCGGACGTTGGTGCCGGCCAAGTCCAGGCGGGTTTGGCCGGGGGACTGTTTGGCCCCGGCGGTGATGACGACGACGTCGGCGCCATCCGTGACGCTGATGTCCGCGCCGCCGTTGACGGTGGCCGCCGCGGCGGTGAACTGGGTGCCGTGGGCCAGGTCCAGGACTTCTGCCTCCGCCTTAGCCGCATTGACGTCGTAGAGGGCGACGTGGCTGGCCGAACCGCGGATCAGGGCGGCGTAGGCCAGTGAGGTGCCGACGCTGCCGGCGCCGACGACGGCGAGTTTGGAACCGGAATGTACGGACATGGGCGTCTCCATCCTGTGCTGTCGGCCCCGCGCGCTCAGCCGGCGGGCGGTGCGACGCTGCCGGCCGTTTCGCCGCCGTCGATGACGAATTCGGCCCCGGTGACAAAGGAGGATTCGTCGCCGGCCAGGTATACGGCGAGGTCCGCGACCTCGGTGGGTTGGCCGATCCGGTGCAGCGGTACGTGGCCGGTGTCGAAGGACATGCCTTCGGTCATGGGGGTCTGAATGACGCCGGGGTGCACGGAGTTGACCCGGATACCGTCCCGTCCCAGGTCCAGTGCAGCGCTTTTGGTCAGGCCCCGCACACCGAACTTGGAGGCCGTGTACCCGGAGAGGCCCTCATAGCCGCGGAGGCCCGCGATCGAGGAGATATTGATGATGGAGGCGGAGCCCGCCTTGGCCAGCGCGGGCACTGCGGCCTTAATGCCGTTGAAGACGCCCGTGAGGTTCACGTCGATGATCCGGGCCCACTCTTCGTGAGGATACGCGTCGATCCGGCCGAAATTCACGATGCCGGCATTGTTGACAAGGATGCTCAGGCTGCCAAACGCGCTGGCCGCCTCTTTGACGGCGGCGTCCCAGTCCGACGGCCGGGTGACGTCCAAATGCACGTAACGGGCGCCGCCGCCGAGTTCCGCGAGCAGCCGGGCGCCGTCGTCATCGAGGACGTCGCCGACGACGGCCTTCGCGCCCTCGGCTACGAAGCGCCGCGCGATTGCTGCGCCGATACCGCGGGCGCCGCCGCTGATCAGTGCGACTTTGCCGTCCAACCGTCCCATGGTGGTGCCCCTTCCGCGCTTATGCCCGCCGTGATCCGGGCGGTTCTCCCAGCTTGGCCGCGGAAGGCGGGTTTGTGCAGGGCCGTTGGGCCCAAGGGCGACGTCGGTGGGTGGCGGGGGCCGACGTCGTGAGGTCGCTAGAGGTGCTGGATGCCGGCCCGCTGCATCGCGTCCTTGTAGACGGCGACGTTCTTGGCCAGGAGTTCCTCCTGCTTGGCCGGGGAGACGGCGAAGGCGCGGCCGCCGAGGGCGGTGGCCTTGTAGATCTTCACGCCGCGGTTCTTCAGCGAGGAGTGGTAGGTCTTTTCGAAGAGCGTCAGGAAGGCGTGGGCGTCGGCGCCGTGCGCGATGATCGCCGAGGTGCGCTTGTTGATCTTCATAAACTGGCGGAAGGGGCGCAGTCCGTCGGTCTTTTCCTGGACGTTCAAGGCCGACGGCAATTCCGGATCGCGGACCCAAGGGTAGGCGTTCCATGGCATCACGTAGCGGGGGTCAAGTTCGACGGCTTCGTAGATGGAAGTGGCGCGGCGGGCGGCCTCGTCCTCGTTGAAGTGCGAGACGAACCCTGATTCGCAGCCCTTTCCGGGCGCGGTATGGAGGCTGACGATCCGGCATTCGTCCTCGTCATGGACGGGGTCGATGTAGGGAACCACGGATCCCGGCTTCTTCTCCATCAGTTCGTCGCAAAGTTGGGTCACAGCCGCGATGTTCGGTTCCTGCAGCAGGGTCTTCTTTTCGTCCCAGTCAATCGTCACGATTTCTCCCTCAGCACTCGGCGTCCAGAATCAGGCGTCTTGTTCCACTCTACGCTTCCGCTTCAGGGCGCGTTCCCGGGCGTCGCGGAAGAGGCGCTGGACCCCTAGTCACGGCTCCGGGGACGGGCGTACGCTTAAAGCGCCTGCAGGTAACCACTTGATTAAGCCGGGCTGTTCAGGACATGAAAATGTCCGGGCCGTCTCATAGCGAGATCGCGAAGGTACCTGCAGGTCCTGTGTTTAGGTTGACTCGTTGGTCGGGGTGCGGCCTGCCGGTAGGCCCTCTTCGCCTCAGGGCTGTTTTGCTGCGCGGTAGAGTTTTGCGCCATTTTCGGCGAGCCATGTCCCTTCGCCTGCACAGCAGGATCGGTAGCTATTTCATGCACTTTTATAGCGGCCTGTTTTACCTGGCGCCGCCGGCCTTAATCACACCTGCCACTTTGTCGCCTGTTCCTGCCACAGTCACGCGAGACTAGCACCGTGGGAGACTGTGTCCGCGAATCGTGCGGCGGGGTGACATAGCCCCGCCGCGCCGATTCCGGTGGCTCCGAAGTGGCGCCCGCCGTGCCAGGACCGGCGTATGTGAAGATGTTGGCATGACCGACCATGACCGTGAACTTTCCCTGTACGTCGACGGCAGAAATGCCTTGGTGGCAGGCGACGCGACAGCAATTGCCGAGCTCTTCCGCAAGCTTGACGTCAAAGAAGAAGGCCGCTCGAACCTAGGCTCAGGGGTGGCGGATCTGCTTGCCAGCCTGGCGGGGGCGGTTTCCATGGGTATGTCGGCAAATGTCCAGGGCAACTCATTTCACATGACTCCGGATTCCTACGCTCGATTCCTGGAACTCGCCGGGTCCACCGAGGAAAAGCTTGGGGTTGTCAGCGGCGTGCTACGGCAGTCGGATGGCAGGATCGACACGATCATCGAATTGGTGAGCTCCTCACCAATCAACCCTGCCGTGGTCGCGAACGTGCAGATGATGGCCGCAGCTTTGGCGATCCGGGTCGCCCTCAAAGAACTCGATGATCTGGTTCAGGCTGTGGACGCGAAACTGGACACGATCGTCCGCGATATCCGTGACGAGGCCCTCGGCAACGTGCAGGGCACAACCCACGTCCTGGATAAAGCATTTGGGTACTTCGAGGAGACCGGACGGCTCAACGACGCCCTCTGGGACCAAGTCTCGGGACAGGCGGCGGAGCTCGCCCAGGCGCACGCCGTCGCTCTCAACCACCTCAACACAATTGCCGACGGTCTCGGTGTCAAGAATCTTGGCAAGCGGGTGAGCAACGCCGAGGCGGCAGCCAAGGGCGAACTGAAGCATTGGCTAGTCATTGCAGCAGTGGCTCTCACAAACATGGTTCGGATGGACTCCTTGGAGGCTGTCCGCAGCGCGAATGACGGATCGGATTCCGCCGCTCACTCCCGACACATCGTTAAGTCCCGGGAACGGCGAATGGCTAGCACCTCCGCGGCAGTTCGAGACCTATCCGACGCCGTCTCAGCGGCGGTGAACGTCGATACGTTTACCCGCGTTGCGAATCCCATGGAGATGCCCAGACTCTACACCGCAGCCGAAGAGCTCCAGCGGCTGCTACGGATTTTCAGTTCGAACTTCGGCTTGGCAGAATCCGCGACCATCAAGCGCACCCAGTGGCACGAATCGGTGTTGCGTCTGGGACAGAAGGCTACCGAGGCCGTGGCGGGTGCCGCCGTTGCGGTTGCCGAAGGGGTGGCCTCATTTCCCAAGGCCATTGGTGATTCCGTCGAGGACACCATCCTGCATGTTGCAAAGGGGATCGAAGCGCGGCGCGTTCCCGTTGACCCGCAGCGCCCGGCAGTGGAGGCCGGACATGAGGCGGTCCTGGCCCCCGAACCGACGGAGGCAGCTACGCCGCATCACTGACCCTCCCCGAGCCTCAGCATCTCAGTGCCTTGACGATGTGCCGGATCTCGCGGCGGTGGCGGGGTGCCGCCAGTAATGCCGTTCCCGGTAGGGGTGGGGCGGTGGAGTGGTAGGTGTGGCCGGTTGGGGTTGTGAGTTGGAGGGTGTGTCGGGGGCCGGGGCGGGGTTGGGCGTTCCAGCCGGGTGTTTCTTTGGTGTGGTTGCAGGCTTCGCAGAGTCCGGCGCCGTTGCCGAGGTTGGTGGTGCCGCCGTTGTGCCAGGGGATGATGTGGTCCAGGTGGCGGATGGGGGCGTCGCAGTAGGGGGTGCGGCAGGTGTCGTCGCGGGCCTGGATGAAGCGGCGGTGTCCGGGCGGGAAGAGCCGGGCGCGGGAGTCCATGGCGACGAGGTCGCCGGTGGCGGGGGCGGTGTAGAGCCGGCGGAGCCAGGTCGAAAAGACCTGTTCGTCGCCGGGGCCGCCCGCGGCGGCGGTGCGTGCGTTCTGGAGCAGCGTCCGGGCCCACCCGGCGGGGACGATGCCGTAGCCGGGGAGCCGGGCGGGTTCGCTGTCGCCTTGGAGGAGGGTGCGGTCGGTCATGATGAGTTGGATTTCGATGCCGCTGATCCCGCCGGCCTTGCCGGTGGTGCGTTCGACCAGTGTGTCGGCCATCAGTTGGCCGCGGGAACGGGTGTCGCCGTCGGAGCGGAGAGCGTCCGCGGCCCGGGTGAGTGCGGCGTGCACGGCGACACCCTCCGCTACGGGCAGCAGGGCCGTGAGGTAGCACATGGTGTCCGGTGCGGGACGGAGGCTGACGTGGCGTTCGGTCTCGGCGTGGGCGGCGCGTTGGGTGGCGGAGCGGGGGTCGCGCCGGTAGGCGGCGGCACGGGCCGCGGCGGTGATGGCCCGGTCGCCGGCGCCGTCGAAGGCTCCCGTGTCGGGGGCGAGTTCCTCGTCCACGGCGGTCCGGTCCACCGCGGGCAGGCAGGCGGTTTCACGGACCAGGAGGGTGGCGCGCCATTCGTTGAGCTGGCCGGTTTCCAGGGCGGCGAGGGTGTGCGGCATTTCGGTGACAAGGGCCCTGGCGAGGCCGAGGAGCCGGCCGCCGCGGGCGGGGGACTCGCGCCGTGCGAGGGCGATCTGTGCCCCGACGCCGGCGCCGAGCTGGTCGGCCGGCAGACCGGCGGCGGCTTGTTCGCGGCGCTGGAGCAAATCGAACGTGACGGACAAACGGGCCTGACGGGCGGCCAGGGCGGACTTCAGGTCCTCCAGCTCGCGTGTTTCGTCGATGACCGCCGCGGCACTGGCCGGGGCCGGGATTCCGGCCAGGATCCGCGCAAGGTCCGCGACCGTCACGCTTGCCGTTAGGGCCACGTCGGGCCCTTGCTTGCCGTCCATGAAACCCAGTCAATCAGGCACCTGTGACAATTAACTGCGGCCGGTAATTGCGGCCGCTAAACGCGCCTCTGTAAGCCTCGAGGGGACGCCGTCTCCCTTACCAAGGAACCCATGCCGACCAACAGACAGTCACTAAAGCAGGACGGCTTCACCGGTTTCCGGCCGATCGAAGCGCTGGACATCAACCGGATCCCGCAGAAACCCGGCATCTTCGCGGTGCTGCTGCCCGAGATCCCCGGACACGGCAGCTCCCGGCCCCAGTTCCTCGCCAAAAGCACGGCGGGCATCTTCAAGAAGAAGGACCCCACGCTGAAGGCGGACGCGCTCGACGCCGAATGGGTCGATGGCGCCGACGTCCTCTACGTGGGCAAGGCCGGCCCCGGGAGCAAGGGCAACCGCGGGCTGCGCCGGCAGATCCAGGAGTTCGTCGACTTCGGCCGGGGCAAGCCGCCGGGCCACTGGGACGGGCGGCTGATCTGGCAGCTCGCCGCAGCCAACAAGCTGGTCATCGCGTGGAAGGAGCTGCCCGTGGAGCAGTTGGCCCCGGCCGAGGCCGGCTACCACGCCGCGTTCGTCGAGGAGTTCGGCAGGTTGCCGTTCGCCAACATGGTCCAGGCCCGGGTCAAGGGCGCCTAGCCAGCGCGGCCGGCTAGATTGCCCGGCTAGCCACCGCGGCCAGGCCAGCCAGGGGAGATCTCCCGGGGCCCGGAGCTAGGCGGGTCCTGCCAGATGGATCTCCACGTTGCCCAGCGCCCGGAATGGAGCAAGCTGCTGTTCAGTCGCTTCGTCGTCCGTCACGAGGTGCCAGGGCCTGTCCAAGGCGGTCCACCAGTGCGAAGATTCCACGCCGAGTTTCGTTGAATCTGCCACGACATAGACGTCGCGGGCATTTTCGACCATGATCCGTTTGAGCGAGGCCTGCTCCGGCGTTCCTTCGGACACCCCGCGGGAGGCAGTGACGCCGTCCGCGCCCAGGAATGCGGCGTCCGCGGTGATCGAGGACATGACCTGCTCGGCAAGCGGTCCCACCATCCCGGAACTGACGTGGCGAAGCGTCCCGCCGATGACGATCAGCTCGATGCCGTCACTGTCTTCGAGCAGCTGTGTGGTCGTCAGGCCGTTGGTCACCACCGTGATCCCGGACCTGTCGGCAATCCTGCTGGCGACCGCACCCGCCGTCGTCCCGGCGTCGAAGATATTCACCGAACCCGGCTTCACAAACGTCGCCGCGAGGCGCCCGATGGCGGCCTTTTGCCGCGTGGCGATCTGCTCCCTCTCGCGGAGGCTCTTTTCGCCGGCGCCCGCCGTCCGGGCGCCACCGTAGGTGCGGAGGATCCGGCCGGCCTGGGCCAGTTGCTCGAAATCCCGGCGGATGGTCGAAAGGGAAACCCCGAAACGGCCGGCCAACTCTTCTACGCTGACCGGCCGCTCGGAAAGGACTGACGCAATCTCGCGTCTTCTCTCTTTTGCGTTCACTTACCGATTCTCTTCGCGCGACGGCGCCAAGTCCACCGCCTGCCGCAATGCTTCGAGCAGGGACTCATGGTCCGCGATGTTTTTACCGGCGATATCGAAGGCGGTGCCGTGGTCCACGGAGGTGCGGACAACGGGCAGGCCAACGGTGATGTTCACACCGTTCTCCAACCCCAGCACCTTGACCGGCCCGTGGCCCTGGTCGTGATACTGGGCGACGACGAGGTCGAAATCGCCGCGTCCGGCGAGGAAGAACAGCGTGTCCGCCGGCAGCGGCCCGAAGGCGTCGATCCCTTCGGCCTGTGCTTTTTCAATCCCGGGCTGGATCTTCTCGGCTTCTTCGCCGTAGCCAAAGAGTCCGTTTTCCCCCGCGTGCGGATTAATAGCGCACACAGCGATGCGGGGGTTTTCGATGCCCGAAGTGGTCAGGAGCTCATACCCCCGCTTAATGGTCCGGTAGACGAGATCGCCGTTGATCTTCGCAATAGCGTC
Source organism: Arthrobacter sp. KBS0702 (assembly GCF_005937985.2). Lineage (NCBI taxonomy): Bacteria > Bacillati > Actinomycetota > Actinomycetes > Micrococcales > Micrococcaceae > Arthrobacter > Arthrobacter sp. KBS0702. Next base: position 3,494,741 of record NZ_CP042172.1, on the reverse strand, counting down.
GATCAGACCAATATGGGTCGTCACATGGATGACCCGCATTTTCGGGGCGGTCAGCATCATGGACACTTCTTCGGTGCCGGTCAGTTCGGCCAGGAGTTCGGTGTGTCCCGGATATTTGTGGCCGGCGGCATGCAGGGCCGCCTTATTAAGTGGGCCGGTGCAGATGGCATCGACCTCGCGGTTCATGGCCAGTTGCACGGCCTTTTCGATAAAGAGGTACGAGCCATGCCCCGCGGCGGCGGAGAGCTCACCCCACGACAGGTCCGCGGGAATGCAGTCAACGTCGAGGACATCGATGGTGCCGTCCTCGAAGAGTGCCTCGGCGGGACTGGTTACTTTGCGCAGGCTGAGCGGGCTCGAGACAACGCCCGCGGCCAGCCGCAGCCGCCGGAGGTCGCCGATTACCAGCATCCGGGCCCTGGACCGCACCTCTGTGTCGGCAAGTGCCTTGACGATGATTTCCGGGCCAATACCAGCCGCATCACCCATGGTGATGGCGACAATCGGGCGTCCCATTATTTGATACTCGTTTCACTCGTTGTATTTTTTAGAAATTGCGCGGTGCGGAGCAGTGTTCCGGCGTCGCCGAATGCGCCAGCCTTCGTGACCATCAGCGGCAAAGATCGGTCGAGTCGGCTTGCGACGACTCCGGGTTCAATTTCCCCGAGCACCGTAAAGCTGGTGACGCCGAGTTCCGCGAGCACGGCCGTAGCCGTCTCACCGCCGGTGAGCAGGAGCGCCCCGCACTTGCTTCCTGCCGCGGCCGTGGCGGACGCCAGGGCACCCGCCACGGCAGCCGCCTGGGATTTGTCCAAGGGACCCGAGGGATCCGGCGTCAGCACTGCATCGCCGTCGTCCAGGGCCTCGAGAAGTTCAACGTGGACCGCCGGATCCGCGAAGTCCTCGTGGTTCAGCTTCACGTGGCGGACGCCAGCCGCCACGAGCTGCTGGACTTGGCTCTTGGCCAGCGGGGAGTAGCTGCCGATCACCAGCAGCGTCCTGGCGACGTCCCGATCCGAGGCCAGCGGGAGGCCGCTGACAGATCCGCGCACTTCGATCTGGCCCGCCAGGCCGCCCGAGCCGGCCAGCAGGGTGGGGACCTCCATGATTTCCGCGGCCGTCGCGATGATCCGGAGGTCATCGTCGGATTGGGCGTCGACGACGGCGGCGCGGACCCCGCGACGGTGCAGCTCGGTCAGCCGTCCTGCGAGGTCCTCCGGGTGCCGGCCGGGGCCGACGGTGACGGTCTCCGCGCTGAGGCCCCCCGCGGCGAGTGCCTGGCGAATGTCGCCGCCATACTTGCCCTCCGCGTTGGCCTCGCCGTCGACATGCACAACCCCGTTGATCGTGGTTCGTCCGGTCGCGGGGAAAGCGGGAGCGACGATCACCAGCGCGTGCCCGGAGACGGCGGAAGCGGCCGCGGCCAGTTCAGCACCCACGTTCCCGCGGAGCAGGGAGTCGAGTTTCTTGAACACCCGACGTCCCTGCCCCAGCGCCCTGCCCACGGCGTGTCCGACAGCCGCGGCCGCCTCGCCTTCGGACAAGTAGCGGCTTTCGGTGTTGATGGCCAGTATCCCGGATCCGGGCCATTCCCCGTCCAGCTCCAGGACAACGGAACTCGTATGCGTGGGACCATAGGCGGCCGCGGCGTCCGCCGCCCCCGTGAGGTCATCCGCAACGATTGCCCAGTCTGAGTGCGCGTGTTTGCTCATACTGCGTGCGCCGGAACCCTCGCGTCGGAGTGGTCCTTGGCCTTGAGGCGTTTGGCGTACCACGCGACGATCAGCGGGCAGCCGATGGCTGTGACAACGACGGAGGCTGCCACCAGCACGGTCGCTGGCCCGGCGGCAGGCAGATAGGCCGGATTGGCTGCGGCAACCAGCATCGGGACGGTCGCCGCATTGCCTGCGGTGGTGGCGGCGGCCAGCCCGGCCAGGCCGGATCCGCCGGTCAATTTGTCGGCAAAGAACAGCACGGCGCCGCCGACGAAGAGGACGAACAGGCCGAGGACCAGTCCGAGGAGCCCGGCGCTGAGCACCTTTTCCAGGTTGAGTCCGAATCCCAGGGCGAGGGCAAAGAAAGGAATCAGCACCGGCGCGGCTGCTGACAGGAACTTCCGCATCGCAGGATCCAGCGCTCCGAGGATGGCGCCCAGCAGCAGCGGGATGATGGCACCCACGAGGGCCTGCCAAGGAAACGCCGAGAGTCCCGCCACGCCGAGGGTCAGCATCGTCAGGAACGGGCCGGACTCCAGGGTCATCACCGAATAGGCCGCAACGTCCTTGGGCTTGCCGTACTGACCCATCAGGGCCATGTACATGCCGCCGTTGGTGTCGTTGAGGGCCGCCAGGATGGCCACGACCGAGAGCCCGCTCAGAAGGCCTCCGTCGATGGGAAGCTCGCCCAGGAACCGGCCGGCGACGATGCCGACGATCACGGCGAAGAGGACCTTGCTGCCGAATAGAACCCCGCCCTTTTTCAAGATGTAGGGCGTCGCCTTGATGTCGATGCTCGCGCCCATGCAGACGTAGAACACCGCAAGGATGGTGGTGCCGCCGGTGAAGAGCGCTCCCGTGAAGGAGCCGAAGAAGGCCGCGGAACCCGGAGCAAAGGTGGCAAGAAGGGCGCCGATCAGAAGCGGGACCAGCATCATGCCACCCGGAACCTTCTCCATGGTGGCCTTGATTGGTACGGACATGTTCAACCTCATTGTTGTTGGAAGACCGAGCCACCACGGCATCGATCACATGGATCCTAGAACGAACTGCATGATTCGCGCAATACTTTTGCGCGAAACACGCATTTTTGGACAATGAGGCATCAGTGCCGGGCAGTTACTCCGGCGGGCAGTTACTCCGCCCAGAAACGGCCGTGCGGGCCGGGGTCAGACGCCCCGGTGCGTGAACTGCCCGGCCACGAGCGTTGCGGCCACCGGCATCGCGGCAAATTCGGCGTCGGAGGCGGCCAGCGGGTCGGCGTCGAGCACGACGACGTCGGCCGGGTCTCCGACGTTGATCCGGCGCCGTCCGCGGGAGGAGGCCGCCAGCGCCTCCTCCCGGGTCAGGGCCTGCTCCAGGTGCCAGGGTTCGCGGCCATCCTGCCGGGCGCGGGTGGTGGCGGCGGACATGGCGGTCCACGGTTCGAGCGGTGCAACCGGTGCGTCGGAGCCGAGGGCCAGCGTGGCCCCGGCGTCGAGCAGGGAACGGAGCGGGAACGCCCGTTCCGTTCGGCCGGCCCAGTTGGAGTCCGCGGCGTCGCGGTCATCGAGCGCGTGGGCGGGCTGAACGCTGGCAGTGATGCCCAGTTCGCCGAACCGCGCGAAGTCCTGCCGCCGGACAAACTGGGCATGCTCAATCCGGCCCCGGATCCCGGCCGCCGCGAAGGCATTCAGCGCCACCTCGTTGGCGCCGTCGCCGATCGCGTGCACCGCCGGGACGAACCCGGATGCGCGCGCCTTGACCAGGCGGTCCTGCAGGTCCGCCTCGCTGACCGTGAGCAGGCCGCGGCCGCCGTGCGGGTACGGGTCCACGCAGTATGCCGTGCGGGTGTTGAGGGAGCCGTCGATCAGTACCTTCAACGGACCTACCCGCAGGAGTCCTCCGCCCTCCGGAATCACCTGGCCGGTCGTCATCCCCTCGCCCATCGCGCGGTCCAGGTCCTGCGGGTAGACCCCGGCATCCACCCGGTGGGAATCAAAGCCGGCCGCGATCCGGCGGAGCCAGGTGTCCCGGTTCCACACCATCTCGAAGTCGACAATCCCCACAATTCCGCGGGCCGCGGCCGCCCTGCCGGCGTCGCGGACCATGGCATCGACCACCTCGTCGGGCAGGCGCCCCAGTTCCCGGGTCAGTTCAAAGGCAGGCTCCTCGCGGAGCAGCCCGTCCGCATTTACGGCCACCCGGTAGCGGGCCGCCGCGGCACTGTTGAGCCAGACGCAGTGCAGATCGTGGCTGATCAGCGCCGTCGGGACGCCCGCGGTCGCGCCGTCGAGCAGTTCAAGACTCGGCGTGTCCGCCCAAACGGCATCCCGGAACCCGACCCCCACCAGCGTCCGGCCGCCGGCCGGATCGCCGCCGGATTCCGCCGTGGTGGAAGCCTCAAGACGGGAACGCACGACGGCGGCCGCCTCCCGGGCCGAGGACGCGCCGGACAGATCGATCCGGCCGGCTGCCAGGGCCCACTGGGTCATGTGGACATGCTCATCCCACAGCCCCGGGATCACGTAGCGCTCGTCGAGATCCACCACCCGGGAAGCAGGCGGGAATTTTGCCTGCGGGCCGGACGGCACAATCTGGGCAACCTTGCCGTCTGTAATGAAAATGTCACAAAGCGTCTTTTTGCCCGGCTGCCGCACCGAAGCGAGAACAAGGCCCGACACGGCGGCGGGGAAGGCTGATTTCGGCATAGGGACAAGGCTAGGGGCGCATCCGGATGGCAGCAATTCGCACCACACTGGCCACTGCTCCCACATGGCTCCCAGCGCGGTCCGGCACCGCCGAAGGCAAGGGACTTTCGCCCCCTTGCCCGAGTCCGACGGGGCGGTCATTCTGGAGTTGGGGCGGTTCCTGCACGGCAATTGGGGGATGAACCGCTCGATAGGAAGTATCGGTCTCGCGCTAGGACCTGGGGTGAGGAAATGGCAATTGCACTTTCCGGCTTGGGCAGGAAAGGCAGGAGACCGGCCAAGATGTGTATCAAATTCCGAATCGAATTAGAGCGTCCAACAACCGCAGCAGCCCCTGGCATCCGGAGCTCTGAGGCGTAATGAGTCAGTTGCGCCACCTCAATCATGCCAGCCGGGCCCGCGCCTACCACGCGCACCCATCCCACGGTGATCCGCGGATCAAGGTTGTCATCCGGATCGACAGCGCGGAGGAGTCCGCGCGAGTGGAAGTGCGCGGCGTCGTAACGACCGCCAACATCCGCGCCCTTTACGTCGTCTGCCGCCGCGTGACCTCTAAACTCGCGAGCTACGAGATCGTCGTGGACCTGGCGCATGCCCGGGTTACCGCCGCGGCCTTTGAGGAACTCCGCGAGCATGCGCGCCAGTCCATTGTCTCCTCCGGCATCGACACCTCTGTCACCCCGTGCCGCCTGCGGATCGTCGATCCGCCGGTCATCCTCAGAACCAAGGAGCTTGCGTGAAAGCCCTCGTGTATGGCGGCCCGGGAGAGAAATCCTGGACGGACGTTCCTGATCCGGTAATCCAGAACCCGTCGGATGTGATCGTCAAGGTGGACACCACCACCATCTGCGGAACGGACCTCCACATCCTCAAAGGCGATGTGCCCGCGGTGACCAAGGGCCGGATCCTCGGGCATGAGGGCGTAGGCACCATCACCGAGACTGGTTCCTCGGTGACCGGACTCAAAGTGGGGGACAGGGTCATCATTTCCTGCATCAAATCGTGCGGGCATTGCGCCAACTGCAGGACCGGCCTCTACTCGCACTGCATGGGCGAGGAGGGTCAATCCGGGACCGGCTGGGTTTTTGGACACCTGATCGACGGAACGCAGGCCGAATACGTCCGCGTCCCGTACGCCGAAAACTCGCTGCACCTGCTGCCGGCGGGAGTGAGCGATGAGCAGGCCGTGATGCTCTCCGATATCCTGCCCACCGGGTTTGAGATCGGGGTGCAGTACGGCCGGGTCAAGCCCGGGGACACCGTGGCCGTGATCGGCGCCGGCCCGGTCGGTCTTGCCGCCATCGCTACAGCGGGACTCTACGGAGCGGCCACCATCATCGCGGTCGACCTGGATGCGAACCGGCTGGAAAAGTCCCGCGAGTTCGGCGCCACCGACGTCGTGCTCTCCGGTGACGCCGACTGGAAGGACCAGGTTCTGGCCCTGACCGATGGCCAGGGGGTGGATGTGGCCATCGAGGCTGTCGGCATCCCGGCGACCTTCAGCATGTGCACGGACATCGTCCGGCCCGGCGGCAATGTGGCCAATGTGGGGGTGCATGGCAAGCCTGTGGAGCTGCACGTGGAAGATCTCTGGATTCAGAACATCAACATCAGCATGGGCCTGGTCAATGCCAACACCACCCCGATGTTGCTGAAACTCGTGGCCCAAAAGAAGCTTCCGGCCGAGAAATTCGCCACCCACCACTTCACCTTCGACCAGTTTCTGGACGCCTATGACACTTTTGCCCGCGCGGCGGAGACGAAAGCCTTGAAAGTGGTGATCACGGCATGAAGGCCCACGTCGTCTACGACTCAGCGTTCGGCAATACCAAGTCTGTGGCGGAGGCCGTCGCCGGTTCGCTCGGCGCACTCGACGCCACCCCTGTGGCGGTCAGCGACTTCCGGCCCGACGACCTGGCCGCCGGCGACCTGCTGGTCCTCGGCAGCCCCATTAATGGCTGGCGTCCGACGCCGAAGATCACCGAACTGCTCTCGAACCTGGGCGGCGGTCATCTCAAGGGGGTCAAAGCGGCCGCTTTCGACACCCGCGTCCGGATGTTCATCCACGGCGACGCGGCCAAGAAGATGGCGCACGCGCTCCGGGACAACGGCGCCGATATCATTTCCGAGCCAATGCCGTTCTACGTCCAAGGCAGCGAGGGGCCACTGCGTCCCGGCGAAATCGAGAAGGCGGAACGATGGGGCAAGTCACTGCTGGAGGCGTTGGACCGGCCATGAAACCGGGCCGGATTGTCCTCCTGGTGCTCGGCACGCTTTTCGCGTTGCTGGGCCTGGGACTTCTGGCCGGGGCCGGCTTCACCGGCTGGGCCAACTATCAACAGCGCGACGGCCGCTACTTCACCACGCCGTCGGAGCGCTACACGGCGGACTCCTACGCACTGACCTCGCCGCGGCTGGACATCATGACCGATGCCCGGCCCGGAATCGACCCGGCCGTGATCCCTGGCAGCGTGATGCTTCGCGGCTCCACGGCCGACTCAGCGCGGCAAATCTTCATCGGCATCGCGCCGCAGGCGGATGTGGCAAAGTACCTGACCGACGTCAGGCACGCCGAGCTCACCGAGGTCCGCTTCTCGCCCTTCCGGGCCGAATACCGGGATGTGTCCGGCACTAAACCGCCGGCCCGGCCGGCCGACCAAACGTTTTGGACGGCCTCCGCCACCGGCGCCGGCAGTCAGGAACTGAAGTGGGACCTGCGCCCCGGGAACTGGGCCGTGGTGATCATGAATGCCGACGCGAGCAGCCCGGTGTCCGTGGATCTCCGCGGGGGCGCGCGCTCGGACCTGCTCTGGCCGGTTTTCCTCGGGCTGCTGATCGGCGGCATTGTGCTCCTGGCCGTCGGCGTCCCGCTGATCGTGGCCGGTGCGGCCGGGCTGGGACGCGGCGGCCCGCCACAGGGACCCGGGCAGCAGCCGCACCCCGGGGCCCCCTACGCGTCGGCAGCCTCCACGGGGCAGCCGTACAGCGGGGCCTCCCCGCCGCCGGGCAGCTACGTCTATCCGGCGCGCCTCAGCGGCTATCTGGACCCGCACCTGTCCCGTTGGCTATGGCTGGTCAAGTGGTTCCTCGCGATCCCGCACTACATCGTGCTGTTCTTCCTGTGGTTCGCCTTCGTCGTCACCACGATCGTGGCCGGGTTCGCCATCCTCTTTACCGGCCGCTACCCGCGCTCGCTGTTCAACTTCAACGTGGGTGTGATCCGCTGGAGCTGGCGGGTGGCCTTCTATTCCTACGCGGCGATCGGTACGGACCAGTATCCCCCGTTCACGCTCGCCCGCACCGGATACCCAGCGGACTTCGACGTCGACTATCCGGAGAAGCTCTCCCACGGACTGGTCCTGGTGAAGTCCTGGCTGCTGGCCATTCCGCACCTGCTGATCGTTGGGGTGCTGACGGGGACCACGCGTGTCTGGGGCGGCCGGGAGGGTTATTGGGACGACGGACGATGGATCCAGCAGAACGCCGGCATCTCGCTGATCGGGCTTCTGGTGATTATCGCTGGCGTCATCCTGCTGTTTACCGGCCAGTACTGGCGCGGCCTCTTCGACCTGCTGATGGGCCTGAACCGCTGGATCTACCGGGTCATCACCTACGTGGCCCTGATGCGGGATGAATACCCGCCTTTCCACCTGGACATGGGCCCCACCGACCCGGGTGACCCGCAGCCGCTGGCGCCCGCCGGACCGCCGGCGCCCCCCGCCTACGGCCAAACGGCCCCCGCCGCAGGGCCGCCCCAGCAGGGCCAGGCGGCTCAGCCCCCTGGTTTCTACGGTATCGGCGGTCCCTCCGCGTCAGTTCCACCGGAGTTGCATGAGGGCCGCGGCGGTCCGGACAGTCCCCCGCCGCCCGGGCCCGGAAACGGCCCGGGCGCCGGCCCGCCGCCAGATCCTCGGCAAGGATCCGGCCCGCCGCGCCCCTAAACCCGGCCAGGACGCCCGCCCCCACCCCCTTGCCACCGGAGTCCGGCGAGAACATAGTTGAGGGAATTCACCACTCCGCGGCGGGAGGCAGGGACAGATGCTGACGAACCAAGTGCCGGCTGGCGGCCTACTGCAGGGCAAAACCGCACTGATCTACGGTGCCGGAGGGTCGATCGGGGGAGCGGTGTCCCGGGCTTTCGCCGCCGAGGGCGCCGCCGTCTATCTCGCCGGCCGCACCGAATCGCGGCTGGAGAAAGTAGCCCGGGACATCAGGGAGGACGGCGGACGGGCGGACGTCGCCGTCGTCGACGCCCTGGACGAGGAGCAGGTGGAGTCCTTTGTTGATTCGGTGGTCAAGAAGACCAAACGGATCGACATTTCTTTCAACGCCATCTCCTTCGGCGACATCCAGCAGCCCCTGATGGAAATCGACGTGAACGACTTCACCCAGCCGATCACCCTTGCCACCCGCACCCACTTCCTGACCACCCGGGCCGCGGCTGGCCACATGCTCAAGCAGAAGTCCGGGGTTGTGCTGATGTTCGGCGGGTCCGGCCCGCAGACCATGGCCGGACTTGGCGGGTTCAAGGTGGCCCTGGATGCGATGGAGGGGCTCCGGCGGCAGTGGGCGATGGAGCTGGGAAGGTACGGCGTGCGGGTTGTCACCATGGTGAGCGGCGGCATCATCGAGACCATTCCCTGGCAGGTGGAGGGGCGGGAGGAGATCGTGGTGGAGATCGCTAAGGCCGCGCACCTGAACCGCACGGCCACCCTGGCGGATGTCGGCAACGTGGCGAGCTTCATCGCCTCGGACAAGGCCGGCGCCATCACGGACGCCACCATCAACATTTCCAGCGGTGCCATCGTGGACTATTAGCCGGGGTTCTCGCAGCCTCCGGCAATACCCACGAAACATTCAACACGGGACAATGGTTGCAGAGCGGCACCGCACGGGGCGCCGGTGAAGTTCAGGCGGGAGGCGGGAGCTATGACGATCAGCCCGCTGCCGCGTAAACGACACAGACGACACAGCTGGCCCGTTGCGGCGGGCGTGGCGGCCTGCCTGGCAGCTGCGGCGCTTGCCTGCGCGGCGCAGCCGGTCGTCACGGCTGCCCCGGCGGTGCGGGTGGTGGTTGTTGGCGATTCGCTGAGCACCGGGCACGGAACCTCGCCCCAGTACGCGTGGCCGGCCCTGATCCGGACGGACCCCCGCCTCGCCGGATTCCAGGTGGTCAATGCCGCGGAGAACGGCAGCGGCTACGTCAGGCCTGGCGACACCGACGGTACTTTCGGCAGCCAGGTCGACCAGTTCGTCACCCGGGACACCGGCGTCGTGGTGTTTTTCGGCTCCGAGAACGACCTTGACTACGATCCGGCGGCCGTCGGAGCTGCGGCCTTTGCGGCCATCACCCACGCCGAAGCCGTGGCCCCCGCTGCGAAGATCATCGTGGTGGGTCCGCCGTCGTACTCGACCGACGCGGACCAGGGCCTCCTGGAGATCCGGGGCCAGCTCAAGTCCGCGGCTCAGGGGGCAGGCGCCGAATTTGTCGATCCGATTGCCGAAGGCTGGATCAGCGACGACGTCGAGGACCTGATCGGACCCGACGGCGACCATCCCACCGTCGCCGGGCAGCAATACCTCTTGGAGCACATCGCTGCCGTCATCGAGCAGGCGGCGCAGCAGCCCGTTGCGGAGCCCGGACGCGCGTCGGAGTGAGCGCCCGCGGAGTAGGCGCCCGCGGGGTCGCTTGCCGGGCAAACTCCTAGGAAGCTCAGCTACCCTCAGCCCGTGCCACCTTTCGATGTCGTGATAACTGCCTGGCAGATTGACTGGACCGCCGCGGCGGTCATTGTGTCCTCGGGCGTGCTGTACGCTCTCGCGCTGAGGGCTGCGGCCAACAAGGGCCGGAACTGGCCTCTGTGGCGGACGGCCGCGTTCTACGTCCTGGGTCTCGGCTCCCTCACGGTGCTTACGTGCGGATTCCCGGGCGCGTACAGTGCCGAGCTCCGCTGGGCCTTCACCTTGAAGATCACGCTGATGCTCTTCGTCGTTCCGCTTTTGATCGGGTTGGGGAAGCCCATCTCCCTGGCCCGCATGGCACTCAGCGATCGGGGGATAGCCGGGCTAGATGCGGTGCTGTCGAACCGGCTGGTCCGGTTCGTGAGCAACTCGCTGGCGGCGCCGTTGCTCGGGCTCGCGCTCTTCTCAACGTTTCTGACTCCGGCGTTCTACACGCTGCGCACGAACCCGGTGGCCGAGGCGCTCCTGACTGTCGGCATTCCCCTGCTCGGCCTGCTTATGGCGCTTCCCATCATTGAAGAAGCGGACTTCCATCGTTCCAGCGCTTTCATCACGCTGGAGTTTGTCTTCGTCTTTATTGAGCTGCTGATCGATGCGGTGCCCGGAATACTGTTGCGCCTGAACGGACAGGTCCTCGACCACGTTGCAACGCGGCAGGCGGGCCCCAGCTGGATTCCCGATCCCCTGCGCGACCAGCAACTCGCGGGAGACGTTTTGTGGTTCATCTGTGAAATCGTGGACCTGCCGCTGATCATCCTGATGTTCATGCGGTTCTCCCGGACGGACAAACGCGAGGCGCGGGGCTTCGACGAGCTGACTGACAGCCAACTCGATGAACTGAATGCCGAGCACCTGAGACGCGGCCGCTAGCGCCGCCTATTCCACGGTGACTTTGACCCGCTGCACCACGTTGTTCCCCATGCCCTGGTAATTCCACACCGGCTCGAGGGGCTGGGTGGCGCCGCTGGCGTCCGTGGCGCGGCAGGAGAGTTCGTGCTGCCCGGGATCCGCCACCCACGGCATCGACCAGGCGGACCAGGCGAACGGCGCCGCAGGGTGCTCCAGCTGTGCGGGTGCCCACTGGCCGTCGATGCCTACCTCGACCCGCTGGACGGCGCCGTGGCCGGACCAGGCCCGTCCGGTCAGCATCACGGGGCCCGCGGGCAGGAACCGCTGCCGGGTGAAGAAATCGGGAACCCCCGGCGGGACCATCAGCGAGCGGACCTTGATCCACGTGACCGGCGTGCCGGCGTCGTCCGCGTCCTGCTGGTAGCGATAGGCGACGGACTGCTGGAAGCCCTCGAAGGGCTTGGCCAGCACCTTGATCGAGGCGAGCCATTTGACACTGGCCATGCCGTACCAGCCAGGGACCACGAGCCGCAGCGGGTAGCCGTGCTGCGGCGGCAGTGCGGCGCCGTTCATCTCGTACGCCAGCACGACGTCGGCCCGCAGCGCCTCGCTGACCGGCAGGCTCCGCGCGTACTGCTGGCGAATCCCGCCCTGGATTCCGGCGTCGGCACCGGTGAAGGCGACCTCGACGGCGTCCTCATCCACCCCCGCCTGGGTCAGCAGGTAGGCCAGGGGCACCCCGGTCCAGACGGCGGTGCCGACGCCCTCCATCATCCAGGGCTGGCTCAGGGGCCGCGGCTTCAGCAGCGACCGGCCATTGCCGGCGCATTCCAAGGTGACCGGGACACTGATGCTCGGCGCCCGGCGCAGGGCCCGGAGGTTCAGTTCCAGCGACCGCTGCACGGCCCCACCGATCCGCAGGTGCCACCCTTCCCCGTCGACGGCCGGGATGTCGAAGTGGTCCAGCAGGTAGTGCAGCCCGGGCGGTGTCACGTCGTTGCGGAGGGCCTCGAGCGGCATCGAATGGTTCCGGACCGCGAGTTGCAGCTCCTCGGCCGTGAGGGGTCCGTGGCTGGGTTCGCCGGGGTGTGCTGCCAGCTGTTGCGTCTGCCGGCGCCGGGCCATGACGGGGGAGGTGTGCTTGGACAATTGTTTGGGCATGGGATTGCGATTCTGTTCCGGACCAGCCCGGTTTTGGACCGGTGTCACCGTCTTCAGGTCTACGCCGCGGCCCTGAAGCCGTCAATACCGCCCCGCCCCGCCCCGCTGCTCCGCCGCCGCCCGGGCAGTGCGGCTACAGGGTGTGCGCCTCGGCCAGGAATTCGGCCAGCCCCAGCGGTTCCCGTCCGGTCAGTTCGTGCACGGCCGACGTCGGTCCCGCCAGTTCGCCGGCGGCTATGGCGGTGTAGGTGCTGACCCAGGCGTCCACCTGCCAGGGTGGTGCCCCGTAGGGTTTCCGGGAAGCGTACGCTTCCTCGACGGTCTCGTTGTGGTAGTTGATGGTGCGGCCGGTGCCGGCGGTCAGCAGCTCCGCGGCGGCGGAAAGCGAAATGTCTTCAGGTCCCGTCAGGTCATAGCTCCGGCCCACGTGCAGCGCCGGGTCACTCAGCACGGTCAGGGCCGAGCGGGCGATGTCCGCCCGGGCCACGGCCGCCATCACGCCGTCCCCGGCCGGGCCGCGGATCACGCCGTCCTCGCCGGCCAGCAGCGGCAGGAAGTCGAGATAGAAGTTGTCACGCAGGATCGTGTAATCCATGCCGGACGCCTTGATCCGTTCCTCGGTGGCGTAGTGGTCGCGTCCCAGCGTGAAGGTGCACCTGGGCGCGGCGCCGAAGAATGAGGTGTACACGATGTGCTGTACCCCGGCCTCGGCCGCCGCATCGACGAAGGCGTAGTGCTGTTGCAGACGGTCCTCGGCCTCGGCGGCGGAGACCATAAAGAGGGTTTTCACCCCGGCCAGGGCCGCCCTGGACTGAGCCGGGTCGGCGTAGCTGGCGACGACCGGCACGGCGCCGTCGAGTTCCGGGGCGCGGCGGGCGTCGCGCACGAGGAGCCTTTGGGGGCTGCCCACCGCCGACAGCAGCCGGGCCACCTGGCCGCCGAGCTGTCCGGTGGATCCGGTGACGGCGAGTTCCGGCAGCGTCGCCATGGGTCAGGCCTCGCGCGAGGCCGGCGACTTGGTCTGTGCTGGGTCGCGCTCTGCGAGGGATCCGATGGCGGCGTCGATTTTGTCCATGATGGCCGGGTCCAGCTTCACGCCGGCCGCGGCCACGTTGCCGGCAATCTGCTCCGGGCGGGAGGCGCCCATGATCGCCGAGGCCACGTTCTTGTTCTGCAGCACCCACGCGATGCTCAGCTGGGCCATGGTGAGCCCGGCCTCCTCGGCGATGGGTTTGAGCTGCTGCACTCCGGTCAGGACCTCGTCGGACATCCAGCGCTCGATCATCCGGGCGCCGCCCTTGGAATCCGTGGCGCGGCTGCCTTCCGGAGCGGGTTTGCCGGGGTGGTACTTGCCGCTCAGCACGCCCTGGGCCATGGGCGACCACACGATCTGGGACAGGCCGAGTTCCTCCGAGGTCGGGACCACCTCGGCCTCGATGACCCGCCACAGCATGGAGTACTGCGGCTGGTTGGAGATCAGCTGGAAACCGAGATCCTTGGCGAGGGCGTGGCCATCACGGATCTGGCTGGCCGTCCACTCGCTGACGCCGATGTACAGCGCCTTGCCCTGCCGCACGATGTCGGCGAAGGCCTGCATGGTCTCTTCCAACGGCGTCTCGTAGTCATAGCGGTGCGCTTGGTAGAGGTCCACGTAGTCCGTCTGCAACCGGGTCAGGGAGCCGTTGATGGATTCCATGATGTGTTTGCGGGACAGTCCCAGGTCGTTGTGCCCCTTGGGGCCGGTGGGGCCAAAGACTTTGGTGAAGATCTCCAGCGACTCGCGCCGCTCGTCCTTCAGGGCCTCCCCCAGGACCTTCTCCGCCGCGGTGTTGGCGTAGACGTCGGCCGTGTCGAAGGTGCTGATTCCGGCGTCGAGCGCTGCCCGCACGCACTGGGTGGCGACGTCGTTCTCCACCTGCGATCCGTGCGTGAGCCAGTTGCCGAAGGTGATTTCGGAGATCTTGAAGCCGCTGTGCCCGAGGTATCTGAATTCCATGGGTTCCAACGTAGCCCAGATGACCGCCCGGGGTAAGGGTTCAGCTGGCCTTGCGCTGCTGGCCCGGCTGCTGGTCCCGTCGCTGGGCTGCCTGCGGTGGCTGGTGCTTGAGCGCGGTGAGCGAGCCGGTGTCCAGCACCGGGCTCTTGGCTGGAAGCGGGGGCTTCGTGAAAGCCCGCGGCGCCGCGGCGGGGGCGCCGTTCCGGTCCGTGGCGGACTCGACGAGCGGCGCGACTTCCTTGATGTCGCGCACCGGAGCTTTCGGGCTGGGAAGTTCACGCACCGATACCCTGACCTCCGGCGCGGTTCCCGCCTTGGCACGGGCATCGGCGCGGGCATCGGCGCGCGCGACGGCGGCGGCCCATGCGGGGGAGAGTTGGGGTTCCTTGCGGGCCGGCTTGGCGGTCTTCGCTGGCCGGTGCGCCTCCGCCGGCGCGGGAGTGGACCGCCGGCCGCGGACCAAGGCGGTAAAGGCCGTGGCAATCAGCCTCCCGAGCCCGGCCATCAGCAAGGTGATGACGAAGGCGGCGAAGACTCCGAGGAACAGCACGAGGCCAACACCGAGGGTGCCGAAAAAGGTCAGGTTCATGGCGATCGTCGTCGGGTCTTCCACTTCGCCTCTCCTCTTCCAACCAGCCTGCAGCGAGGTCCGTGCCGCAATGGTCGTGCCGGGCACCGGCCCCCGTTAACCATACGGACAATCTCCAACGGACACGCGAGGAAATGGGCCCGTCGGGCGGGATGTGTCCAAGCTGATACCTTCGGGCTGCGTCTATAGTCGGAAGCAGCCCATGCCGGAGGTGTCCGGCCCGCCGGAAGGACCCCTTTGACGTCATACCAGGGACATTGCCCGTGCTTGTCGGGTGAGCAGTACGCAGACTGCTGCGGCCGGTACCACCGCGGTGAAGCGGAGGCGCCGACCGCGGAGCAGCTCATGCGGTCCCGCTACAGCGCCTTTGTGGTGCTCGACGCCGGCTACCTGCTGCGCACCTGGCATACGGACACCCGGCCGGCCGCTCTGGAGCTGGATCCTGCTATGCAATGGCGGCGCTTGGACATCGTCTCAACGAGGCGCGGCGGCCCGCTGGACACGGAGGGCACCGTCGAGTTCAAGGCGTACTTCCGGCACGACGGCGAATCCGGGGTCCACCACGAAACGAGCAGTTTCCGGCGCGAGGACCGCCGCTGGTACTACGTTGACGCCCTGACGCTGGCTTAGCGTTCCTCGACGGTCTCCACCGGGGTGAAGCCTGCGCGGTCCACCTTGCGGTGGAAGCGCATGCCGGCCAGGCCGCCCAGCATGGCCCCGATAAGGGCAACCACCGCCACCACGATCGCGGCGACAATGCTGGTGGTGGTGAGGTCGCCCTCGTTGACGGGGATGCGGGGGAAGCTGTTGAGGTTGGCAAGGACGTTGTACTGCTGGCCGGCGGTCATGGCCAGGACGGCGACGACGATGGCCGCGATGAGTGCCCAGATCCACACCATCAAACCCTGCCGCGCCCCGTTGAAGCGGGCCATCCGGCCGGCCACGTAGCCGCCGCAGTAGTAGGACACGAACAGGATCACGAGCAGTGTAATGATGCCCGCGATTCCTACGCTTTGGTTGCCCGAGGCCTGGTTGACGGCGTCGTTGACATTCGTGTGGGTGGCAAGGCCGACGGCGGTGCCGGCAGCGGCCACCAGGGCGGTCAGCAGCACGGCCATGCCGGTCGCGGCGAGCCAGCCGAAGAACGCGGACCCGATTTTGACGCCGCCGAACTGTTCCTTCTCGCGGGCCACCACAGTTTCGCGGGTGGGCACCTCTTCGACGACGACGTCGTGATTGTGGCGGGCGTGGTCGTCGCGGGTCCCGTGGATCGCCTGGTTGTCGCGGCCGGCGGCAGCGCCGGCAGTTGAGCCTGCCGCGGCGCCGGCGAGGGGTGCGGCGGGGAAGGCGCGCGTCTCGCTGGCGTGCTGCTCACGGTCTTCGGCGCGGTCTTCGGCGCGGGCCTGAGCGCGGGTCTCGGCCCGGTCTTGAGCGCGCGATTCGGTGCGCGCGTCGGCCGCGACGGGGCCTTCAGCGGTCACGCCGTCCTGACGCGCATCATGGATCCGGGCCTCCCGATCCAGGGTTCCGTTTTCCTCGCGTGCCCGGCGGGGCATGCGGTCTTCGGGGCCTGCTGTGCTGCTCATGATGGCTGCTCGCTTTCATTGATTGACCCGAACTCATCGTTTGATCCGGGCACGGCAATGCTTCGACCGTCATCAGGTCTTGGCTCCACCTAACCACGCCGCCGGACCAATAGCAAGGATGCTTACTATCTGATCCGTACGGCGTCTGCGCGGGCATCGGCGCACGTCAGCGGTACTTTCGGTGCAGGTTCTCCTTCACCGAGGCGCGCGGGCTGGCATCCGCAATCCAGGGACCGGTCCCCTCGGACTGGTCCAGTACCCCGGCCTCCAGCCACTCGTAGTCGCCGGCGAGCACCGCGCGGGCCAGGACGCGGTCGCCGTCGTCGGTGTTGCGCCAGAGCTGGTCGAAATACTCCTCGACCCGGACCCGCGCCTGCTCGCAGTAGGCGTCGGCGAGTTCGTAGCCGGAGGCCCCCCGCTCCGGGGCGGTCCGCAGCAGCATTTCCGCCCGGGAGCAGCACGCCGCCATCGCGAACAGCTCGGCGCCGATATCCACGATCCGGCCCAGGAAGGCCTGTTTGTGCTCAAGCTTCGCCTGCCAGCGGCCCATGCCGTAGAAAGTCTGCCGCGCCAGCCGCCGCGATGCCCGCTCCACGAAGCGCAGGTGCCGGGCGAGCCGGCCGAAGTCGCCGAAGGAGCGCGGATCCATGCCGGTGCCGGCCACCAGCTTCGGCAGCCACCTCGCGTAGAACCCGGAGGCCCCGACCGCGGCCTTGGCCTTTTCGGACAGGCTTGCGTCCTCCGAACCGAGGGCCCCGGCAGCGGCCAGGTGGGCGTCCACGGCCTCGCGTGCGATCAGGAGCCGCATGATTTCCGAGGACCCCTCAAAGATCCGGTTGATCCGCATGTCCCGCAGCTGCTGTTCCGCCGGAACCGCGCGCTCGCCGCGGGCCTCAAGCGAGTCGGCTGTTTCGAAGCCGCGTCCGCCGCGGATCTGGACCAGTTCGTCGGCGATCCGGCAGCTGATCTCGGTGGACCAGAGCTTCGCGAGCGCCGCTTCGATCCGGACGTCCTTTTGCCCGGCGTCGGCCAGCTCGGCGGAGAGCTCGAACACGGCGTCCAGGGCGAAGGCGCTCGCGGCGATAAAGGCGATCTTCTTGCCCACCGCCTCGTGTTGCCCAACCGGGCGGCCCCACTGGGTCCGGGCGTTGGACCATTCCCGGGCGATCTTCAGGCTCCAGCGGCCGGACGCCACGCAGAGCGCGGGGATGGAGAGCCGGCCGGTGTTGAGCGTGGTGAGAGCGATTTTCAGGCCCTGGCCCTCGCGGCCCAGCCGGTTGGAGGCCGGCACGCGCACCTGGTGGAAGCGTGTCACGCCGTTCTCGATGCCACGCAGGCCCATAAAAGCGTTGCGGTTCTCCACCGTGATGCCGGGGGAGTCCATTTCCACGACGAACGCGCTGATGCCGCCCTTGTGCTCGGTGCCGTCCGCGCTGGTGTGCGCGGGGACGAGCGCCATCACCACCACAAGTTCCGCGATCACGCCGTTCGTGGTCCACAGCTTCACACCGTCCAGCACGTACGACGCCCCGTCCTCGGAGGGGACGGCCGTGCTGCCCATCCGGGCCGGGTCGCTGCCGACGTCGGGCTCGGTGAGCAGGAACGCGGTTACGGCACCGGCGGCGCAGCGCGGGAGGTACTCCTGCTTCTGCTCCGGCGTGCCGAAAACCTTCACCGGCTCCGGCACGCCGATCGACTGGTGCGCGGAGAGGAGCGCTCCGAGGCTGGGGTGGACCGAGCCCAGCAGGGCCAGTGCACGGCCGTAGTAGACCAGTGACAGGCCCAGACCGCCGTATTCGCGGGGGATCTTCATGCCGAACACGCCGAGGCCGGCCAACCCGGCGAGGTATTCGTCGGGAATCCGGGCGTCGCGCTCGATTTTGCGTCCGGACATGGTCCGGCAGTAGGCGGTCAGGCGGTCCATGAACGCTTCGCCGCGTTCGACGTCGTCCGCCGGCGCCTGAGGCCAGGGGTGGATGAGGCTGAGGTCGAAGCTGCCGAGGTAGAGGCCCTTGGCGAAACTGGGCCGGTCCCAGCTGGTATCGCGGGCGGCCTCGGCGACGGCCCGGGCATCGGCGGCGGTGGCCTCGGGCCCGATCTTCTGCGCGGCCACCGGTATCTCGGCGGCGGGGCTGTCGGTGGCTGGATCTTCAGTGGCTGGGTTGTCGACGGCGGAGCTCACGGGGCATCTCCTCTAACCGGGTTGGCCGGCTCGAGCCCTGGATCCGCCGCGGGTGGAGGACCCTTCAGCTGTCCCGCAATACTACCCGCGGGTAGGTGCCGGTACTAGGGGAAGACTGCCCTATCAGGTCGCCGGGGAAATCGCCCGGGAGCTCCACTGTGCCGGCGTGATGGACCAGCCGGTCCCAGGCGTCGTTGATACCGTGGACCGCCCCGAACAGCAGGCTCGCCGCAACGAACCAGGCCAGCCGGCCGACGCCCAGCAGAGCCAGCGCCACGAAGGCCGCCGTCATGATGAAGAAGGTCAGGAGGAGGCCGAAAAACAGTGTTCCCAGGAACACCATGGTGGCCGTTTCCACCGCGCTTAGATCGAACTGCATTCTTCCTCCTGCACCGTCGCTTCGGCTGAATCAGTAGCCCGAGCGTAGGGTGCCGGAAGGGGGCCCAGCCAGAGTCGCGGGGCGCGTCGGGGGGTCTTGATACGGGATCGAAATGCTACCCGTGCGTAGGTCACGGAGAGGTCGCGGAAACCTCACCAGTAACAGGCGTTACACGCTGGGCCCGCGTTTGCCGCGCGCTTTTGCGCTGCCCGCCGCGGCGCATCGGCGCGCGGTACGTCAGTCGTCCAGCTCGGCAGCCCCCTGGGCCAGGACCTGGAAGTCCGAACCGAGCTGGACCTCAACCGTCCGGCCGTCGTTGAGGCGCACCTTCACCTCGTAGGCCGTGCCGCCGTCGTTTTCCCGCTCCACTTCGGTGACGCTGCCCTGCCCGACCCTGGCCAGTGCCGCGCTCGCGGCCTGGTCCCGGTCCGCGCCGGTGAGGGGCGCCAGACCCGCGTCGTCCGCGTCCGAATCGTGCGAGTCGTCATCCGGCTGCGGCGCGATACTCACGCCGGGTACCGGGTTGTTGGGCCCCAACAGGCCGTCCGCAGCGACGGCCACCGTGGCGCCGCCCAGGACTACCGCCGCCGTCGCCGCTCCTATGATCCATGCAGTCTTGGTCCGCATGACGGTCTCCTCCCACGTGGTCTTCCCAGTGTCCTCCCGCTGCGCTGCAGGTTCAACGGTTTTTCCCGAGGCCCTGCGTTAACCTTGTAGTTGGCAGTTTCCTTTGATCCGCTGCCCGACCCCACCCCGCGGCAGCGATTGGAGAATGCGTGTCCCGTTCCGCCGTGTCCTCCGCCGAGGCCATCAGCGCCCGGCTCCGGGACCTCGAACTCCTCACCAAGGGACCTGCCTGGGCGCTGACCCGCTCGGCCCCGTGGGTGATCGCCGTGCTGCAGGCGTCCTTCACCCGGACCCGGCCGCAGCTTCCGCTCGAACAGTTCCATGCCGACGTCGACGCTTTCCTGGAGCAGCTCCGCCGCCAGGAACCGGGGCTCGGCGGCTCCGCCAACGGCAAGGGGTTCGGCGACGAGTGGACCCGCAAGAACTTCCTGACCCGGCGAAACCAGTCCGGCCAGATCGTCTACGAGGTCACGGAGCCCGCGGCCCGTGTCCTGGCCTTTCTGGACAGCCTCTCCAGCGAACGTTCCACCCTCAACGGTTCCCGGCTCGGCACGCTGCTGGGCGACGTCGAAAAGCTCGCCAACGAAACCAACCCGGACCAAAGCGCCCGGCTGGAGTCTTTGGAGGAGGAGATCGGCGAACGCCGCCAGCTCATCGAGGAGATCAGCTCCGGCGAGTTCGACGGGCTGCTCGACGACGAGGAAGCCGTCGAGGCCGCCGGCAACATCCTGGACCTCGCGGCGAGCCTGCCCGCGGACTACAAGAAGATGCGTGACCGGATCGAGGAGCTGGTGGGCGAGCTCCGCAACCAGATCATCGAGGAGTCCCTGAGCAAGGGCGCCACCATGGCGCAGGTGCTGGAGGCGGACAAGCGGCTGCGGCAGAGCCCGGAAGGCAGGACGTTCCGGTCCTTCACCGCGTTCCTGGAGGACCCGCAGCAGCAGCTCCGCTTCCGTTCCGCGATCGGGGAGGTGCTCAGCCGGCAGTTCGCGGACGAGCTCAGCCACGACGAACGCGAGACGTTGAAGAACCTGGTGGCCGAACTGCGCACCCAGCACAGCCAGATCCAGCGGATCTACGGCAAACTCAGCGAAAGCCTCAACACCTACGTCCAGAGCGACGACTACCGCCAGTCCGTCCGGCTCCGCAAGGTCCTGCGCGAGGCCGAGCAAGCGATCCGTGCTCTGCCCTACGAACGGGAGCGGCCGGGATTGGTCCGCGGCCCGGTGCTCTTTAATGCCGGCTTCGAGTCCCTGGCGATGGTCAAGCTCTTCGACCCCGACGAGTTCGCCGCGCCGCCGAAGCTGGCGGACCCGATCGCGTTCAGCGACTCGGACCGGGTGCGCTCGCCGAGGACCGGCAAGGCCAGCCCCGAAGCCATCCGCGCCGCCGTCGCCGGGGCGTCCACCCTCGCCGAGGCCTGGGAACAGCTCCCGGATACGGAACGCCACATCAACTCCATCCGCGCGCTGCTTTCGCACGCGCTGCACCAGGGCGCCGGTTTCGACCGCGAGGCCTGGGCGCCGCTGGACTTCGAACAGATCGACGGCTCCACGCGCACCGCGTACCTGCCCGTCGTCACGCTCAAGAAGGATTGAAGATGACCGAAGAGACCACGACGGCGGACGTGCCCTCCGCGCCGGCAGCGCCGGACAACCAGGGCGACCACGTCCGCAGCGACCCGTTCACCGTTACCCCGCGCGACACCTTCGTCGACGGCGCCGCCCTCTTCCCGGGCGACACAGGCGTGCTCCCGATGAAAGTCCGGCAGGCCCTGGTGAAGCTCCTCAAGGGCCCGTACATTGACGGCGGACGCGACGAGAAGTTGTGGACCACCCTGCTGGATAACCAGCTGATCCTGCGCAGCCGCCTCTCCGAGCTCTTCCTGAGCCTGCAGCTGGACCACGAACGAAAGGTGGCCGTGCTGCGCCCGGTGGATCCCGAGGCGATCGGCGGCAGCACCCGCTCCAGCATCCTGCGCCAGCAACGGGCCCTGAGCCGCGTCGAAACCATCGTGCTGCTGCGCCTGCGCCTGCTTCTGGACCGCCACGTCACCGCCCAGACCGACCCCACGATCACGCGCGAGGAAATCGCCGACCTCGTGGCCCACTACCAGCCCGCCGGCCAGCAGGACGCCCTGCGCGATTCCGACGTCGTCAACCGCGCCATCACCAAGCTCCTGGCCCGCCAGCTCCTCCTCACCACCAGCCTCGACGAGGTCTACACCATCTCCAACGCCCTCCCGCTGGCCCTCCCCTTCGAAAACATCGGCGACATCCCGGCCCAGATCGAGGCCCTCATCGCAGCCAGCACCGACCCCGCCGGCACCGAACCCCTCCTGGACCTCGACAGCGACGGGGTCGCGAGCTCTGATGACGACTCGGACGACGACGGTTCCGTGACGGACAGCAGCGGCGACGCCGGTGGGGCCGCGCAAGGCGCCAACAACGAAGCGGAGGACGCCGAATGAGCATCGCAACCATGCTCCCGCTGGGCGAGCTCACGAACCCCGGCCAGATGCGCCTCGCCCTCGTCCAGGTCGTCAACTGGGGCACGTTCCACGGCGCCCACACGATGCACGTGGACCGCAACGGCACCCTGCTGACCGGCAATTCGGGCGTCGGAAAGTCCACGCTGTTCGACGCGATGCTCCGGGTCTTCGATGCCCGGCCGCGTTCGAACGAGGCCGCGGCCCAGCGCGCCGGCGGGGCCGTCGAGGACAAGCGGACCACCTTCACGTACATGCGCGGCAAGGTGGGGGACAAGGCCGTCGGCGAGGGCTCGGCGAGTGCCTTCCAGCGCCCCGGCGCCACCTGGTCCGCCGTCGCACTGACCTTCGACAACGCTGTGGGCACCCGCGTGACCATCTCCGCGCTCTTCGACCTGCCCAAGAACGGCACCGAATCGAGCGTCGGCCGGTACTACCTGATCGACAACAAGCCGCTGGACCTGGCCGCGGTCGAAGGTATCGCGGAGAAGCGGTTTACCAAGTCGGCGCTGGATGCGATCTTCCCGGATGCCCAGATCTTCGACGTCCACAAGGCCTTCGCGGAACGCTTTCGGCGTCTGCTCGGCATCAACTCGGACCAGGCACTGCCACTGCTGCGCGTCATCCAGGCCGGCAAGGGCCTGGGCGGCAGCGTCAACACCTTCTTCCGTGACCAGGTCCTGGACGCGCCAGCTACGCTCGCCGCCGCGGACGACGTCGTCGAGGAGTTCAGCAACCTGATGTCCATCCGGCAGCGGCTCGAGGACGTCCGGCAGCAACGCGACCAGCTGGCACCCGTCCCCGGACTGAACAAGGAATACGCCCAGTCCCTGCTCGACGCGAACCGGCTCCGTGACCTCTCCGGCGAGGAATTCGAAGCCTACAAACAGCAACTGGCCATCACGGTCCACGAGAAGACCCTGGAGCGCTTCAAGGCGCTGGCCCAGGCGAAAGCCAAAGAACTCGGCGCCGAACGCGGCGTCCGCGACGGGCTGGCCAAGGAACTGCGCGAGCTCGAGGCGGACTACAACAACCAGGGCGGCAATGCGATCTCCGCGATCGAGCAGTCGCTGGAAAATGCCCGGGTGGGCCTCAAGCTCCGCCAGCAGGTCGAAGAATCCGCACGGAAGGCCCTGACCGACGCCGGGCTGGAGCTTGAGTGGACCGCTGCCGGCTGGGAGCAGGCGCACGAGCACGCGGCCGCACGCTCGGCTGAACTCAAGGACGACTCGGAGGCGCTCAAGGAACTGCGCTTCGAGGCTTTCGACGGCCACGCGACCAGGAAGCGCGAGCTCGCCGCGGCCCAGCAGGAACTCGTCTCGCTCAAGACGCGCAAGTCGCTGCTGCCGCCGTCGAGCATCGAGAACCGCAGTGCCATCGCGGCGGCCACCGGCGTCCCGGAAGAGCAGATGCCGTTCGGCGGCGAGCTGATCGACCTCGCCGAGGGGCAGGAACAGTGGCGGCCGGCCGCCGAGCGTGCGCTTCGCAGCCTCGCCACCACGCTGCTGGTCCCCGGCGAGCACTTCGCGGCCGTCACCCGTTACCTGAACGACCACGCGGTCCGCGGTGCGCTCCGCGCCGTGGACGTCTCGAAGCCGCTTGCCGGCGGTGCCCTGGCCGTGGAGGACGCGGCCGACGGCGAGCTGCTGAGCAAGCTGGATATCCTCACCGCCGGTCCGGCCGCGGAGGCGGGCGAGTGGATCCGCGAGCGGATCGCCCTCGACTTCGCCTACCCCTGCGTGGAGGACCCGGACGAGCTGGCACGGCTGGACAAGGGCCTGAGCCTGGGCGGAGTGGTCAAGCGCAACCGCCACACGGTGGAGAAGGACGACCGGTTCACCTCCCGGCAGGACTACGTCCTCGGCTTCGACAACGCCGCGAAGCTCGAACTGGTCGCCGCGCAGGTCGAGGACCTGCAACAGGAGCTCGCCAAGGCCGCCGAACTGGCCCAAAGCCGGGAAGAATCCCACCAGGGCATGACCCGCCAGCTCGAAGCCCTGCGCCGGGTGGCCGACGACCACCGGCCCTGGGAACAGGTCTCGGCCGCGGTGGCCGCGGACGAACTCGCCCGGATCGAGCAGCGGCTGAAGGATGCCCTCGCCGCGCAGGCCGACCTTGAGCCGCTGCGCGCCAACATCGAGGCCGCCCGGCACAAACACCAGTCCAGCACCGAAGCAGCCGCCGTGCTCCAAAGCGAGTACAAGGCCCTCGACTCACAGCTGACCACGGCGGATTCGCTGCTCGACGCCGCGCGGGGGCGACTGGAACAGTCGCCGCCGTCGGAGGCCACCGCCGTCGCGCTGGAGCCCTACTTCGCGGACTTCGGCGAGGTGCTGGAAATGCACGAACTCGACAACCTCGCCAACCAGGTCCGGACCCGGCTGCTTGCCGAGCTGCACGCGGCGGAGTCGCGGGGCCAGGCCACCTCGGAGCGGCTCACCCGCATCTTCGAGGGTTTCGTCCGCGAGTGGGGCACGGCAATCTCCGCCGACCACGGCACCTCGATCGGCGCCGCGGGCGAGTTCGAAACGCGCTACCACGCGATTGTCAGCGATGGCCTGCCCGCGCAGGAGGCCGAGTTCCGGCAGTTCTTCAACCAGCGTACGCACGAGTCATTCAGTACGCTGCTGCACCTGCTGGATGAGGAACGCCGCTCCATCACGAGCCGCATCCTTCCGTTGAACGGGATTCTCTCCGAGGTGAACTTCCACGAAGGAAGCTTCCTGGAACTCGACATCAAGCAGACGCTGCCCGCCACCGCCAAGCAGTTCAAGGACGCCATCCAGAACGCGCTCAAGGTCCGGCACACCCGGCCGGGCAAGGCCGCGGTCCCCGCCGTCGGCTCGGACACGGACGACGACGCCGAGCTCACCAGCCGCTACAAGTCGCTCGAGACGCTGGTGAAGCGCCTCGGTTCGCAGACCCCCGAGGACCGGCGCTGGCGCGCCGAGGTGCTGGACGTCCGCGGCCACCTGTTCATCCAGTGCAAGGAGCACCGCGAGGTGCAGGGGCCCGATTCCAAGGCGGGCAAGGGCGGCCGCAAACGGACCGAGGTGTTTATGCACGCGGACACCGGCTCGATGTCCGGCGGCGAGCGGCAACGCTTCACCGCGTTCATCATGGCGGCGGCGCTGAGCTACCAGCTGGGCATCGCCGAGCAGGGCTTCACCACCTATGGCACCGTGATGATGGACGAGGCCTTCGTTCTCGCCTCTGAGGAATTCGCCGGCGCCGGCATCAAGGCGCTGCACGAATTCGGCTTCCAGCTGCTCCTGGCCGCGCCGGAGAATGTGATCGACCTGTCGAGGCACCTCGGCTCGGTCACGGAGATCCTGCGGGACAAGCGGACCAACCGCTCCGGTGTCCTCACGGCCCCGGTGATCGCCCCGGGCCCCGGCTCCGGGGGGAGCTGGCGGTCCGAGGCGAACCCGGTGGACATCATCCTCCGCTGACCCCGCGTTGCTACGTTCCCTTGACGCGCTCGAGGAACTGGGCGGTGCGCGCCGCCATCCCGGCGATCTGCCGCAGCACGACGGCGGCCGGGTCCGGGTTGATGTCGTTGGCAGGAGGCTCAACCCGCACGTTGCGGCAGCAGCCGAACTCGGCGCAGATCAGGGTGCCCACGGTGTTGCCGTTGCGTCCGGACTGTCCGGCCCGCTTGGCGACCCACAGCACGACGTCGTCCTTGGAGAAGATGTCGCGGCACAGCTCACAGAGGACCGAACGGTTCTTCTTGGCCCCGCCTTCGGGGGCCCGCAGCATGATTCCGGTGGGGCCCTTCGGGCCGGGCACGACCAGATAGCCGCGCAACGGCATCTTCTCGTCCCGCCAGCCCAGGAAGTCGAGGCGCTCCCAGTCCAGGGCATCGAAGTTCTTGGGCAAATTGAGTTTGGCCGCTTCCGACCGGCTCGCGTTGATGAAGGACGAACGGATCTGCTGGGCCGTGATTTTTTGCATGGTGAAAACTTTCGGAATCGGATGGTCCGGCCGGGCGGCTGTTTTCAGCGCGCCGGAGCGGTATAGGCAGGGCACTGCCAGCCTGTGACTCCGGGTGGAACCGGGCGTTTCCGCGGACTCAGTCCGCGGCGATACCCGACGGTCCGGAGAGAGCTGGCAACTGTGCGTCCGCGGAGCAGGCCAGAACGGCCACCCCGCTCACCGCGGCAACAGTCATCGTGGCGATGCCCATGCTCACTCCCCATCAGAAATCTTCAGGGCCGGTTCCGATTCGCCGGCCGCGCCAATCCTTGCAAAGCTCCGGAGGCCTGTCCAGTTTGGCGTTCCCCGTGCGCCGACTGTTTACCCGGCCTTTCCCTGCTGGCCGGGTGGGCCGGTTAGCGTGGAGCCGTGGCCGAGAACCTTCTGCATCCAGGCCCGAACGGGCGGCGGGTCTTCGTTGCCCTCGGGGATTCTTTCACCGAGGGAGTGGGGGACCGCAGCGCCAGGCTGCCCAACGGGGTGCGCGGCTGGGCGGACCGCGTGGCCGAGAAGCTGGCGAAGGCGGAACCCGGGTGGGAGTACGCGAACCTGGCGATCCGCAGCAAGCGGCTGCGCCACATCATCGCCGAGCAGTTGGAGCCGGCCTTGGCCATGGAACCGAGCCTGGTCACCCTTTACGCCGGCGGCAACGACATCCTGGATTTCGGCACGGACATCGAAGACTTGATGGACGACTACGAGTACCTCGTGGCGAAGCTGGCCGCCAGCGGTGCCACCGTTGTGCTGTTCACCGGCTTCGACGTCAAGGTCTCGGTCCTGCTCGAGCCGCTGAAGAGGCGCAACACCCTCTACAACCGACGCGTGAGGGAACTGGCCGAGTGGTACGGCGCGGTGCTGGTGGACTACTGGTGCTTTGAGGCCTTCCACGACCCCCGAATGTGGGACACGGACCGGCTGCATATGTCCAAGGCCGGCCACAAGTACCTGGCCGCGCAGGTCCTGGACCATCTCGGCGTGCCGCACAACATCAGCCCCAAGGAATGGGAGCCCCCGGACCGGCTTGGTCTTCGGGATTGGGAGCGACGGCAGCGCCGTTGGGTGCACGACTGGGTGCTCCCCCTCTTTGGCCGCAAGCTGCGCGGCGTCACGCTGGGGGACCAGCTGAGCCCGCGCTGGCCCGAACCGGTGAGGGTGCCCCGAAAAGGCGGCCTGAAGAAGCTGCTGCCCGGCTGAGCTAGCTGTCCAGCAGGTTCTCGTACCCGGGTGCGACGCGGCTGGCGTGGAACTCCTCGACGTCGAAGTCGGCCACGCCGTTGACGTAGAAGGGGTCCTGGGCCAGCGCGGCGTCCAAGTCGGCGCGGTCCGCGTTGGAGAGCAGCAGCCCGCCGGTGCGCGGGATCTTGCGTCCCGCCACCATAAAGACTCCGCGGTCGAAGGCGTCCTGCAGCCAGGCCACGTGCGCCGGCAGGTGGAAGTCGACGATCTCTTCGGGCACTTTGTAGGTCAGCGAGACTACGTACATAGCGCCAGCCTACCGCCTGCCCAAGACGGCGGGCAGGTCGAAGTTGAACCCTCAAGCATCGAGTCTCCTAGAATGGAGCCATGACCGAACCGCGCTGGCTCAATGCCGACGAACGCCGTGCCTGGCTGGCCCAGCTGAGCATCAACACGCTGCTGCCCGCGGCGCTGGACACGCAGCTGCACGCGGCCGGAAAACTCTCGCTGTTCGACTACAACGTCCTGGCCATGCTTTCCGAGGCGGAGGGCCGCTACCTGCCCATGAGCGAACTCGCGGCGCGCACCAGTGCCTCGCTGTCGCGGCTCTCCCATGTGGTGACCAAGCTCCAGAACCGCGGGTGGCTGGAGCGCCGGCCCCACCCCGGAGACGCCCGTGTCACCACGGCCCACCTCACCGACGCCGGCATGGCCACCATCGTGGGACTCGCGCCGGGCCATGTGGAGGCCGTCCGGGCACTGTTCCTCGACGCCCTCGATCCGGACGACGTCGCGCACCTGGCCCGCATCGGCGAGAAGATCGTCTCCCGCCTGGACGCCGGGCACTGGATCCTGCGCGACAGCAACCTGCCCCCTTCCTAGCGGCAGGGCCGCGGTGGTTGCTCTCAGCAACAGATGGCAAACTGGGTCCATGGATTTTACGGCCCGCTATGTTGCACTCGGAGACTCTTTCACGGAAGGCGTCGGCGACGACGCCCCGGCCCGCCCCAACGGGGTGCGCGGCTGGGCCGACCGGGTCGCCGAGCAGCTGGGTGCGGCCGACCCGGGCTTCGGCTACGCCAATCTCGCCATCCGCGGACGGAAGCTCCGCCAGATCATGGCCGAGCAGGTGGACGCCGCCGTCGCGCTCAACCCCACCCTGGTGACCATCTACGCCGGCGCGAATGACATCCTCCGGCCGAAGGTCAACATCGATGACCTGCTGGTCGAATACGACGCGGGCATCCGCAAACTGAAGGCCACCGGCGCCACCGTGGTGATGTTCACCGGCTTCGACGCCCGCGGATCCAAGGTTTTTGGGACCATGCGCGGCCGCACCGCGATCTACAACGAACTGGTCCGCGGCATTGCCGGGGACCACGATGCGCTGCTGGTGGACTACTGGCGGTTCAGCGAGTACTACGACTGGGGCATGTGGGCCACCGACCGTATGCACATGTCCGCCGCCGGCCATGCCAACATGGCCAAGCGGGTCCTCACCGTGCTGGAGCACGACCACTCGATCGACGTCCCGCCGATGACGCCGGTCCCGGAACTCAGCCGCTCCGAGGCAATCCGCGCGAACGCCCGCTGGGTACGCGAATTCGCCGGCCCGTGGGTGGTTCGCCGGGTCACCGGAAAGTCCTCCGGCGACGGGCTCTCTCCGCGGTATCCTCAGCTCACACGCCTTTAGCAACGCAAGGAGCAACAGGATGAATCGCAGCGCCCTCACCTTCCCGTCCGGTTTCCTGTGGGGAGCTGCCACCGCCGCGTACCAGATCGAGGGCGCCACCCGGGAGGGAGGCCGCGGGGAGTCCATCTGGGACGTCTTCTGCCGGGTACCGGGGGCCGTCGCCGATGCCCACAACGGTGATGTCGCCTGCGACCATTACCACCGCACGGCCGAGGACATCGCGCTGATGAAGGACCTGAACCTGGCCGCCTACCGGTTCTCCATCTCTTGGGCCCGCTGCATGCCCGACGGCGTGACGCCGAATCCCGAGGGCATCGCTTTCTACTCTCGGCTGGTCGATCAATTGCTCGACGCCGGGATCACCCCTTGGGTCACCCTGTACCACTGGGACCTGCCGCAGGCGCTGGAGGAGAAGGGCGGCTGGGCGGCGCGGGACACGGCCGAACGCTTTGCGGCCTATGCCGCCCTGATGCACGAGGCCCTCGGCGACCGGGTCCGGATCTGGACCACGCTCAACGAACCTTGGGTCTCCGCGTTCCTGGGCTACGCCGCCGGCATGCACGCACCGGGGCGTCAGGAGCCGGCGGCGGCGCTGTCGGCAGTCCACCACCTGCTGCTGGGGCACGGCCTGGCCGTCCGTGAGCTCCGCCGGCGGGATCCCGGGGCGACCCTGGGCATCACCTTGAACCTGACGGTGGCCGATCCGGCCGATCCGGGCCGGGAAGGGGACGTGGATGCGGCCCGGCGGGTTGACGGCCAGTGCAACCGGCTGTTCCTGGACCCGATCTTCCGCGGCGAGTACCCCGCCGACGTGCTCGCAGATGTGGCCAACCTCGGCATGAACGACGTCGTCCGGCCAGGGGACCTCGACCTGATTTCGGAACCCGTCGACGTGCTGGGCGTCAATTACTACCACGGCGATGCCTTCACGACGGACCCCGAGCCGCTCCCCGGACCGGCCGCAGGCGCTCCAGCGTCACCCCT
Organism: Arthrobacter sp. KBS0702; assembly: GCF_005937985.2. Taxonomy (NCBI): domain Bacteria; kingdom Bacillati; phylum Actinomycetota; class Actinomycetes; order Micrococcales; family Micrococcaceae; genus Arthrobacter; species Arthrobacter sp. KBS0702. Next base: position 3,464,906 of record NZ_CP042172.1, on the reverse strand, counting down.
GGTCGCGGCCGAAGGCGTCCGGCAGGTACCGCGCGGCCTCCCCGTCACCGGGATGGGATGGGAGGTGCAGCCAGAGGGGCTCCGCCGGCTGCTGAACCGGCTGCAGCGCGAGTACACCGGCCCGGCCGGGATCCCGATCTACATCACGGAAAACGGCGCCGCCTTCGACGACGTTCCGGATGCCGAGGGATTCGTCGACGACCACGCTCGGCTTGCCTTCTTCGACGAGCATCTGCGGGCCCTGCACGCATCGATTGCCGACGGGGTGGACGTCCGCGGCTACTTCGCCTGGTCCCTGCTGGACAACTTTGAATGGGCCTTCGGCTACCACCAGCGCTTCGGGCTGGTGAGGGTGGACTACGAAACGCAGCGGCGTACCCCCAAGGCGAGCGGCCTGTGGTACTCCCGCGTAGCCGCGGCCAACGCCCTGCCCGCGACGGACGGACAGGCCTAGGCGCGGAACCCCAGTGTCGCGAGGATGCCGCCGTCGTTCCGGATCGCGAGCACCTCAACGTCCCAGCCGCTTGTCGCCCGGTTGAGCATGGGAATGCCGCCGGCCACAATGGCCGTTGCGAGCACATCAGCGGTGACGATGTCCGCCGCTGCGACCGACACCTGCCGGAACGCGCTGACCCCTGCCCCGCTGGTCCAGATGTGGTCGCCCCGTTCGGCGGAACCGGAGGTGGCCAGGGCGCGGACGGCGGTGCTGCCGCCCAGTGGGAAGGCGGCTATCAGGGTCCTGCGGTCCTGCGGATCGACGATCCCGGCCTGCCACGAAGCCTGGCCGCCGGCGATGGGCGAACCGGCCACGAGCACATCGCCGCCGGCGTTCAGGCACCAGTCGCCGTGCCCCAACGATTGCAGGGCGGCCCCGGCTTCCTGGATCGCGACGCCCTTCACCAGGCCGGACAAGTCCGGCACGCCGTCCGGCCGCTCCGGCGTGAACGCGCCCTCGGTCAGGAGCCGCCAGTCCACAGCCTCGGCATAGCGGTCCCGGAAGTCCTGCGAGGCCGCCCGGAGCTGCAGTTCGCCGCGGGCCAGCCTGCTGGCCTCGGACTCCGGCCGGTACAGGCTGAAGCGGGCGTCGAGTTCCCGAAAGATCCGCTCGACTGCGGCTGCCGCGGCCGTGAGTGTTTCCTCTCCCGCTGCTGACCCCTCGCCCGGAGCAACCGGCACGGTGAAGCTGATGACGGTGCCCATGCAGCGGAAGGTCTTTGCCTTCAGCTGCGGGACGTCAAGGTCAGAGGTGTGCTGCATCAAGCGCTGCCTGGAGCGAGGTCAGATAGGCGGAACTGGTGACGGTGGCCCCGCTGATGGTCTGGACGTTGGCCGATTGCGCCTTGAGGACTTCGGCTCGCAGCAAGGGGGCCGCGCGGTTGCTGATCTGCACGGACCGCCGGTCCTCGTCCGTGAGCTGCAAAGCGGTGACGTCCGTAATCTTTCCGCCGGTCACGCTGATCTGGACCTGGACCGAGCCGAAGCGGGTCTGGACGACTTCGCCGGCGAAGGTGCCTGCGGCGTTCGAGGAGGTGCCGGAAGAGCCGGTGGACCCGGAGGCGGCTGCAGAACTCCCCGCCGACCCACTCGAGCCCCTACTGCTTGAACCGGTTCCCGACGCCGCGGAGCCGGTGGTCCCCGTGCCGGCCCCTGTGGAGCCGGCGGACGCGGGCCCGGCCATGGTGCCGGTGGCGCTGGCAGTATCCGCCACGTGGGTTCCCGACTGCCAGCCGACTATCAGGATTCCGGCGGAGGCCAGGGCTGCTGAAACTACTGCGCGAATTCTCACCAGTCGAACCTTTCGTAGTGGAGTTGCTCTTCCCGCACGCCTGCCCGGCGTGCGTCATCGAGGACATTGAGGGCCCACCCGGCCGGCCCGCAGACGTAGACGTCGGCGTCGGCCAAATCAGGCACGTAGCTCGCCAGCCGGTAGCCGGAGCGCGCCTCGCTCTCCGGCAGCCAGGTCTGAGCTCCCCGGGGCCGTCGCCCGGTCAGGTGGAATAGGGTCGCGCCGCGGCGCTGGCAGAGCTCGAGAATTTCGTCGCCGAGGTACAGCCCGGACGGGCTGTGGCCGCGAAGGATGACCGTGGCATCCCCGGGCTCGAACGGAGTCCGCTCCAACAGCGCACGGATCGGGGTAATGCCGATGCCGGCGCCGATCATGACGACATGCCGGCGGCTGCGGGAAGCGGTGCTGAACAGGCCGTACGGTCCTTCGACCGCAACCCGGGTGCCAGGCTTCAGCCGCGTCAAGGCCGCCGAGCCCCGGCCGAGGTTGCGCACCGTGATCCGCAACCGTCCGCCGCCGTCGGCGTCCAACTGCAGCGGCTCCGCGGAGAGGCTGAACGGATGCGGGTGCCACCACTGCCCGGGGCCAAGGAACCGCCAGATGAAGAAGCGGCCGCCGCTGCCGGACAGCTCGTCCAGGTGCCGACCGGCCATCTCGATGCTGACCACTCCATGGCCCACCGCCACCACCCGGCTGACGCGCAGCTGGTGCCGGACCGTGGCGACGATCGGCTCAAGGACCCGGTGGTGCACGAGCGCAGCGCCGGTGCCAATGCAGGCGGCGAGCCAGTACCAGCGTTGCCAGGTGCCCTCGGCAAAGAGGCCGCCGACGCTGAACTGGTGCGGCAGTGACGTCAGCACGGCGGCGTAGGTCAACAGGTGGACGGCGTACCAAAACTCATAGGGAAAACGACGGCGGACGGCCACCAGGGAGGTGACGACGACGGCGATAAACAGGGCCATGGATACGTACGCCAGCCACATGTCGGGCACGAGCACCCACAGGGCGACCGCTTCGCTGACCGGGTCGAGGCCTTCGGCCAGTCCGTAGCCGATCGCCAGCAGGACACCGTGCGCCAGCAGGAGATAGAGCGACGGCTTCCCGAGTTTCCGGTGGAATTCAAGGGCGCGGTCATGGCCCACGGCGCCGTCGATGACCGGGAGGCGTGCCGCGAGGAGCAGCATCAGCAGCACCAGGTCCATGCCGGCGAGCCCCGCCACGATCCCCATCGCTGTGAACGATCCGGCCAGAGTCGAGAAGCCGGCGGCACCGCCGTCGGCGAGCCACAACGCAACAGCCCCGGCCAGTGACGCCCAGGCGATCACGGTCAGGAGGTCTGCCTGAAGCATCCGCCGACGGTGTTGTCCCTTGAAGGGTTCCGGGCCCCGGGGGCCCGTCGCGCCGCGGGGCGCAAGGCGGTCTGGGTGGTTGTGTTCATGAATCCAGACTCTGCCCATTGCCTATCATTTTGCTGTGAAAGGACTGCGCCCCTCTTATGACTTCCCCGCGAGAGGCCCGGCGCTTATACACCCTCGGGCCGCGGATTGGTCTTTAATTCGCCTAGCTCGTAGACTTGGTAGGCGCTAGGTGGCGCGGAGCGTGTGCAATTGCTCCGGTTGGCGGGAAAGTCTGCGAAATCAGGCACTTCCGGTGGCCGGTAGTTAGGGGCTCAAGTTGCGTGCACTCCTGTATTCGCCCAGCATCCGGCACTCGCCGGCGGTTTCCCACAAGGTCTCCTCCGCCCCGTGCCCAAGTCCACAATTGTCGCCGCAGTGCAGACTGCAACCCGGTTCAGCCGGTTGCCGTAGCACCGCCGAACAACGTGGGAGCTGGATGCGGACGCCGCCTGCCGCACGGTTATGCGGGAACTCCGCCAGCCGTTTCATTTTATTTTCATGAGGAGAGTCGTCATGGCAGCACACTGCCAGGTGACCGGAGCCGAGCCGGGCTTTGGACACAGCATTTCGCACTCGCACCGCCGCAACAAGCGCCGGTTCGACCCGAACATCCAGAAGAAGCGCTACTGGGTTCCGTCCCTGCGCCGGAATGTCACCCTGCAGGTCTCTGCACGTGGCATCAAGACCATCGACGTGCGCGGCATTGACGTAGTCGTCGCCGCCATCCTGGCACGAGGAGTGAAGCTCTAGTGGCAAAGGACAAGGACGTACGTCCGATCATCAAGCTCAAGTCGACCGCGGGCACGGGTTACACCTACGTGACGCGCAAGAACCGTCGTAACGACCCGGACCGCATGGTCCTGCGGAAGTACGATCCCAAAATCCGCCAGCACGTCGAATTCCGAGAGGAGCGCTAAACACATGGCTAAGAAGTCAATGATCGCTAAGAACGAACAGCGTAAAGTCATCGTCGAGCGTTACGCCGCAAAGCGCCTCGAACTGAAGAAGGCTCTGGTTGACCCCAACTCAACCGACGAAGCACGCGAAGCCGCACGCCTCGGCCTGCAGAAGCTGCCCCGCAACGCCTCGCCGGTCCGCCTGCGTAACCGCGACATCATCGACGGCCGCCCCCGCGGCACGTTCCAGAAGTTCGGTATCTCCCGTGTTCGCTTCCGCGACATGGCTCACCGCGGTGAGCTCCCGGGCATCACGAAGTCTTCCTGGTAATTCAGCACGCTTGTTGCCAGTGGCTTGAAGAAGGGCCGGTACCCGTTTGGGTGCCGGCCCTTCTCGCGTTAACCGCGGTTCCGTCCGGCGGTATTCGGGCGAAGGCGGCGGTGACGGAGCACACACTCGCAACTTCCGACGCCGGCTGCCCGGTCTGGGTGCCTTGCGGCCCGTTTTGCCCCGTCTTTCCGCGGATCCTGCCGCCCGGGGCGCCTGTGGGGGTCGATTTGTTCCGGGTCGGGTTGGTGTGTAAAGTAGTTCGAGTCGCCGCCGCTGATGCGGAAAGATAGCGACCGACCCCCTTCTAAACGGCCTGGAAAATGGTTCGCAAATTTGCGTGCTGATTTCGGGTGGGGGCCTGCTGTGTGGGACTGGTAATCGCGGAAACGTTGATTTGCTTAGGACCGCTTGAGCGGGTAAGTTTGAAAAGTTGCTCCGGAGCGATCCTCGACTGGTTTTGTGGTTGTGGTGGTGCCGGGTGTGTCTGTTGTTTGAGAACTCAATAGTGTGCCAAGTTTGTTGATACCAATTTATTGTATTGAATTGGTTGATTGTGCCGGATCCGCCACCCCGTGGATGGGTCCGGTGTTTTTAGCTGGTTTCAAATTTTGTGCATTGTGTGCATCCCGTTTTCCCGGGGGCGCATGGTGTGTCTGTTTTACTTCAACGGAGAGTTTGATCCTGGCTCAGGATGAACGCTGGCGGCGTGCTTAACACATGCAAGTCGAACGATGATCCGGTGCTTGCACCGGGGATTAGTGGCGAACGGGTGAGTAACACGTGAGTAACCTGCCCTTAACTCTGGGATAAGCCTGGGAAACTGGGTCTAATACCGGATATGACTCCTCATCGCATGGTGGGGGGTGGAAAGCTTTATTGTGGTTTTGGATGGACTCGCGGCCTATCAGCTTGTTGGTGAGGTAATGGCTCACCAAGGCGACGACGGGTAGCCGGCCTGAGAGGGTGACCGGCCACACTGGGACTGAGACACGGCCCAGACTCCTACGGGAGGCAGCAGTGGGGAATATTGCACAATGGGCGCAAGCCTGATGCAGCGACGCCGCGTGAGGGATGACGGCCTTCGGGTTGTAAACCTCTTTCAGTAGGGAAGAAGCGAAAGTGACGGTACCTGCAGAAGAAGCGCCGGCTAACTACGTGCCAGCAGCCGCGGTAATACGTAGGGCGCAAGCGTTATCCGGAATTATTGGGCGTAAAGAGCTCGTAGGCGGTTTGTCGCGTCTGCCGTGAAAGTCCGGGGCTCAACTCCGGATCTGCGGTGGGTACGGGCAGACTAGAGTGATGTAGGGGAGACTGGAATTCCTGGTGTAGCGGTGAAATGCGCAGATATCAGGAGGAACACCGATGGCGAAGGCAGGTCTCTGGGCATTAACTGACGCTGAGGAGCGAAAGCATGGGGAGCGAACAGGATTAGATACCCTGGTAGTCCATGCCGTAAACGTTGGGCACTAGGTGTGGGGGACATTCCACGTTTTCCGCGCCGTAGCTAACGCATTAAGTGCCCCGCCTGGGGAGTACGGCCGCAAGGCTAAAACTCAAAGGAATTGACGGGGGCCCGCACAAGCGGCGGAGCATGCGGATTAATTCGATGCAACGCGAAGAACCTTACCAAGGCTTGACATGGGCCGGACCGGGCTGGAAACAGTCCTTCCCCTTTGGGGCCGGTTCACAGGTGGTGCATGGTTGTCGTCAGCTCGTGTCGTGAGATGTTGGGTTAAGTCCCGCAACGAGCGCAACCCTCGTTCCATGTTGCCAGCGCGTAATGGCGGGGACTCATGGGAGACTGCCGGGGTCAACTCGGAGGAAGGTGGGGACGACGTCAAATCATCATGCCCCTTATGTCTTGGGCTTCACGCATGCTACAATGGCCGGTACAAAGGGTTGCGATACTGTGAGGTGGAGCTAATCCCAAAAAGCCGGTCTCAGTTCGGATTGGGGTCTGCAACTCGACCCCATGAAGTCGGAGTCGCTAGTAATCGCAGATCAGCAACGCTGCGGTGAATACGTTCCCGGGCCTTGTACACACCGCCCGTCAAGTCACGAAAGTTGGTAACACCCGAAGCCGGTGGCCTAACCCCTTGTGGGAGGGAGCTGTCGAAGGTGGGACTGGCGATTGGGACTAAGTCGTAACAAGGTAGCCGTACCGGAAGGTGCGGCTGGATCACCTCCTTTCTAAGGAGCACCTACAACAACCTCACCCCGTGTATGCGGGTGTGGTGGTGTTGTCAGGAGTACGCCCGTTGCGCAGACGATTGTTCTGCGGCGGGTGCTCACGGGTGGAATATCAACAAATAGCGGCCGCCGGTTTCCTGCCGGCACCCAGTACGGATGCTGTTCCCTCTTGAGGGGGCGTGTCCTGGAACGGTGCGGACGGGGGATAAGCGGTTTAGTGTTTGGCACACTGTTGGGTCCTGAGACAACAGGACCGGGGTTTTCCCCGGGACTTGTGTTTCTGGTTTCCCGGCTGCAGCGAGCACACGGTTTGCCCTTTTGTGGGTGCGTGTGGGGTGTGTGGTACGGGGTTGTTGTTTGAGAACTACATAGTGGACGCGAGCATCTTTTATAAGAAGCAATTTCCAAGAATATGAACCTGGATCTGTCCTTGCGCCTTTGGGTGTGGGGGTGGTTTTCATGGTTCTCTCGAAATTACTCCTTGATCTTTTGTGGTCAAGTTTTTAAGAGCACACGGTGGATGCCTTGGCATTAGGAGCCGAAGAAGGACGTAGGAATCTGCGATAAGCCTGGGGGAGTCGATAACCGGACTGTGATCCCAGGGTGTCCGAATGGGGAAACCCCGCCAGACGCGCGAGTGATCTGGTGACCCGCATCTGAACACATAGGGTGCGTGGAGGGAACGCGGGGAAGTGAAACATCTCAGTACCCGCAGGAAGAGAAAACAATAGTGATTCCGTCAGTAGTGGCGAGCGAACGCGGATCAGGCTAAACCGTTCCATGTGTGATAGCCGGCGGGCGTTGCATGGTCGGGGTTGTGGGACTTTCCGTTCTGTCTCTGCCGGGACAGTGGGGTGAGAGCATGTGCATAGGTGAACGGTCTTGAAAGGCCGGCCAGAGAGGGTGTGAGCCCCGTAACCGAAATGTAGTGTGCCGCCTGGGAAGTATCCCAAGTAGCACGGGGCCCGAGAAATCCCGTGCGAATCTGTCAGGACCACCTGATAAGCCTAAATACTCCCTAATGACCGATAGCGGACCAGTACCGTGAGGGAAAGGTGAAAAGTACCCCGGGAGGGGAGTGAAACAGTACCTGAAACCGTGTGCTTACAATCCGTCGGAGCAGCCTTGTAGTTGTGACGGCGTGCCTTTTGAAGAATGAGCCTGCGAGTTAGTGTTACGTCGCGAGGTTAACCCGTGTGGGGAAGCCGTAGCGAAAGCGAGTCTGAACAGGGCGTTGCAGTGGCGTGATCTAGACCCGAAGCGAAGTGATCTACCCATGGCCAGGTTGAAGCGACGGTAAGACGTCGTGGAGGACCGAACCCACTTCAGTTGAAAATGGAGGGGATGAGCTGTGGGTAGGGGTGAAAGGCCAATCAAACTTCGTGATAGCTGGTTCTCCCCGAAATGCATTTAGGTGCAGCGTTGCGTGTTTCTTACCGGAGGTAGAGCTACTGGATGGCTAATGGGCCCTACAAGGTTACTGACGTCAGCCAAACTCCGAATGCCGGTAAGTGAGAGCGCAGCAGTGAGACTGTGGGGGATAAGCTTCATAGTCGAGAGGGAAACAGCCCAGACCACCAACTAAGGCCCCTAAGCGTGTGCTAAGTGGGAAAGGATGTGGAGTTGCGAAGACAACCAGGAGGTTGGCTTAGAAGCAGCCATCCTTAAAAGAGTGCGTAATAGCTCACTGGTCAAGTGATTCCGCGCCGACAATGTAGCGGGGCTCAAGTACACCGCCGAAGTTGTGGCATTCAGATATTAGCTAAGCCCTTGTGGTTCAGGCGTCTGGATGGGTAGGGGAGCGTCGTGTGGGCAGTGAAGTCGCGGTGGAAACCAGCGGTGGAGCCTACACGAGTGAGAATGCAGGCATGAGTAGCGAAAGACGGGTGAGAAACCCGTCCGCCGAATGATCAAGGGTTCCAGGGTCAAGCTAATCTGCCCTGGGTAAGTCGGGACCTAAGGCGAGGCCGACAGGCGTAGTCGATGGACAACGGGTTGATATTCCCGTACCGGCGAAAAACCGCCCATGCTGAACAGGGGATACTAACCGCCCGAGACCTGCCCGATCACCCTTGTGGTGTGAGGGTTTTGGTGGAGCGCGGGACCTGATCCTGGGAGGCAAGCGTATTAACAGGTGTGACGCAGGAAGGTAGCCGAGCCGGGCGATGGTTGTCCCGGTCTAAGGATGTAGGGCGAACGGTAGGCAAATCCGCCGTTCATGATGCCTGAGACCCGACGGGACCCCCGTATGGGGGGATTCGGTGATCCTATGCTGCCTAGAAAAGCATCGACGCGAGGTTTTAGCCGCCCGTACCCCAAACCGACACAGGTGATCAGGTAGAGAATACTAAGGCGATCGAGAGAATTATGGTTAAGGAACTCGGCAAAATGCCCCCGTAACTTCGGGAGAAGGGGGGCCCCTATCGTGATGGACACTAGCTGTCCGGAGCGTGCAGGGGCCGCAGAGACCAGGGGGAAGCGACTGTTTACTAAAAACACAGGTCCGTGCGAAGTCGCAAGACGATGTATACGGACTGACTCCTGCCCGGTGCTGGAAGGTTAAGAGGACCGGTTAGCCGCAAGGCGAAGCTGAGAATTTAAGCCCCAGTAAACGGCGGTGGTAACTATAACCATCCTAAGGTAGCGAAATTCCTTGTCGGGTAAGTTCCGACCTGCACGAATGGAGTAACGACTTCCCCGCTGTCTCAACCATAAACTCGGCGAAATTGCAGTACGAGTAAAGATGCTCGTTACGCGCAGCAGGACGGAAAGACCCCGAGACCTTTACTATAGTTTGGTATTGGTGTTCGGAGTGGCTTGTGTAGGATAGGTGGGAGACGTTGAAGCCCGGACGCCAGTTCGGGTGGAGTCATCGTTGAAATACCACTCTGGTCACTTTGGACATCTAACTTCGGCCCGTAATCCGGGTCAGGGACAGTGCCTGATGGGTAGTTTAACTGGGGCGGTTGCCTCCTAAAAAGTAACGGAGGCGCCCAAAGGTTCCCTCAGCCTGGTTGGCAATCAGGTGTCGAGTGTAAGTGCACAAGGGAGCTTGACTGTGAGAGAGACATCTCGAGCAGGGACGAAAGTCGGGACTAGTGATCCGGCGGTACATTGTGGAATGGCCGTCGCTCAACGGATAAAAGGTACCTCGGGGATAACAGGCTGATCTTGCCCAAGAGTCCATATCGACGGCATGGTTTGGCACCTCGATGTCGGCTCGTCGCATCCTGGGGCTGGAGTAGGTCCCAAGGGTTGGGCTGTTCGCCCATTAAAGCGGTACGCGAGCTGGGTTTAGAACGTCGTGAGACAGTTCGGTCCCTATCCGCTGCGCGCGCAGGAAATTTGAGAAGGGCTGTCCTTAGTACGAGAGGACCGGGACGGACGAACCTCTGGTGTGTCAGTTGTACTGCCAAGTGCACCGCTGATTAGCTACGTTCGGATGGGATAACCGCTGAAAGCATCTAAGCGGGAAGCTCGCTTCGAGATGAGATTTCCATACACCTTGTGTGTGAGAGGCCCCCAGCCAGACCACTGGGTTGATAGGCCGGATGTGGAAGCGAGGACTAACGACTCGTGAAGCTGACCGGTACTAATAGGCCGATAACTTACACCACACACCCCCTTCCGTGAACGGATTCAAAAGACGTTCACACCATGGAAGAGGGTACAAAGAAACAAGACTGCTTGCGTCCACTATGTGGTTCCCAAACAACAAACCCGTCACCAGACGAAACGTTGCACAGGAACCGACAACAAAATAACAACACCACAACTGCAGGTCACTGCAGGAAACATGTTGTAACCACTAGATTTCCCACCCAGGGAAACCCCCGTCACCGGGGCCCGCGGGTGCGGACACAGGGTTACGGCGGTCATAGCGTGGGGGAAACGCCCGGTCCCATTCCGAACCCGGAAGCTAAGACCCACAGCGCCGATGGTACTGCACCCGGGAGGGTGTGGGAGAGTAGGTCACCGCCGGACAACCATTACAGCCAGGCCCCGACACACAGTGTCGGGGCCTGCGCCATTTAACACCCAAAACGCACCCGGAGCGCCAGCTGATGCGGGCCAGCTTGGCCGTCTTGAGCCGACGTGCGGTCCGGAAGCCAGGCGGGTTTCCCCGGGCTCCCCGGCGGCGTCGGGCTCGTCAGCGGGGAAACTTCCGGCGGTGCAGGAAGGCAAGGAGCTCAATAGCGAGACCGCCGCCGATGCCTGCGGCCAGCGCCGTCATCAGCAGGACGTCCGGCGGCCAGGAGAGGATGAAGAACTCCTGCGCCAGGGGGAGGTTGAGCATGATCACGAGCGCAGCACACATTGCCGCCAGCACCCCCACCCTGCCTGCGTTGAGCGGCCGGGAAACGACCGCGAGGATCCAGAGCCCCACCACCGAGAGGGTGAGGACGGCGGCGGATCCCATCGTTTCCGGCGTCGTTCTTCCCGCCGAGGGCGCGATCGCGTTCAGCGCCAGCAGGGCGGACGCGACAATGAGCCCGGCCGGCAGGGAGAACCAGAGGGAACGGCGCAGGAACCCTGGCTTGTAGCGACGGGCGTTGGGCATCAGGGCCAGAAAGAAGGCGGGGATGCCGATGGTCAGGCCGTCGGTAAAGGACAACTGGCGGGGCAGGAACGGGAAGGGCCACTGCAGCAGGCCGAAGGTGACGGCGATGGCGATCGAGTATGCCGTCTTGCTCAGGAAGAGGCTCGAGACCCGCTCGATGTTGGCGATGACGCGCCGGCCTTCCGCAAGCACTTCCGGGAGCCGGTCAAAGCGGCCGTCGAGCAGGACCAGACGCGCGACCGCCTTAGTAGCGGGCGCGGCAGAGTCCATGGCAATGCCAAGGTCCGCCGTCTTCAGGGCCAGGGCGTCGTTGACGCCGTCTCCGGTCATGGCCACCGTATGGCCGCGCCGTTGGAGGGCTGCAACCATGGCTTTCTTCTGGTCGGGACTGACCCGGCCGAACACGATGTTGCTTGCCATCACCTCCTCAAGGAGCAGCGGATCCTCGGGTAGCTCGCGGGCGTCGAAGCCTTGGGCGACCTCGAGGCCAACCCGGCGTGCGATGGCCGCGACGGTCCGCGGGTCGTCGCCGGAAATGATCTTCAGCTCCACCCCTTCCGCGCGGAAGAAGTCCAGCGTCTCGCGGGCGTCGGAACGCGGCTGTTCCCGGAACGTGAGGAGCGCGACGGGCCGGAGTCCGTCAGGCAGGGTCGCCGATTTTCCCGCACCCGGCAGCCCGTCCGCTCCGGCCAGAAGCAGCGTCCGCAGGCCGGCGCGGGCCAGCTCGCCGGCCTGTTCCAGGACCTCCGCGTGACCGGCCGGGGCCAGGACCATTTCCGGCGCACCCAGAATCCAGGTGGGCGTCGTGCCGTTGCTGCCGCCGAAGGTCACCCCGCTCCACTTCCGGGAGGAGGAGAACGGAACATACGAGACCGACTGGAACCCGCCGTCGTCCTCAAACGCGGCGGCAAGGCTGCGGGCCGTGGCGTTCGCCTCGGGTTCGGTGGCGAACCAGCCGAGGGCCTGCTGCCAGCCATGGTCCGGCGCGGTGGTCAGCGGGTGGACGGCCTCGAATCTGAGCCCGCCCTCGGTCAGGGTGCCCGTCTTATCCATGCACAGGATGTCCACCCGGGCGAGCCCTTCGACCGCTGCGAGCTCCTGGATGAGTACCTTGTGTCCGGCGAGCCTGAGCCCACCGACGGCAAACGCCACGCTGGTCAGAAGCACGAGACCCAGCGGAACCATGGCGATCACACTGGCGATGACACCTACCATTGCTGCAGTCCAGGCACCGGTGGCGATGGCATCCTGCCAGCCGCCCCGTGCCTGGAGTTCGCCGTTGATCACCACGAGTCCGACGGGCAGGACCCCCCACGCGATCCAGCGGAGGACGCGGTTGAGGCTGTTGCGGATCTCGGAGTTCACAAGGGAGAAGCGGCGTGCGTCCGCCGTGAGCCGGCTGGCAAACGACTCGGCGCCCACCCTGACCACCCGGGCCTTGCCGTGCCCGGCCACAATGATGGAGCCCGAAAGCACATCGGTCCCGGGATCTTTGTCAACGGGATCCGATTCGCCGGTAAGGAGGGACTCGTCGGCTTCGAGTCCGGCTGCTTCGAGTACCGCGGCATCTGCAGTGACCTGATCGCCGGCGCGCAGGACTAGGACATCGTCACGCACGACGTCGGCCGTGGCAATCTCGAGGATCTTGCCGTCGCGCAGCACTCGGGCGCGCGGGGCGTCCAGGACCGCGAGGCGGTCCAGGGATCTCTTCGCCCTAAACTCCTGGACGGCGCCGATCACGGCGTTGCCGGCAGCCGCCAGTCCGAAGAGTGCATCCTGCCAACGGCCGAGGAGCAGCAGGACAAGGAAGCTCGTTCCGACGATCGCGATGAAGAGCGTAAGGACGTTGGCGCGGAAGATCTGCCACAGGCTCCGGCTGGTCTTATCGGGAACGCGGTTGTCCAGTCCGCTCTCGACGCGGGCAGCGACCTCGTGTTCCGAGAGTCCGTTCACGGCGGGGCCGGACACACGTCGATGGAGCAAAGCTGGGTTCTGGCGCCGGCGGTCTGCCCTCACCAGCTGATAGTAACCGGCCCGGTGGTAGGACGTGATGGAGCGTACGGCCCTAATCCACGACGACGGAGCCGCTGGGGGCACGGTGCCGGGGCGGGTTTGCGATTGCCGCCGGCTGGGTGTATTGTTTTCTAAGTCGCCACGAGGGAGACCAGCGGAAACGCTGGAGTACCGGAGGCGGCCAATCCCCCAAATTAATTCAAAACCAAGGTCTTCCGACGCTTCAGGCGCTAGAAGAATTCTGGTGGGGCTGGTTCGTCTGCTGATGCAGGTCCGGAAGTCCGGATTTGCTTCGGAAGCAGGGACCGGGTAAGTTTGAAAAGTTGCTCCGGAGCGATCCTCGACTGGTTTTGTGGTTGTGGTGGTGCCGGGTGTGTCTGTTGTTTGAGAACTCAATAGTGTGCCAAGTTTGTTGATACCAATTTATTGTATTGAATTGGTTGATTGTGCCGGATCCGCCACCCCGTGGATGGGTCCGGTGTTTTTAGCTGGTTTCAAATTTTGTGCATTGTGTTTATCCCGTTTTCCCGGGGTTGCATGGTGTGTCTGTTTTACTTCAACGGAGAGTTTGATCCTGGCTCAGGATGAACGCTGGCGGCGTGCTTAACACATGCAAGTCGAACGATGATCCGGTGCTTGCACCGGGGATTAGTGGCGAACGGGTGAGTAACACGTGAGTAACCTGCCCTTAACTCTGGGATAAGCCTGGGAAACTGGGTCTAATACCGGATATGACTCCTCATCGCATGGTGGGGGGTGGAAAGCTTTATTGTGGTTTTGGATGGACTCGCGGCCTATCAGCTTGTTGGTGAGGTAATGGCTCACCAAGGCGACGACGGGTAGCCGGCCTGAGAGGGTGACCGGCCACACTGGGACTGAGACACGGCCCAGACTCCTACGGGAGGCAGCAGTGGGGAATATTGCACAATGGGCGCAAGCCTGATGCAGCGACGCCGCGTGAGGGATGACGGCCTTCGGGTTGTAAACCTCTTTCAGTAGGGAAGAAGCGAAAGTGACGGTACCTGCAGAAGAAGCGCCGGCTAACTACGTGCCAGCAGCCGCGGTAATACGTAGGGCGCAAGCGTTATCCGGAATTATTGGGCGTAAAGAGCTCGTAGGCGGTTTGTCGCGTCTGCCGTGAAAGTCCGGGGCTCAACTCCGGATCTGCGGTGGGTACGGGCAGACTAGAGTGATGTAGGGGAGACTGGAATTCCTGGTGTAGCGGTGAAATGCGCAGATATCAGGAGGAACACCGATGGCGAAGGCAGGTCTCTGGGCATTAACTGACGCTGAGGAGCGAAAGCATGGGGAGCGAACAGGATTAGATACCCTGGTAGTCCATGCCGTAAACGTTGGGCACTAGGTGTGGGGGACATTCCACGTTTTCCGCGCCGTAGCTAACGCATTAAGTGCCCCGCCTGGGGAGTACGGCCGCAAGGCTAAAACTCAAAGGAATTGACGGGGGCCCGCACAAGCGGCGGAGCATGCGGATTAATTCGATGCAACGCGAAGAACCTTACCAAGGCTTGACATGGGCCGGACCGGGCTGGAAACAGTCCTTCCCCTTTGGGGCCGGTTCACAGGTGGTGCATGGTTGTCGTCAGCTCGTGTCGTGAGATGTTGGGTTAAGTCCCGCAACGAGCGCAACCCTCGTTCCATGTTGCCAGCGCGTAATGGCGGGGACTCATGGGAGACTGCCGGGGTCAACTCGGAGGAAGGTGGGGACGACGTCAAATCATCATGCCCCTTATGTCTTGGGCTTCACGCATGCTACAATGGCCGGTACAAAGGGTTGCGATACTGTGAGGTGGAGCTAATCCCAAAAAGCCGGTCTCAGTTCGGATTGGGGTCTGCAACTCGACCCCATGAAGTCGGAGTCGCTAGTAATCGCAGATCAGCAACGCTGCGGTGAATACGTTCCCGGGCCTTGTACACACCGCCCGTCAAGTCACGAAAGTTGGTAACACCCGAAGCCGGTGGCCTAACCCCTTGTGGGAGGGAGCTGTCGAAGGTGGGACTGGCGATTGGGACTAAGTCGTAACAAGGTAGCCGTACCGGAAGGTGCGGCTGGATCACCTCCTTTCTAAGGAGCACCTACAACAACCTCACCCCGTGTATGCGGGTGTGGTGGTGTTGTCAGGAGTACGCCCGTTGCGCAGACGATTGTTCTGCGGCGGGTGCTCACGGGTGGAATATCAACAAATAGCGGCCGCCGGTTTCCTGCCGGCACCCAGTACGGATGCTGTTCCCTCTTGAGGGGGCGTGTCCTGGAACGGTGCGGACGGGGGATAAGCGGTTTAGTGTTTGGCACACTGTTGGGTCCTGAGACAACAGGACCATGGCCTGTGGCCTGGGTGTTCTCCTTTGGGAGGGTGTCCGGGGTGCGGGGTGTGGGACTTGTGTTTCTGGTTTCCCGGCTGCAGCGAGCACACGGTTTGCCCTTTTGTGGGTGCGTGTGGGGTGTGTGGTACGGGGTTGTTGTTTGAGAACTACATAGTGGACGCGAGCATCTTTTATAAGAAGCAATTTCCAAGAATATGAACCTGGATCTGTCCTTGCGCCTTTGGGTGTGGGGGTGGTTTTCATGGTTCTCTCGAAATTACTCCTTGATCTTTTGTGGTCAAGTTTTTAAGAGCACACGGTGGATGCCTTGGCATTAGGAGCCGAAGAAGGACGTAGGAATCTGCGATAAGCCTGGGGGAGTCGATAACCGGACTGTGATCCCAGGGTGTCCGAATGGGGAAACCCCGCCAGACGCGCGAGTGATCTGGTGACCCGCATCTGAACACATAGGGTGCGTGGAGGGAACGCGGGGAAGTGAAACATCTCAGTACCCGCAGGAAGAGAAAACAATAGTGATTCCGTCAGTAGTGGCGAGCGAACGCGGATCAGGCTAAACCGTTCCATGTGTGATAGCCGGCGGGCGTTGCATGGTCGGGGTTGTGGGACTTTCCGTTCTGTCTCTGCCGGGACAGTGGGGTGAGAGCATGTGCATAGGTGAACGGTCTTGAAAGGCCGGCCAGAGAGGGTGTGAGCCCCGTAACCGAAATGTAGTGTGCCGCCTGGGAAGTATCCCAAGTAGCACGGGGCCCGAGAAATCCCGTGCGAATCTGTCAGGACCACCTGATAAGCCTAAATACTCCCTAATGACCGATAGCGGACCAGTACCGTGAGGGAAAGGTGAAAAGTACCCCGGGAGGGGAGTGAAACAGTACCTGAAACCGTGTGCTTACAATCCGTCGGAGCAGCCTTGTAGTTGTGACGGCGTGCCTTTTGAAGAATGAGCCTGCGAGTTAGTGTTACGTCGCGAGGTTAACCCGTGTGGGGAAGCCGTAGCGAAAGCGAGTCTGAACAGGGCGTTGCAGTGGCGTGATCTAGACCCGAAGCGAAGTGATCTACCCATGGCCAGGTTGAAGCGACGGTAAGACGTCGTGGAGGACCGAACCCACTTCAGTTGAAAATGGAGGGGATGAGCTGTGGGTAGGGGTGAAAGGCCAATCAAACTTCGTGATAGCTGGTTCTCCCCGAAATGCATTTAGGTGCAGCGTTGCGTGTTTCTTACCGGAGGTAGAGCTACTGGATGGCTAATGGGCCCTACAAGGTTACTGACGTCAGCCAAACTCCGAATGCCGGTAAGTGAGAGCGCAGCAGTGAGACTGTGGGGGATAAGCTTCATAGTCGAGAGGGAAACAGCCCAGACCACCAACTAAGGCCCCTAAGCGTGTGCTAAGTGGGAAAGGATGTGGAGTTGCGAAGACAACCAGGAGGTTGGCTTAGAAGCAGCCATCCTTAAAAGAGTGCGTAATAGCTCACTGGTCAAGTGATTCCGCGCCGACAATGTAGCGGGGCTCAAGTACACCGCCGAAGTTGTGGCATTCAGATATTAGCTAAGCCCTTGTGGTTCAGGCGTCTGGATGGGTAGGGGAGCGTCGTGTGGGCAGTGAAGTCGCGGTGGAAACCAGCGGTGGAGCCTACACGAGTGAGAATGCAGGCATGAGTAGCGAAAGACGGGTGAGAAACCCGTCCGCCGAATGATCAAGGGTTCCAGGGTCAAGCTAATCTGCCCTGGGTAAGTCGGGACCTAAGGCGAGGCCGACAGGCGTAGTCGATGGACAACGGGTTGATATTCCCGTACCGGCGAAAAACCGCCCATGCTGAACAGGGGATACTAACCGCCCGAGACCTGCCCGATCACCCTTGTGGTGTGAGGGTTTTGGTGGAGCGCGGGACCTGATCCTGGGAGGCAAGCGTATTAACAGGTGTGACGCAGGAAGGTAGCCGAGCCGGGCGATGGTTGTCCCGGTCTAAGGATGTAGGGCGAACGGTAGGCAAATCCGCCGTTCATGATGCCTGAGACCCGACGGGACCCCCGTATGGGGGGATTCGGTGATCCTATGCTGCCTAGAAAAGCATCGACGCGAGGTTTTAGCCGCCCGTACCCCAAACCGACACAGGTGATCAGGTAGAGAATACTAAGGCGATCGAGAGAATTATGGTTAAGGAACTCGGCAAAATGCCCCCGTAACTTCGGGAGAAGGGGGGCCCCTATCGTGATGGACACTAGCTGTCCGGAGCGTGCAGGGGCCGCAGAGACCAGGGGGAAGCGACTGTTTACTAAAAACACAGGTCCGTGCGAAGTCGCAAGACGATGTATACGGACTGACTCCTGCCCGGTGCTGGAAGGTTAAGAGGACCGGTTAGCCGCAAGGCGAAGCTGAGAATTTAAGCCCCAGTAAACGGCGGTGGTAACTATAACCATCCTAAGGTAGCGAAATTCCTTGTCGGGTAAGTTCCGACCTGCACGAATGGAGTAACGACTTCCCCGCTGTCTCAACCATAAACTCGGCGAAATTGCAGTACGAGTAAAGATGCTCGTTACGCGCAGCAGGACGGAAAGACCCCGAGACCTTTACTATAGTTTGGTATTGGTGTTCGGAGTGGCTTGTGTAGGATAGGTGGGAGACGTTGAAGCCCGGACGCCAGTTCGGGTGGAGTCATCGTTGAAATACCACTCTGGTCACTTTGGACATCTAACTTCGGCCCGTAATCCGGGTCAGGGACAGTGCCTGATGGGTAGTTTAACTGGGGCGGTTGCCTCCTAAAAAGTAACGGAGGCGCCCAAAGGTTCCCTCAGCCTGGTTGGCAATCAGGTGTCGAGTGTAAGTGCACAAGGGAGCTTGACTGTGAGAGAGACATCTCGAGCAGGGACGAAAGTCGGGACTAGTGATCCGGCGGTACATTGTGGAATGGCCGTCGCTCAACGGATAAAAGGTACCTCGGGGATAACAGGCTGATCTTGCCCAAGAGTCCATATCGACGGCATGGTTTGGCACCTCGATGTCGGCTCGTCGCATCCTGGGGCTGGAGTAGGTCCCAAGGGTTGGGCTGTTCGCCCATTAAAGCGGTACGCGAGCTGGGTTTAGAACGTCGTGAGACAGTTCGGTCCCTATCCGCTGCGCGCGCAGGAAATTTGAGAAGGGCTGTCCTTAGTACGAGAGGACCGGGACGGACGAACCTCTGGTGTGTCAGTTGTACTGCCAAGTGCACCGCTGATTAGCTACGTTCGGATGGGATAACCGCTGAAAGCATCTAAGCGGGAAGCTCGCTTCGAGATGAGATTTCCATACACCTTGTGTGTGAGAGGCCCCCAGCCAGACCACTGGGTTGATAGGCCGGATGTGGAAGCGAGGACTAACGACTCGTGAAGCTGACCGGTACTAATAGGCCGATAACTTACACCACACACCCCCTTCCGTGAACGGATTCAAAAGACGTTCACACCATGGAAGAGGGTACAAAGAAACAAGACTGCTTGCGTCCACTATGTGGTTCCCAAACAACAAACCCGTCACCAGACGAAACGTTGCACAGGAACCGACAACAAAATAACAACACCACAACTGCAGGTCACTGCAGGAAACATGTTGTAACCACCAGATTTCCCACCCAGGGGCGGCTTTCACAGCCCCCAAGGGCGCGGACACAGGGTTACGGCGGTCATAGCGTGGGGGAAACGCCCGGTCCCATTCCGAACCCGGAAGCTAAGACCCACAGCGCCGATGGTACTGCACCCGGGAGGGTGTGGGAGAGTAGGTCACCGCCGGACATACATTAGGTCGAGAGCCTCCAACCACCAGGTTGGAGGCTCTCCCCCTTTAACCACTAAAACCACCCAGCGCCGGCACGGCGGACGGCCCGTCGCCCCGGCTGGCGACAGCCGTAACCGGCCCCGCGGAAGGCCTGTCGACCCGGCTGGCGCCCACAGGGGCGTCGCAGCTTCCGCTAACGGCTGAAAAGCGGCGCCGAAAGCCCTCGAAACCCGGAAATTTTCCCAAAAAAGGGCGAAAACACGCGGAATTTGCCACCTCGGGGGCGGCAAGCTGGTAAGTTTTCGAAGAGTGGCCTGCACGCATGCCGCGTGCAGGCTTCAGAAATTAGAACCGTCCAGGAGGACATAAATGGCTAAGAACCGTAGTGAACTTGTTGCAGAGGTAGCTGGCAAGGCCGGCACCAGCCAGGCAGCCGTCAACTCCGTGCTCGATGCACTGTTCGAGGTTTTCGAGACCTCTGTCGCCGCGGGCGAAAAGATCACCATCCCGGGCTGGCTCGCCGTCGAGCGCACCGACCGTGCAGCCCGCACCGGCCGCAACCCGCAGACCGGCGAGACCATCCAGATTGCCGCTGGCCACAGCGTCAAGCTGACCGCCGGCTCCAAGCTGAAGGCTGCAGTCGCCAAGAAGAAGTAGTCTTCTTCGAGCGCTTGAAAGGAGCGGCAACCTGCGGGTTGCCGCTCCTTTTGCGTTAACCCCGTTGCTCGGATTCGGTGCCCGGGCGGCCGTAGCGGACAATGGAGTTGTGCCTTCCGCAGCAAAACCCCGAACTACAGCAGCGCCTTCCCCAACCGGGGGAGCGTTTGGCTCCGGTGCCGGAGCGCGCGGGATTGGCCGCCCCTGGCAGCTCGCCGGCCTGGCCGCAGTATTCGTCGGCCTGACCGCTGCGTTGCTCTTCTCCGGCGCCGCCGGTGCCCGTTCGGTCTCCGACCCCGGGGCGCTGGTCCGCTGGGGCCTCCCGGTCAGCAAGGCGCTTCACAACGTCGCTCTGGCCACGGTGATTGGCGGCCTGATGTTCGCCGTTGGCATCCTGCCCAGGAACCTCAGCGGAGCCCGGTCCAAGGATAAGGACACCGCGGAACATCCCGCATTCACCCGCGCGCTGGCAGTCGCAGCCGTCGCCGGCGCCGTCTGGACCCTCTCCGCTGTCGGGGTGCTGGTCTTCAGCTACTCGGACATCGCGGGGCAGACGATCTCGGGCGACCCCGAATTCACCAGGTCCCTCGTCTACTTCATGACCGACATCGAGACCGGGCGCGCCTGGTTGACCGTCGTCGTCATCGCCGCCGTCGTCACCACGGCACTGTTCGGCGTCCGGACGCGCGGAGGGTTAGCGCTCACCCTCGTCCTCTCGCTGGTCGGCCTGGCCCCGGCGGCCCTCATCGGGCACTCGTCCAGCTCGAACGACCATGAGGGCGCCATCAACTCCCTTGGCCTGCACCTCGTCGGCGTCTCGGCCTGGCTGGGAGGCATCATTGTCCTGACCCTCCTCTCCGGCATCCTGTCCGCCCCCTCGGGGCAGGCGGCAGTCTCCGGTCCGGGCAAAGCCGACATCACCGAGCCCACCCTCCGCCGGTTCTCCGCGGTGGCCGGATTCGCCTTCGCCTTGGTCTTCGCCTCCGGCGTGATCAACGCCAGCATCAGGGTCCACAGCTGGGCTGACCTCTTCGGGTCCACGTACGGGCAGCTCATCGTGGCCAAAGCGTCGGCCACGCTGGTCCTTGGCGGCGTCGGGTTCATGCACCGGCGCTGGGTTATCCCGCAGCTGGGCGTGAAGGGAGCCGGTCTCTCCGCCCGCCGCGTGCTCTGGCAGCTGGTACTCGTGGAGCTTCTCGTGATGGGGGCGACCTCGGGGATCGCCGTCGCGCTTGGCCGCTCTGCCCCGCCGCAGGGCGAGGCACTTGTCCAGAACGCCTCGCCCGCCTTCATCCTCTCCGGCTATGAACTGCCTCCGGAGCTGACGCCGCAACGCTGGCTCACCGAGTGGCGGTTCGACTGGCTCTGGGTCGCCGTCGCGGTCTTCGGCCTGGTGTCCTACGTGCTCGGGATCCGCAAGGTGCGCCAGCGCGGCGACTCCTGGTCCTGGTTCCGGACCGTTAACTGGGTGATCGGCCTGGCGGTCCTCACCTACGTGACGTCCGGGCCGCCGTCGGTCTACGGCCGGGTGCTGTTCTCGGCGCACATGGTGGACCACATGGCGCTCACCATGGTGACCCCCATCTTCCTGGTCCTGGGTGCGCCCGTCACACTGGCGCTGCGGGCACTGACCGCGAGGCGGGACAGCTCCCGCGGGCCACGGGAGTGGCTGCTGATCTTCGTGCATTCGAAGTTCTCGCAGCTGGTCACGCACCCCCTGTTCGCCGCGGCGAACTTTGCCGGTTCGATTGTGCTGTTCTACTACTCGGACGCCTTCGGTTACGCCATGCGCGACCACGTGGGCCACGAACTGATGAACCTGCACTTCGCGCTGACGGGGTACATCTTTGTGCTGACCATGATCGGCACCGACCCCCTGCCCCGGCGGGCGCCCTACCCGATGCGGTTGCTGCTGTTGCTGGCGACCATGGGCTTCCACGCATTCTTCGGCGTCGCCATCATGGGCGGCACCGGTCTGCTGGCAGCCGACTACTTCGGGAATCTGGGCCGCACCTGGGGTCCCTCGGCCCTGTTGGACCAGCAGATGGGCGGCGCGGTGGCTTGGGGGATCGGCGAAGTGCCCACCCTGCTGGTGGCAATCGGCGTCGCGGTCATGTGGTCCCGCTCCGACGCCCGTGAGTCCAAGCGCACCGACCGCGCGGCGGACAGGAATAACGACGCCGATCTCACCGCTTACAACGATATGTTTGCCCAGCTCGCAGAACGCGACGCGAAGCTGGCAGAACGCAATTCAAAGCTGGAAGGACGCTGATGAGCGAAACCGTACGCACCCACCTCCGGGTCCGGGCCTCCGAACTCGTGGGCCGCGGCTGGCTGAACACCGGCGGCAAATCCCTGGACCTCGAATCCCTGCGCGGCAAGATCGTGCTGCTGGACTTCTGGACCTTCTGCTGCATCAACTGCCTGCACGTCCTGGATGAACTCCGCCCGCTCGAACAGCAGTACTCCGACGTCCTCGTGACCGTGGGGGTGCACTCGCCGAAGTTCGAGCACGAAGCAGACCCCGTGGCCCTGGCCGCCGCCGTCGAACGCTACGAAATCCGCCACCCGGTCCTGGACGACCCGGAACTGGAGACCTGGAAGGCCTACACCGCCCGCGCCTGGCCCACCCTGGTGGTCATCGACCCCGAGGGCTACATCGTGGCGCACCTCTCCGGCGAGGGCCACGCGGACGGCCTGGCCGTGCTGATCCCCGAGCTGATCGCCGAACATGAGGCCAAGGGCACCCTGCACCGCGGCGACGGTCCCTACGTGGCTCCGGAGCCGACGTCGGGCACGCTGCGGTTCCCGGGCAAGGCGCTGTACCTGCCGGCCGGACGCGGCAGCTCGGTCGCCGCCGGGGACGCCGAGCCGCAGGACGCCGCCGGAACCTGGCTGGTCACCGACACCGGCCACCACCGGCTGGTGGAGCTCGCCACCGACTTCGAGACAGTGTTGGGCACCTACGGTTCGGGCGAGAAGGGCTACGCCGACGGCGGCGCCGCCGACGCCCGCTTCAATGAACCCCAGGGCCTGGTGCTGCTTCCGGAGGACGTGGCCGCGAAGGCCGGCTACGACGTCGTCATTGCCGACTCGGTCAACCACCGGCTCCGCGGGCTCTCCCTCACGGACGGCACCGCCACCACGCTCGCCGGCAACGGCGTGCAGCGGCTGCTCGAAACCGGGCCGGCCCGCGTGGACGAGGAAGGCGCCGCCTACGGTGCCCGGCTGGAAGCGGACCCGCTGCAGGTCTCGCTGAGCTCACCATGGGACGTCGTCTGGTCCAGCAAGCTCAACGCCGTCGTGGTGGCGATGGCCGGGGTGCACCAGATCTTCAGTTTCGACCCGGTCACGGGAGCGGTGTCCATCGTCGCAGGCAACGGCCTCGAGGGCCTGCTCGACGGACCGGCCGCGGAGGCTTGGTTCGCGCAGTCCTCCGGCCTCGCCGAGGACGCGGATGGCAACATTTGGGTCGCAGACTCCGAGACCTCGGCCCTGCGCAAACTCGTCATCACGGACGACGGCGCCATCACGGTCGAATCGGCCGTGGGCAAGGGACTGTTCGACTTCGGCTTCCGGGACGGCCCGGCGGCCGAGGCCCGTCTCCAGCACCCGCTGGGCGTGACGGTGCTGCCGGACGGTTCGGTGGCGATCGCGGACACCTATAACGGCGCCGTGCGCCGCTACGACCCCGCCACGGGGACGGTCTCCACGCTCGCCCGCGGGCTGTCCGAACCCTCGGACGTGATTGTGGACCACACCCGGGTGGCTGGCGCCGAGCCGCTGCTGGTGGTGGTCGAGGCGAACAAGCACCAGCTCGTCTATGTGCCGATCCCCAAGGAAGCGCAGCAGGTAGACGAGGGCGCCGTGCAGACGCACCGGCCCAAGAGCCCGGTGGCGCCCGGGCTGCTGTCCCTGGCGGTCCGTTTCACCGCCCCGACCGGGCAGAAGCTGGACGACCGCTGGGGCGACCCCACGCAGTTGAAGATCTCCTCCACTCCGCCGGAACTGCTGGTGGCCGGGGGCGGGACCTCCGTGGGATTGCTCCGCACCCTGGAGCTCTCGTCCGATGTCCCCGAGGGCGTGCTGCACATTACCGCCCGCGCCGCGGCCTGCGACGGCCCGGAAACCGAGGACGGCGAAATCCCCGACCACGCGGCCTGCCACCTGTACCAGCAGGACTGGGGCATCCCGGTGCTCCTGCAGGCCGATGGGGACACCGAGCTGGTCCTTGACCTGCGCGGTATGGACTGAGCCGTCCCACGTCTTAGGGCTGCTGTCCGTGGCTTGCGTGTCACGGACAGCAGCCTTTTGCGCGCCCCGGGGCACAGCCGCCTTGGTTTCCCGAGGGAGTACGGCGTTGGCAAGGGCAAAAGACTGCGGTGAATGACGCCGGGATGTCCACATAGCGCTTCCGGGGTCCACCGCACCATCGCGGCAGCCGGGAACCTTGCCCTATGGATGTCTTCACGGCTTTGAGCTTCTGCGGCGGCGCGGCGCGGCGGCCGGCATTGACCGGTCTGGGAATCGCCGACGCTGAGCTGCGGCGAGCGGTGAGGGCCGGGGTTCTCCAGCCGGTTCGCGGGCTGTACGCTCTCCCCTCCGCCCCTGCCGATTATGTCTCGCTGCTCCAGCGGAGGCAGCTGCTCACCTGTGTCAGCGCGGCCCCATTTTATGGACTGTGGGCTATCGGCCCTGTCGGGTCCAACCATGTGCACCACCGCCGCGGCGAGACCGTCGCCGGGGAGACACCCCATGGCGGCCTGCTCTTTGACCCACAACCGCACCGGCCGGTTGCGGCCTTGGGCGATGTCCTGATTCACGCTCTGCGCTGCCTCCCGTTCAGGGAGTCCCTGGTCATGGTCGAATGCGCCGTGGGCCGGGGCGAGATGACGGTGGACTTCCTGCGGCAGAGGCTGCCGGGACGGCGTAACGGTAGGGCCCGCCACGTCCTTGAATGGGTGGACCGCGGGGCCGAGTCCCTGCTGGAGACCTTGGCCCGGACATGCTTCCGCCAGGCCGGAATCACGGTGGAGCCCCAGGTCTATATTGACGGCGTCGGATATGTGGACCTTCTCCTCGAGGGCAGACTCATCGTTGAACTGGACGGCCGCCACCACAGCGACTGGGCCCAGCTTAAAAAGGACCAACGCCGCAACAACGTGTCCGTTGTCCGTGGCTATTCGGTGCTCCGCTACTACTACGACGACGTCGTGCACCGCCCCGCGCGGATGATGGCCGAAGTTTCGGCAGTCCTGGCGGGCCGACCGCGCGCGTGAGGCGTCACGCCGGACAAGTTCTTCGGCTTCCGACACGAAGGGCTCCGCGCAATGTCGGGCACCGCCGGGCGCCGCTGCCGCAAAAGACTGCCCGGTGTGACGGCTGGGTGTGACGACCTGGCCGGCACCGCGACAGCCTGGGCTGCAGCGGCCCTAGTTGCTGAGCTGCGGGGTGAGCTTGACCGTGTCGCCGTCGATGTCCAGGCGGGTCGTGAAGCTGAAGTCGTGGACCGCATTGAGTTCGGTGACCGCACCGGTGAAGAGGTCCGTCTGCCGTGCCTTGATCCGAGCCTTGCCGTCCAGCGGCGCGACCACCCAACGGCCGCCGAAGGGCTCAATCTTCACCACGGGGTAGTCGGTGATGCTCCAGTCGATGGTTCCGTCCGCTACCCGGTTGTTGGTGATGTGGTAGAACGGGCAGTCCGGCTGAAGCTGCTGCTTCTTGTCCGCCTGGTCGGCGCAGTCGTCGAGGAACTGCTTGACCTTGGCGCTGACGGCGTCCTTGAGGCCGTCGGTGGCCTGGGTCAGCAGATTCAGCGGCGCCGGGGGTGTGTCCCGGCCGGAAAGGATTGCCCGGGTCGCGGGGGCCGCGAAGAACTGGCCGTTCAGTGAGGCCTCATATTCGCCCGGGTAGAACACGGCGAAGGTGTTGCGGCCGTTGGGCATGTTTACGGGAACCCCGTTAAGAGAGGCCTGGTTCGAGTTCACCACGGTGACGCTCAGGGTTGGCAGCTCCGCCGGGACGAAAGACCAGTCGTGGAAGAAGAGCCACTGGGTGCCGGAGCGTTGCAGCAGGAACTCGGTGCGCAACTGGCTCCCGTCGATGCTGTAGTCCACCGGGACCATGACCTGGTCCCCGCCCCGGTCTTCAGCGTCGCCGAATTTCACCCCGGAGATCTTCGCGGCCGCGGTCTTCAGCGCTTCGCCGTCCAGCATTGCAGGGTTGCTTTGCGGCACCCGGGCCTGCAGGAGGCCCAGGGCCTTCTCGCCTTCGCCCTTCTGCAGCGCGGCCAGATACTCGCGTACCGGCTGCTGCGGGCTGGCGATGGAGTCGTTCACCAGGTTGATGGCGACGACGGCGCCGGCCACGGCGAGCATCAGGCCCATCAGCCACCCGGCTGCGATCCTGACCAACGCCTGACTCATTTGCACGTCCCTTACGTTACCTGTACGCCCGCTGAATACACGTGTCCCAGGAGTCACGTGTGACGCGCACCATCACCTCCGGGCGGACACGGCTGCCTCAGCGCTCCTAGCGCCGACGGCGCCGGGAGGCGGTTCCGAAGACACCGCGCAGCAGTTCCCGGCCGAGCTGGGTACCGAGTGAGCGAGCCATGCTTTTGAGCCCGCCGCCGAGGGCGCCACCCAGCGCCCCGGCGAGATCTCCGGCCATTCCGCCGCCGGATTCCTGCTGCTGCTGTGACCGCCGCTGCGGTGCGCGTTCCGGTTCGGGCGCCGGCGCCGGACGGCTGCTGGGCCGGCCGAGGATTTCTTCCTCGATCCGGCGGGCATCGGCGTCGACGGCGTTGGGGTCCAGACCGGCGCCCGAGCTGGCTTCCGCCCCGGAGCCGCCGGCAGCGGGGCCGGTGGACGCGGCGGCCCGGCCGGCCAGCTTCTCGTAGGCGGAGATGTTGTCCACGGCCGTGCCGTACTTGGCGAGCAGGGCGGAGCCGGCCACGGTGCTGGCAATCAGGGCATTATCGCTCGGGCCCATCACGGACTCGGGAGCCCACAGCCGCGTCAGGGCCACCGGAGTCGGGGCGCCCTTCTCGTTCATGACGGTGATGACAGCCTCGCCAATTCCGGCCGAGGTGAGGGTTTCCTCAAGGTCGTAGTCGCTCATCGGGAAGGTGGAGACAGTCGCCTTGAGCGCCTTGGCATCCTCCGGGGTGAAGGCGCGCAGGGCGTGCTGCACCCGGTTGGCGAGCTGGCCAAGGACCTCCGCCGGCACGTCCTTCGGCGTCTGCGTGACGAAGAAGATACCCACGCCCTTGGAGCGGATCAGCCGAACGGTGGTGGTGATCGCGTCCAGGAAGGCCTTGGAGGCGTCGTTGAAGAGCAGGTGTGCCTCGTCCAGGAAGAACACGAGTTTGGGTTTGTCCAGGTCGCCGGCCTCGGGCAGGTCCTCGAACAGGTCGGCGAGCAGCCACATCAGGAAGGTGGAGAACAGCATCGGCTTGGTCTGCAGGGTGGGCAGTTCCAGGCAGGTCACGACGCCGCGGCCGTCCGGGGCAGTCCGCAGGAGTTCGGCGGTGTCGAACTCCGGTTCGCCGAAGAACTTTTCCATCCCCTGCGCCTCGAGCGTGACCAGTTCGCGGAGGATGACGCCGGCGGTGGACTTCGACAGGCCGCCCAGGTTCTCGAGTTCGTCCTTGCCCTCGTCCGAGGTCAGGAACTGGATGACCGCCCGCAGGTCCTTGAGGTCGATCAGCTCAAGGTCGTTTTTGTCCGCAAAGTGGAAGACCAGTTGCAGGCTGGACTCCTGGGTCTCATTGAGTTCCATCACCCGGGACAGCAGGATGGGGCCGAAGGAAGTGATGGTGGAGCGGACCGGGATACCGGCGCCGTCGCCGCCGAGGGCGAGGAATTCCACCGGGAACGTCTTGCCGGACCACGGCTGGCCGATGCTGTCGGTGCGGGCCTTGAGCTTCTCCGAGCCGGCGGCGGCTGTGGCGAGGCCGGAGAGGTCGCCCTTGATGTCCGCGAGGAAGACCGGTACACCGGCGGTGGAGAGCTGCTCCGCCATCATGTGCAGGGTCACGGTCTTGCCGGTGCCGGTCGCGCCGGCCACCAGCCCGTGCCGGTTCATCATGGACAACGGCAGCCGGACCGGCGCGTCCTTGTGGAGTTCGCCGTCGACAATCGCGGCTCCCAGCTCGATGGTGGGCCCCTCCAGGGTGTACCCCTTTTGGATGGTGGCGACTTTATCAGCAGTGGATTTCATGGCCATGCCGCTAGCTTAGCCGGGTCCGGCCGCCCGGACCCGGCATCAGCCTAGCTTTGTTGGGGCCTGCGGGCGGCGCTATTCAGCGAGGGCCTTCAGGACTTCCTGCGCCACGTCCTCGCTGGACTGCGGGTTCTGTCCGGTGATGAGGTTGCCGTCGCGGACCACGTGGGAGCCCCAGGCGCCCTCGTTTTCCACGACCGACCCCTTCTCCTTCAACGCGTCTTCGACGAACCAGGGCGTGTTCTCCCCGGTTCCGCCGCCCAGTTCCTCTTCATTCGTGAAGACGGTGAGGCG
The DNA here is from genome assembly GCF_005937985.2 of Arthrobacter sp. KBS0702. Lineage (NCBI taxonomy): Bacteria > Bacillati > Actinomycetota > Actinomycetes > Micrococcales > Micrococcaceae > Arthrobacter > Arthrobacter sp. KBS0702. The sequence continues at coordinate 3,436,466 of NZ_CP042172.1, read as the reverse complement.
GCGCCCCGCGAAGGCGAAGTTTCCGGCGGCGTCGACGGCGCTCAGCAGGCCGGCGGGGCCGTGGCAGAAGGGCGCGATAACCTTGCCGGCCTTGTTGGCCTCGATCAGCAGCCGGCCGAGGTCCGCGTCCTCGAACAGGTCGGCCATGGGGCCGTGACCACCGGGCATCACGATCGCGTCGTACCCGGCCAGGTCGACGTCGGCCAGCACCAGCGGGGCGGAGAGTTCGGCGTCGATGTCGGCGAGGTACCGGCGGAAGCCGTCGGCGCGGTCCTGGCCGCCGGCGGAGTCGGCTGCCAGGCTGACCTCGTCCACGGTCGGCTTGGCGCCGCCGGGAGTGGCGATCTGGACGGTGTGGCCGGCGCCGCGCAGGGTCTGGTGCGAAACGACGAGCTCCTCGGCCCAGTATCCGGTGGGGTGCTTGCTGCCGTCGCGCATGGTGAGGGAATCTGCGGCGGATACGACCATCAGGATGTTAGCCATGTTGTGCTCCTGTTCTGCCGGCGCAAGGGCCGGGCAAGGGGTGGTGATGGGGGCGGGGTTTAGCGTGCGGCTTCGAGCTCCGCGAAGGTAGCGTCATCGAGGACGACGCTGCCGGCGGCAAGGTTCTCTTCGAGGTGCTTGACCGAGCCGGTGCCGGGGATCGGCATCATGGCGGGGGAGCGGCGAAGCAGCCAGGCGAGGGCCACCTGCGAGGTGGTGGCGCCCAGCCGGGTGGCGGCCTCGTCGAGCGGGCCGCCGGGCCGGGCGAGTTCGCCGGCCGAGATCGGAGCCCAGGGGATGAAGCCGATGCCGTTCTTCTCGGCGTAGTTCAAGACATCCTCCGAGCTGCGGTCCGTCAGGTTGTAGCGGTTCTGCACGGTGGAAACGGTGAAGTGGCGCCCGGCCTGCTCGAGTTCGGCCACACTGACCTGGGACAGGCCCAGCGCCTTGACCTTGCCTTCCTTCTGCAGGTCGCGGAGCACGCTGAACTGCTCCTCCGGGTCCACCTTGGGATCAATCCGGTGCAGCTGCAGCAGGTCCAGCGCGTCCACCTTGAGCTTGCGCAGGCTCAGCTCGGTCTGCTGGCGCAGGTACTCGGGACGGCCGACCGGCACCCATTCATTCGGGCCGGTGCGGGTGAACCCGACCTTGGTGGCGATCTTCAGACCGTCCCGGTAAGGGTGCAGGGCCTCCGCGAGGATCTCCTCGCTGATGTTGGGCCCGTAGGAATCGGCGGTGTCGATGAAGTCGACGCCGAGTTCGACGGCGCGGCGGACGACGGCTATGGCCGCGTGCCGGTCCGCGGGCTCGCCCCAGACCCCGTCGCCGACAATGCGCATGGCGCCGAAGCCCAGCCGGTGCACAGTTCCCAGGTCCTTCAAATCGATCGTTGCGGATAGTTCCGGATGCTGTGAGTTGTGGTGGCTCATAAGGTCGGCAACCCACTAAGGCTGCTGAGTATTCCTCCCGGGCAGTCCAGCCGGTGATTCCGGCCGCGCAGAAATAAGCCGGGCGCCGGCGTCGTTGGCATCAGTGTGCGTACGCCGGATCCCGGCGCGGCTGCCACCTCATCTAGACCATGCTCCGCAACGAAAGGCCGGCTTTTCCGTGACTGTTCCGCTTTCCATCCTTGACCTGGCAATCATCGGCAAGGGCCAGACGGCGGCAGAAAGCTTCGCCGGCAGCGTGGCCATGGCGCAGCGCGCCGAGGACCTGGGCTACCGCCGGATCTGGTACGCCGAGCACCACAACATGTCCTCCATCGCCTCCTCCGCGACCAGCGTCCTGATCGCCCACATTGCCGCGCAGACCAAGAGCATCCGGCTCGGGGCCGGCGGCGTCATGCTGCCCAACCACTCGCCGCTGACCATCGCCGAGCAGTTCGGCACGCTTGAGACCCTGCACCCGGGACGGATCGACCTGGGTCTGGGCCGCGCCCCCGGCAGCGACCAGAACACCATGCGTGCCTTGCGCCGCGATCCGATGAGCGCGGACAGTTTCCCGCAGGACGTTCTGGAACTGCAGGGCTACCTGACAGGCCCGACCCGCATCCCCGGCGTTGAGGCCACCCCGGGCAAGGGCACCAATGTGCCGCTCTACATCCTGGGGTCATCGCTCTTCGGCGCGAAGCTGGCGGCCCAGCTCGGACTGCCCTACGCCTTCGCCTCGCACTTCGCCCCGAACGCCCTGCAGGATGCCGTGGCCCTCTACCGCCGCGAATTCCGGCCCTCCGGGCAGCTGGGCGCCCCGCACGTGATTGCCGGCGTCAACGTGATCGCCGCGGATTCCGCCGCCGACGCCCAGGAAATGTTCCAGGCCACCAAACGGGCCCGGGTGTCGCTGTTCTTCGGCAACGGCCGCGTTTTCAGCGACGACGAAGCGGACATGATCCTGGACTCGCCGCAGGGCCAGCACATGGCGCAGATGATGAAGTACTCCGCCGTGGGCACCCCCGCTGCCGTGGTCGAATACCTGGAGGAGTTCACTGCGCACGCCGACGCCGACGAACTGATCGTCGCGCACCAGAGCGCCAGGGTGGAGGACAGGCTGCGGTCCGTGGAACTCCTCGCAGAGGCCGCCGGAATCGTTGACTTGGCCGCGGGGCGCCCCTAGCGTTAAGCCTGCCGCGGGCTGTATTTCGGCCGCCGGCCACAGCGCCGCTCGGCGGCCCCGGATTCATCTTCAGAAGTCCAGGTGTCACTATGAAGATCAAGTCCATAGCTGCACCCATGCTGGTGGTCCTCGTGCTGCTGGGAGGTTCCCTTGCGGGAAACTGGGCACCGGCGTCGGCTGCCGGGACCACCTATTTCCTCAGCGTGGACGGCAACGACGACAACGACGGAACCTCCCCCGGAACCCCCTGGCAATCGTTGCTGAAGGTCAACAACACGGTGCTGAAGGCGGGCGATTCCGTGAGCTTCCGGCGGGGCGACACCTGGACCGGCGGCGTCGTCATCAACCAGAGCGGCACGGCCGACGCCGCCATCACCCTGAACAGCTACGGCGCCGGGAGTGCGCCGACCGTCACCGGCGGCGAATCCGGCGGGCAGGGCGCGAACTGCGTCACGATCAACGGGAACTTCATCACGGTGGACGGCCTCCGAGCCCAGTCCTGCGGCTATGCCGGGTTCAGTGTCTCCGGTGACCACACCACCCTCAAGAACTCCACGGCGACCCACAACGCGGCGGGCATCAAGGTGGGCCAGGGCTCCGATTTCGGACACTACGTGAACAACAACCTGGCCGATAACGACGTCATGAACGTCAACACGCCCGGGGTCAACTGCGGCACGCCGCAGGCCGTCAACTGCAACGACGACTCGGGCGCCTTCGGTGTGCTGATCAACGGGAGCGACAACGAGTTCACCGGCAACACCGTCACCGGCTCAACCGCGAAGTCCTACGATTTTTCGATCGACGGCAGCGCCTTCGAAATCTTCAACGGGAGCCGGAACAGCATCCACCACAACGTGGCCGTGGACAACAACGTGTTCTCTGAGATCGGCCGTTCGCCGGGGGGCACCGCGGACGGCAACACCTACCGCTACAACCTGATCCGCGCGAGTTGCGGCGAAGACTGCTCTAAGGCCGGCGGGCTGATCGCGCGCGGGCCGAAGTCATCGTTCGGTCCGACGAACGGCACCGTCTTCGAATTCAACACCGTCTGGCTGGACGGCCCGGAGTCCCAGGCCGTGGTGTGCCACGCGGCGTGCCCCGCCTCAACAGTGATCCGGGGGAACATCCTTGTCGCCGTGCGGAATTCGCTCTGGATCGACGGCTCGGGCTGGACCGAGCAGGAAAACGTCTTGAACGGACCCAGCACTGTGGAGCCCAGCGGCACCTCCACCAGGGAGGCCGCCGACTTCGTGGACGCCCCGACCGACCTCCACCCAACCAGCCTGAGTCCCGCGATTGACCGCGCGGGCAGCAGTCCTTTCACCGTGGACCTGGACGGGCAGCCCGTCGCCCAGAACGGCGACTGCCAAGGCGACGCGGGGGCCGACGCCGGAGCCTACGAGTACCAGACGCCGGCCTGCTAGCAGTCGGAGTGCGGGCCCGCCGCGCCTACTCGCAGGCGATCCCGTCGCCGTCGCGGTCCAGTTTGCTGCTGTAGCCGGGCTGCCCGCGGCGGATGGGCGCAGCCCCGGCCGCACGCACTGCGGCGCAGTTGGCGTAATACACCGCAGCCGGTGCGGGTGCTGCCGGGACAATCGCCGGGGCCGGGGCCGGGGCCGGTGCGGCGGGCTCGGCGGGCGCAGCGGCCGGGGCGGCAGCGGCCGCCGGTGGCTGCTCGTTGGTGGGGGCCATGGCGTCCGGGCAGTCGGCCAAAATCCGGGCCATGGCGTCATGCTCTGCCTGGGTGACCCATAGCGCATAGCTGGCCTTGACCGAGATCTGCCGGGCCACGTACGCGCAGCGGTAGGACTTGTTCGCCGGCAGCCACGTGGCGGCGTCGCCGTCGCTCTTCTGCATGTTCGCGGGACCGTCCACGGCCAAGAGGTTGAGCGGGTCGTTGGCGAAGGCGAGGCGCTGGGCCGGGCTGAGCTGCTGCGCGCCCTTCTGCCAGGCGTCACTGAGCGCCACGACGTGGTCGATCTGGACGGCGCTGCTGGTGCTGTTGCCGCGGACGAAGTTGATCAGCTTGGCCGTGTAGGGGTCGTTCAGGGCGCCGGACAGAACCACGCAGTCGTGGGTTCCGGCCTTGAGCGCGACCGCCGTGAGGTCGCGGCGGAGCGTGTCGTTGCGGGTATCGCAGCCGTTGCGGTCGACGTCGGCCCAGGCCTGGCCGAACTGGTCGCGCGAGTAACCGGTCTTGGGCGCCCTGCCCTTAACGGGCAGGGTGGCGAGCACGTCGAGCGCCTTGCTGGCATACGCCGGCTGCTGACGCGGGGCCGAGGCTCCGGCCAGGCTGACAACCGGGGCCGTGTCCGGGTCCAGCGGGGCGCCGGCGTCGGCCGATGCGGTCGGCGTGGATGACGGTGTCGAGGTGGGCGCGGCCATGGCGACCGAGGCGCTGGGCCGCGCCGATTCGACGGCGGTCTTCTCCGCGGTCGGGGCGGGTCCGCCGCAGGCGGTGGATGAAACAAGCAGCACCCCTGCCACGCCGTAGGCGATCCAGTCCACGGCACCCCGACGGCGCGTGGTTCTCCTGCTGCCCGTCACAACGACTCCGGCTTCAAACGTGCGCACTCGTTCCCCCAATTCCAGCCTGCTACTTGGCCGGTTTCCGGCCTTTCACAGCCTACCGGGGCAGCCGCCGGAGCCCGGGCAGGCCACGCGGGTGCGCCGCTCCGGGTGGCGTCAGGCCAGGAGCAGCGCCACCCCGATCATGGCGGGGACGGCGACCACGGTGGTGATCAGGACGGTGTCTTTGGCGACGGTAAGCCCGGTCCGGTACCGGTTGGCCACGACAAAGACGTTCTGGGCCGTGGGCAGGGCGGATGTCACCACCACGGCGAACAGCGCCTGGTCCTGCAGGCCGAGGGCGAAGCGGGCGAAGAGGAAGGCGAGCAGCGGGTGGACGATGAGCTTGAAGCCGCTGGCCAGCAGCGTGTCGGCGCGCCGCGCGGCCGAGGCCTGCAGTGGCCGGGAACCGTTCAGGCTCATGCCGAAGGACAGCAGCATTGCGGGGATCGCGGCCCCGCCGATCAGGTGGATAGGCTGCAGCACCAGCGCCGGAACCTCCCAACCGGTCCCTGCCACGAGCAGGCCCAGTCCCGAACCCACGATCATGGGGTTCCGCAGGATCATCAGGACGAAGGTCAGCGGCGTCGTCCGGTGGGCGCTGGTGGTGGCGTCGAGGACCAGCAGGTAGAGCGGCGTGAAGAAAGCGAGCTGGAAGATCAGCAGCGGCGCCACGTAGCTGGCATCGCCCAGGACAAAAACGGCGATCGGGATGCCCAGGTTGGCGGAGTTGGCCAGGGACGAACTCATGGAGGACACGAGGGCCTCTGGCAGTGCCCGTTTCAACGCGAAGCGCACGATGCCGAAGTAGAGCGCCGCCGTCGTGATCGCGCCCACGGCGGTCACCAGCAGAGGGGCTGCGAAGACGTCGTGGAGCCGGGCTTTGCTGAGGGTCTCGAATAGCAGGGCAGGGCTCGCCACGAAGAAGGTCAGGGCGCTGAGGACGGAGCGGGCGTTCTCGCCCAAGATGTTGCGCCGGCCGACGAACATGCCAACCAGGATGATGAACCAGACGACGAAGAATCCAGCCAGGACGCCTAGCACTCCGGCGCTGCTAGTTCAGGGTGGCGTTGTTCAACGCGTGCGGCGGGCGCAGGAGCCCGGCCGTGTGGCTTTCCGCCGGATCGTTGCCGATCTGCACGACCTTGTTGTCCTTGTCCACGTGGACCACCTTGGGGTTGTAGGCCTTGGCCTCTTCCGTGGTCATCTGCGCATAGGTGATCAGGATGACGATGTCGTTTTCGTGCATCAGGTGCGCGGCTGCCCCGTTAATGCCAATGACGCCGGATCCGCGCTCGCCGGCGATCGTGTACGTCTCCAGCCGGGCGCCGTTGGTGACGTCGACGATCGCGACCAGCTCACCGGGAAGGATGTCGGCGGCCTCGAGCAGGTCCAGGTCCACGGTGACCGAGCCGACATAGTGAAGGTCCGCGTGGGTGACCGTGGCGCGGTGGATTTTGGACTTGAACATTGTTCGATTCATAACGTCATCAGTCTAACGCCGGTGCGGTCAGTGCGCTGTGAGCCAGTGAACACCGGGCCCCGGAGCCCGCTCGGCCAGGGCGGGCTCGATAGGCGCGGCGGTGCTTCAGGCGGCCGGCGCGATAGACGCGGCGGTCTCGGCGAGGATTTCGCGCGCAGCCACGATGGCGGGCCGCTTGGCGCTGGAGCGGCGCACGGACGTGAAGACGGTGCGGTGCGGATTGCCGGGGAGATCGATCAGCTGGGCCGTGGTGCCCCGGCCGGTCCAGACCAAGTCCGGCATCAGGGCCACCGCGTTGCCCGACTCGATCAGCCGGATCTGCGCCTGCAGGTCGGCGGTCTCGAAGCGCACATCGGGCTCGAACCCGGCGCTCCGGCAGGCCTGCTCGGCCCAGTGCCGGGATGCCGCGCCGCGCGGTTCCATGACCCAGGACAGCCCATTGGTGTCGGCGAGGGAGGTGATCGCGGGGCGGGCCGGGGACGCGGGCGGAACCGCCAGCCGGATCGCGTCCCCGGTCAGGCGGACCCGGTCCAGTTCGGCGTAGCGGGGCGCGGCGTGGCCCGGGTACTGCTCGGCAATGACCAGGTCGAACTCACGCGCCCAGGTCTCGTGGAGCGCGGTCTCGGGTTCCCGCTGGACCATCTCAATCCGGACCTCCGGGTAGCTTGCGGACATCCGGGTCAGGGCGTCCGGCATCAGCGCAAGGGCCGCGGACTGGAAAACGGCGATCCGCACGGTCCCAGTCACGGTGGTCAGCGAGGCCGCGAGGTCGGCCTCCGCCTGCTCCAGCGTTTCCAGGAGTTGGGCGGTGTGGGCGACCAGCACCTCGGCCTGCGGGGTGAGCTGGACCCGGCGGCCCGTTTTCCGGAGCAGTTCGACGCCGGCTTCCTTTTCCAGCAGCGCCAGCTGCTGCGAGACCGACGACGGGCTGTACTGCAGCGCCTCAGCCACCTCGGCAAGCGTGCCCCGGATTTTGAGTTCGCGCAGCAGGCGCAACCGCCGGACGTCGAGCATCGCTGTTCCTTTGTGAATTCTAATGGTTATTGATTAGGAGAATTCACTTTATCTAATGGAATCCGGCTTGCATACTGTTGTGATCCAGTTACCCCCATCACAGGGCGGATTGATGGGCGACACCCCACTGCAGGAGACCCTGATGAGCACCAGAGACTTGACCAGATCGATCATGCGGCGCAAGCCCATCGACGACATCGAAGAGGAAAACAAACACAGCGGACTGTTCAAGAGCCTCGGCCTCTGGCAGCTGACCGCGATCGGGGTCGGCGGCATTATTGGCGTAGGCATCTTCTCGCTGGCCGGCCTTGTGGCCCACGGCAGCGAGAGTGAACCCGGCGTGGGCCCCGCTGTGCTGTTCTCGTTCCTGATCGCGGGCCTGGCATCCGCGGCCGCCGCTTTGTCCTACGCCGAATTCGCGGGCATGATCCCCCGGGCCGGCTCGGCCTACACCTACGGGTACGTGGCGTTGGGCGAGGTGATCGGCTGGTTCATCGGCTGGGACCTGCTGCTGGAGTACATCGCCATCGTGGCCGTGGTGGCCATCGGTATTTCCGGCTACTTCGACGCGTTCCTCTCCGGCATCGGCATCCACATGCCGGTCTGGATGACCTCGACGGTGGATGAGGGCAAGGGCGGCGTCGTCAACATCCCCGCCATTGTCGTGTGCCTGGTCGTGACCTGGATCCTCTCCCGCGGCACCAAGACGTTCGGACGCTTCGAGCTCGCGGCCGTCGCCATCAAGGTAGTCCTGATCCTGTTCATCATCGGCCTGGGCATCTTCTACATCAACACCAACAACTACAACCCGTTTATGCCCAGCGGCTTCGGCCCGGTGCTGGCCGGTTCGGCGACGGTGTTCTTTGCCGTGTTCGGCTATGACGCGATGAGCACGGCGGCGGAGGAAGCCACCGACGGCAAGAAGCACATGCCCAAGGCGATCATCATGTCCCTCGTCGTGGCCATGCTTCTCTACGTCGCCGCCACCCTGGTGCTCACCGGCATGCAGAACTATAAGGACATCGACCCCAAGGCCGGCTTCGCCTCCGCCTTCAACGGCGTGGGCCTTCCCGTCATCGCGACGATCATTTCCGTCTTCGCCGTGCTGTCCATCCTGACCGTCATGCTGACCTTCCTGCTCGGCGTCACCCGGGTCTGGTTCTCGATGAGCCGGGACGGGCTGCTGCCGGGCTGGTTCGCCAAAACCGACCGCCACGGCACCCCGCAGCGCGTCACCTGGATCGCTGGCGTGGCCTCGGCGCTGCTGGCCGGGGTCTTCCCGATCAAGGCTGTGGCCGACCTGACGAACATCGGCATCCTGGCCGCCTTCGTCGTCGTCTGCCTCTCCGTGATCATCTTCCGCTACAAGAAGCCGGATGCCCCGCGCACCTTCCGGCTGCCGTTCATGCCGGTGGTGCCGCTCTTCGGCATGCTGGCCTCGGCGTTCCTGATGGTCCAGCTGCACTGGGAGACCTGGGTCCGCTTCGGCGTCTGGCTGGTCGTCGGGCTGACCATCTACTTCGGCTACGGCCGGAAGCACTCGCTGATGAATCCGGAGAGCCCGCGGCACCAGGAAGCCGTGGAGATGCACCGGCACGTCGGCTAGCTTCACCCCACGTTGCGCTATCACTTACGGCTCCCCTCCGCAGGATTTGGGGGCCGTAAGTGATAGCGCTTTTTTGTGTCCGGGGCTGCGTCGCCCCGCCTCCGGAACATTCGAGTTTCCTAACCAGTATTGCTCAGAAAACATCGCTTTATCTTATGAAAATTTGCTCTCATACTGATTTCAAGAACGGTCCACATTTTGAGAAAGAACGAGTGCCACCATGACCAACACCTCAATGGAATCCGGCCCGACCACCGGCGCGGACGCGGGCAAGGAAGCCACGCACGCCGCAGTCTCGGAAGGCTCGCCAGTGCTTGAGGCAGCAGCCCTTGCCGAGGAGGCCATCACGCTGGTCCGCCGCTGGCTCACTGAGGCCGCCAAGGTTCCGGTTGACGCCTCCGCGGAGCAGCTCGCGGGCGTCCTGAAGGACCCGAACGGCCTGGACTTCACCGTTGGATTCGTCGACGGCGTCGTGCGCCCAGAGGACCTGCACGTTGCCGCGCGCAACCTTGCCGCCCTGGCCCCCAAGGTCCCGGCCTTCCTGCCCTGGTACATGCGCAGCGCCGTCCGGCTCGGCGGCACCATGGCCCCGGTCCTGCCGCAGGTGGTCATCCCGGTGGCCCGCCGCGTGCTGCGTGAAATGGTCGGCCACCTCATCGTTGACGCGACCGACGCCAAGCTGGGCCCGGCCATCGCGAAGATCCGCCGGGACGGCATCAAGCTCAACGTCAACCTCCTCGGCGAAGCGGTGCTCGGCGAACACGAGGCATCCAGGCGGCTTGAGGGCACCCACACCCTGCTGGCCCGGCCCGACGTCGACTACGTCTCGATCAAGGTCTCCTCGACCGTGGCCCCGCACTCCGCGTGGGCCTTCGACGAGGCCGTGGAGCACGTCGTGGAGAAGCTCACACCGCTGTTCAGCCGCGCCGCCTCCTTCGCCACCGGCGGCAAGAAGGCCAAGTTCATCAACCTGGACATGGAGGAGTACAAGGACCTAGACATGACCATCGCGGTCTTCACCCGGATCCTGGACAAGCCCGAGTTCAAGAACCTCGAAGCCGGCATTGTGCTTCAGGCCTACCTGCCGGATGCCCTCGCCGCCATGATCCGGCTGCAGGACTGGGCCGCGGGCCGCCGCGCCGACGGCGGCGCCGCGATCAAGGTCCGCGTCGTCAAGGGCGCCAACCTGCCGATGGAACAGGTCGAGGCGTCCCTGCACGACTGGCCGCTCGCCACCTGGAACACCAAGCAGGACTCGGACACCAACTACAAGCGCGTCATCAACTACGCGCTGCACCCGGACCGGATCGGCAACATCCGGATCGGCGTCGCCGGCCACAACCTGTTCGACATTGCCTTCGCCTGGCTGCTGGCCAAGCAGCGCGGTGTTGAGTCCGGCATTGAGTTCGAGATGCTCCTTGGCATGGCCCAAGGCCAGGCGGAAGCCGTGAAGAAGGATGTCGGCTCGCTCCTGCTCTACACGCCGGTGGTCCACCCCGCCGAGTTTGACGTCGCCATCGCCTACCTGATCCGCCGCCTGGAAGAGGGCGCCAGCCAGGACAACTTCATGTCCGCCGTCTTCGAACTCAGCGAGAACGAATCCCTCTTCGAGCGCGAGAAGCAGCGCTTCCTCGCCTCCCTCGCCAAGCTCGACGACGAGGTCCCTGCCCCCAACAGGCGGCAGAACCGCAGCCTCCCGGCCGAGCCGCTGCCGCATGACTCCTTCGCGAACACCCCGGACACCGACCCGTCGCTGCCGGCCAACCGCGACTGGGGCCGTGCCATCCTGGGACGCGTCGCGAGCTCCACGCTGGGCAACGCCGCCGTCGAGGCCGCCACCATCAACGACGCCGAGACCCTGAACAAGGTGATCGCCACCGCCGTCGAGAAGGGTAAAGCCTGGGGCGCACTCTCGGGCGCCGAGCGCGCCGAAATCCTGCACCGCGCCGGTGATGTCCTCGAATCCCGCCGCGCCGACCTCCTCGAGGTCATGGCATCCGAGACCGGCAAAACCATCGACCAGGGCGACCCGGAGGTCAGCGAGGCCGTCGACTTCGCGCACTACTACGCCGAATCGGCCCGCAAGCTCGACGACGTCGACGGCGCCACCTTCGTCCCGGCCAAGCTGACCGTCGTCACGCCGCCGTGGAACTTCCCGGTCGCCATCCCGGCCGGCTCCACCCTCGCGGCGCTCGCCGCCGGCTCCGCCGTCGTGATCAAGCCCGCCAAGCAGGCCCGCCGCAGCGGCGCCGTGATGATCGAGGCGCTCTGGGAGGCCGGTGTGCCGCGCGACGTGCTCACCATGGTGCAGCTCGGCGAGCGGGAACTGGGCCAGCAGCTGATCTCCCACCCGGCCGTGGACCGTGTCATCCTGACCGGCGGCTACGAGACGGCCGAGCTGTTCCGTTCCTTCCGCAAGGACCTGCCGCTGCTGGCCGAGACCAGCGGGAAGAACGCCATCATCGTTACCCCGAGTGCCGACCTGGATCTCGCCGCGAAGGACGTGGCGTACTCCGCGTTCGGCCACGCCGGCCAGAAGTGCTCGGCGGCCTCGCTGGTGATCCTGGTGGGCTCGGTGGCGAAGTCCAAGCGCTTCCACAACCAGCTGATTGACGCCGTCACCTCGCTCAAGGTCGGCTACCCGGAGGATCCTGCCAGCCAGATGGGCCCGATCATCGAGCCTGCCAGCGGCAAGCTCCTCAATGCGCTGACCACCCTTGGCGAGGGCGAGGCCTGGGCCGTGGAGCCGAAACAGCTGGATGATTCCGGCAAGCTGTGGAGCCCGGGCGTGCGGCACGGCGTCCGGCGCGGCTCCTACTTCCACCTCACCGAGTTCTTCGGCCCGGTCCTCGGCGTCATGACGGCGGAGACGCTGGAGGAGGCCATCGCGATCCAGAACCAGATCGAGTACGGCCTGACCTCCGGCCTGCACTCGCTCAACTCGGACGAGCTGGCGCTCTGGCTGGACACCGTCCAGGCCGGCAACCTCTACGTCAACCGCGGCATCACGGGCGCGATCGTGCAGCGCCAGCCCTTCGGCGGCTGGAAGAAATCCGCCGTCGGCGCCGGCACAAAGGCCGGCGGGCCCAACTACCTCGTCGGACTCGGCGAGTGGGTCAGCAAGCCCAGCACCGCCGACACCATGCCTGCCCACTCCGGTGTGCGCCGGATCGAGGACGCGGCCAAGGGCTTCCTGACCGCGGAGGAGCTGGCCCCGCTGCAGCGTTCGCTGGCCTCCGACGCCCTGGCCTGGGCAGAGGAGTTCGGCACCGCCAAGGATGTTTCCGGGCTGAGCGCCGAACGCAACGTCTTCCGCTACCGCCCGTTGCCCGTCACGGTGCGCCTCTCGGAAGGTGAACCGCTCGGCCGCCTCGTCCGGGCCGTTGCCGCCGGCGTGCTGGCCGGGTCGGACGTCACGGTTTCCAGCGCGGTGGACGTCCCCTCCCAGCTGCGGGCCGTGCTGTCCGGGCTCGGAATCGCCATCACTGTGGAGAGCGACGCCGAGTGGCTGTCTTCCGCGGCCAAGCTCGCCGGGGCCGCCAAGCTGTCCGTGGCGCGGATCCGCCTGATCGGCGGCGACGCTATGGCGCTGGCCGAGGCGACCGGCGGCCGCCCCGACCTGGCGGTCTATTCCCACCCGGTCACGGAGGCCGGGCGGGTGGAGCTGCTGGCGTTCCTGCATGAGCAGGCCGTCAGCATCACGGCGCACCGCTTCGGCACCGCCAACCACCTCTCGGACGGACTGGTCTAGGCAACCCCCGGGGCACTCCCCGGCCAGACAGCGTCGCCGCCGTGACCGCACGCAAGGTGCGGGCACGGCGGCGACGGCCGTTTAAGGGGCGCTCAGCCCAGGTACCAGCCGGGCGGGACCCAGGACGCCGGGACGGCGTGTGCGGAGAAATCCTCGCAGCCGGAGCAAAAGTAGGCCACTTCGCCCAGTTTGCTGACCGAGCCGTCGCGGCGGTGCTTGGCCGGGACGAACGACTCCAGGTAGACAAACTCATCCGTCCCGCAACGCTCACAGAACGGGATGCCCACGTAGTCCTCGTCGGTGCGGACAGGGGCAGCGTGCGGGTCGAGGCGGCCCAGGGGCGGATGCGGCACAGTATCGAGCGGCGGCGCCGCCGTCAGCGGCCGGGCCGGCGTAAACGGGCGGCCGTGCCGCATGGCGCCCGATCCCATGGTGGGGTGGGGACGGTTTATGGCTGGCGTCATTGCTGGCCTATCCCGAACAAGTTCCCGCGGACTGCCGCCATAGCGGTATGGCAGCAAGCAGCGACAACGTTCGTTATGTCGAAATCGTGGTGGCGGGCCTCTGCTTGACCTTCAACACAGTCAGGATAGGACAAGTACCACTCGCGTTCAATGGCCGCGTACTGACCCGGCCAGCCAAGTATTTTGGGGGCAGGTACCGCGGTACCGGCTGCGTAGGTACCCCGGGCCCGCGAACTAGGTGGAGCGGTTGAGGGCGCGTCCCACGATGGTCTGGGTGAGGGCCTCGATGACCTCGGTGTTGGCCAGCGGATTGCGGATCAAGGTGAAGTCGACGTCGCCGACGCTCGGCAGATCGAAACGCCGGGTGATGATTTTCAGGTCCTCCGGAACCAAGGAGGACGGCATCACGGCGACGCCGATGCCGGCGCGGACGGCGGCGAGCACCCCGCTGATCTGCCGCGTGGTGCAGGTGATCCGCCACGTGCGGCCGGTGGCTTCGAGAGCATCGATGGCCAGCTTCCGGCTGAGACTGGGGGCCGGGTAGGCGATCAGCGGCACGGGATGGCCAGGGTCCAGGGCGGTCTGCTCGAGCCCCACCCAGGCGAAGGAGTCCTGCTGCACCACGGTGCCGTCCTTGGCGCCGGCGACCCACTTGACGAAAACGAGGTCCAACTGGCCGGCGTTGAGCCGCTTGTACAGCTGGTCGCTCTGGCCCACCGTGAGTTCGAGGTTGATCTGCGGGTAGATCTGGCGGAACTCGCGCAGAATGCGGGGCAGTCCGGTGATCGCCAGGTCGTCCGCCGTGCCGAAGCGCAGCCGGCCGCGCATCGCCGAACCGGAGAAGTAGCGGGCCGCGGAATCGTGGGCCGCGAGGATACTGCGCGCGAAGCCCGCCATGGCATCGCCGTTGTCCGTCAGGCGCACGTCGCGGGTGTCGCGGGCAATCAGGGTTCGCCTGGCCGCGGCTTCCAGCTTTCGGACATGCTGGCTGACCGTCGGCTGCGCCAGGCCCAGGCGCTCGGCCGCGCGCGTGAAGCTGAGCGTCTCGGCCACGGCCAGGAAAGACCGGAGCTGGGCGGGTTCAAACATGCGGCCTCCCGGGTGGCATGTTGGTCGCGCTGCGGCATTGCAGTGCATTTCATAATGTTTGGCATATGGAAGATAAATTTCCACAATCTGAGAGTCAGCCTAACTGGTATGTGACTGACGCGCGTTCTGGGAGTGCTGGCGACGGGGGCCCGCAATGTAAGACTGTCAGCATGCCTTACGAAATTGACGACGTTGCCCGTACTGCCCTGGTCACCGGGGTCGGTGGCTATATCGGCTCCGAGGTTGCGGCCGCCCTCCGGAAGAGGGGCTTCGATGTCTGGGGCATTGATCGAACTCAGCCCGCCGGTGCGGTGTGGCGCGGTCGATTCATCGAAGCTAACTTGGGCCACGGAAATTCCATTCCGAGCTTCGAAGTGCCTGTAGCTGCCCTCGATTGCGTGATCCATGTCGCGGGCGGGGCACTGGCACGCGAAGTACTTCAAGAACACTTCCGACCGGATCTGGATTTAATCGACGAAACGTTCAGGGACAATTTTCTCTCTGCAGTCGATGTCGTTGAGGCAACCCGGGGGGCTCTCCGGCAAGGCGGTTCGATTTTGCTGACGTCGTCCATCAATGCGCTCGGCAGCTATGGCCTGCCGATTTACTCAGCGAGTAAGGCGGCCCTGCACGGATTCACCAAGGGTTTAGCCCCGGAACTGGCCGCAGCCGGGATCCGCCTGAACGTGGCAGTCCTTGGAACGGTCGATCATCCTGGCGTCCGCAAATTACATGAGGCGGAGCCGGGGCATTTCGAAAGGCTGCAACGGTCAATTCCCGGCGGTAGGCTGCTCAATGCACCGGAAGTTGCGGAGCAACTGGTTAGGATGAGCTCCAATGAAGACCTGCGAGGCGAAATAATCGTCATCGACAACGGTCAACTGGCGGGCGGGGCAATGAATGATTGACGAAATTTTAAGCGGCGTCTCCGGAAATCTTTTCTCCGGGGCCATTGCGTTTGTTTTTGGACTCTTGGCTCGCCGGGCTTGGAGTCGTTGGACCAAAACGCGCCCCGCCGGACAACTGTGGGGCGTCCTGCGCGAGAAGCGGGTGGAGTTGGTCCTCACGACTGCGCCGGAAAGTTCTCCCCGGGAGAATTCTTCACTAGTTTTTCCTAGCGAAGCGATCGCGGGAGGTGAGGTGTCTTCGTATCTCACAAACATGCTGAAGGTGGAATGCCGCACGAGGCTGTCGGGTACTTTTCCCTCAACAAGCTGGAATCGAAATCTCATTGTCATTGGCGGTCCGGTCCACAACAATGTCACCAGAATTTTGTTGTCGCGCCTGGACGCGGGAGTTGAGTTTGACGGGCATGCCATCGTTCTGGCTGACGGACGCAGATTTCAGGCCGAAACCACAGTCGATGAGCGAGGAGTCACTGCCCCGATTGCAGACTTCGGGCTTGTTATTAGGCTGCCGAATCCATTCTCCAGCAAGCAACACGTCACATTGCTCATTGGTTCCAATACACATGGATGCCTGATTGCCGCCCGGGCGATGCTTCACGAAAACGTGAAACTTAGCTCACGTGCGGTCGCCGGAAAAGAGTCATTCTGCTTGCTGGCGACTGCGCACGTCGTCTCGGGCGAGGTCCAGCAAGTGCAAGTGGTTGAGTCTTGGGTTCCGGGTTCGGCGCTCCGCGGGGCGGCTGCCTTTCCGGTCGAGGGGCCGGCGGGTCTCCGTGAAGCGATTTCGGCCACCGATAACTCCGCTACCTAACGAATTTAGTAGGCACCGCTCTGACCTAGCCCTGCATTGCGATTCGTGATGCTAGTTATATGCAGAATCGCCTTCCATGATCGTTTCGGGCCAGCATAGCGTTAAGGCGACCCCGTTGACCCGCTCCCTTGAGGACTTTCCGTGGCACCCCCTCCGCCTTTCCAGGCCGCCGACCCGCAGCACGAACAACTCCGGCAGGTCACTCTGCCCCCGACCACCCCGCCCACCACGCAGCCGATCGGCGTCGTCAGCGAGCGGCTGCCCTGGCGGCACACCTTCATTTCCCTCAAGGTCCGCAACTTCCGGATCTTCGCGATTGGACACTTCATCGCCGTGGTGGCGCTCTGGATGCAGCGCATCGCGCAGGACTGGCTGGTCCTCCAGCTCTCCGGCTCCGTCACCGCCGTCGGCGTCACCGTGGCCCTTCAGTTCCTGCCCTCGCTGTTCCTGGGCCCCTGGGCGGGCATGATGGCGGACCGTTTCGCCAAGCGCAGGATCCTCATGCTGTGCCAGTCCGTCGCCGCCGTGCTGGCGGCGCTCCTTGCGGGTCTGGCGCTGAGCCAGCGGATCGAGGTCTGGCACGTTTACGCGATCGCCCTGACGCTGGGCCTGGTCACGGTGCTGGACCAGCCGGCCCGGCAGGTCTTCGTCAACGAACTGGTGGGCCCGGCCTACCTGCGCAACGCCATCAGCGTAAACTCCACGATCTTCCAGCTCGGCGGCCTGATCGGCCCGGCTTTCGCCGGTGTGCTGCTGGGCGCGGTCGGGGCAGGCTGGGCGTTCGCCGCCAACGCCGTCGCGTGCTGCTCCACGGTGACCATGCTGCTGGTCCTGCGCAAGGACGAGTTGCACCTCACGCTGCCCGCCGCCAAACGGAAGGGCATGCTCAGGGAAGGGCTGCGGTACGCCCTAGGCAAACCCACGATCTACTGGCCCTGGCTGATGGCCGGCTTCGTCGCGGTGTTCGCGATGAGCCTGCCGGTACTGCTGGCGGCCTTCGCCGACCATGTGTACGACGCCGGGGCCAGCGGCTACGGCCTGCTCAACGCCCTGGTGGCGCTCGGGGCGCTGGCCGGGGCCATCACCTCCGCTCGGCGGCGCCAGCTCCGGCTGCGCTCCGTGGTGTTGGGCGCCGGGATGTACGGACTGATGCTCTGCCTGGCCGCCGCGGCTCCCTCGATGGAATGGTTCGGCGTGGCCATGGTGCTGGCCGGCTTCTGGTGCCTGATGTTCCTTACCGCCGCCAACCAGTTGGTGCAGGTCAGTGCCAATCTGGGGATCCGCGGCCGGGTGATGAGCCTGTACATCATGGTGCTGATCGGCGGCCAGGCAATCGGCGGCCCACTGATGGGCTCGCTGGCCGAGCATCTGGATCCGCACACGGCGATCCTGGTTTCCGGCGGGGTGCCGGCGCTTGCCGCGACGGCGGTCGCCGTCGTGCTGGCCCGGCGCGGCCAGCTGATGCTGAAGGTGGACCTTAAGGACCGCCGTCGGCTGCTGCGGATTGTCGCCGCCTAGCTTTCCGCACCGAAAAGGACAGTCGCTAGCCGGCCACCGGCAGGTGCGGGTAGTCCGGCTGCCGGTGCTGGAACTCCAGCACATCCGGGTTGAGCACCACGCCGTCGCGGATTTCGATGGCCCGGCGGATGGTTTCGTTGCCGTCCCAGGCCGCGGGTCCGGCGAGCACCGTCTCCAGGAACGGCAGCAGCGCCTCACTGATCTCCCAGCTGGCGGAGTTCCAGAGGTAGGACGGGCTGTGGTCCACCGCGTAGTAGTCGATGTGGTCGCCCACCGTGAACATCGGCTCGGCGAAGGTGGTGGTCTTCGCCCAGCTGAAGCCCATCCCCTCATCGCAGGACACATCCACGATCAGGCTGCCGGGCCGGAAGGCAGCCAGGTCCTCAGTGCGCAGGTAGGTCAGCGGGGCATTGGGATCCTGCAGGGTGCAGTTGACCACGATGTCACTCTCCGCGAGGAAGGGCGCCAGCGGAACCCTGCCGCGGTCGGTGATGACCTCGCTCAGGAACGGCGCCTTGCTGTCGTGGTCGAACTGCGCGATCCGCACCGAGTGGATCGGTGAACCCACCGCCGCGACGCCGCGGTTGGTCAGCACCTGAACGTCGTGGATGCCGTGGGCGTTGAGCGCGGTCACCGCTCCGCGGGCGGTGGCACCGAAGCCGATGACCACGGCACTGAGCCGGCGGCCGTAGTCGCCGGTGGTGCCCGTGAGGGCCAGGGCGTGCAACACGGAGCAGTAGCCTGCGAGCTCGTTGTTCTTGTGGAAGACGTGCAGGCCGAAGCCGCCGTCGCTGGCCCAGTGGTTCATCGCCTCGAAGGCGATCAGGGTGAGTTTCTTGTCGATCGCCAGCTGGGTGATCGCCGTGTCCTGGACGCAGTGCGGCCAGCCCCAGAGGACCTGCCCGTCGCGAAGCTCGGCCAGGTCCGCGGGCTGCGGCTTGGGGAGGAGGACGACGTCGGCGTCGGCCAGGAGCCGGGCCCGCGGCACGATGCCGCCCACGAGGCCGGCCAAGTGGGCGTCCGAAACGCCAGAGCGCTCGCCATAGCCTTCTTCCAGGATCAGCTGCTGCCTGAGCTCCGGGGCGATGCGTTCAAAGTGGCGCGGGTGGATGGGAAGGCGGCGCTCGTCCGGCTTCCGCGTGCCGGCGAGGACGCCGAGGGTGAGGTGGTTCGGGGAACCGGTCACTTCTTTTTGGGGCTCGCCGTCTTGGCTGCGGTCACTTTGTCGAGGGAGCTGGGCGGGGCTGCCGCGGCCCTCTTGTCGGCGCGCTTTTCCTTGATGGACTTGGCGGATTTTTTGGATGCTGCTTGACGGGGGGATTTGTCAGCCATGATTGCTCCTGTAGCGGAACCGAAGAGGTTCCTGACTTCTGACGATACAGGTAGCCACCTAACCGGCCCCGGGGCGGGACAGGCATGCGGGACAGGCAGGGGGAGAACTGGAGCGGCTGACGGGAATCGAACCCGCGTATCAAGCTTGGGAAGCTAGCGCTCTACCATTGAGCTACAGCCGCAGCGGGATGGTCCAGGATCCTGGGCCGCTCCTGCGGAACAACGAAACTTACCTTACCCCAGCCGGGGGACTTCCCAGAACAGCGACGCCGAGTCCCCGCCGTCCGCCGCGGCGCTCCCTGGGCGGCGTCGATGTGCTCATCGGGCGCTCCCGCAAAGGCGCGGTGTTGCCGCAGAGCCGCCTCCGTGTCGCCCCCCGGGTCGCCGACGCGCGCGTCGACCAGCACAGTAAGCGCATCGAACCAGGATGCCCCTCGGGCCGCCCACGGCCAATCCACCAATATGGCGCCGCCGTCCCCCGTGAGCAGGATGTTGTCGGCCCGCAGGTCGACGTGGACCAGCTGGTCACCCCGCAGCGCGTCGGCGGCCGCGGCGAGCAGGTCCACCGCGTCGAGCACGCGGTGGAGCTCGGAACCCGAGAGCCGGGGATGCCGGCCCTCGACATCGGCCAGGACGACGGCGACCCAGTCGCCGTCGTCGTACACCCCCGCCAGCTTCGGCACCGGAAGGTGGGCGGGAAGCAGTTCCATCACCCGGGCCTCCCGACGGTGGAGCCCCGGCGAATCCGGATTGGGCTCGCTGCCGACCGCCTTGACGAAGAAGCGGCCACCGGCTTTGGTCAGCACCCGGTCGGCGCTGCCGGGGGAGTAGCCGCCGCTCTGCGAGTCGGCCGACACCACCGGACTGCCGAGGATGGCCTCGACCGCGGAGCGGACCCGGCCGGGCAGTTGGTGCCAGCCCAAACGATTGTTCATGGGGAAACAGTAGCCGGGCCCGGACCGGCGCCGGGCGCGGCGCAGCCGGTCGTTTGGTGCGTCCTGGCCCCGGCAGCGGCGGAGGTCTATAGCCTAGAGCCATGACTGTTCTCTCCAGGGAAGGCTGCCGGTGGTAGAAGAATCCGCGCCGGAACTGTTCTCCGCGGCCGGGGATGCGGCCCCCGGGGCTGCCGCGCCCCGCCAGACGCCACGGCACCAGCAACTGATCGTGACCATCTACGGGCTGTACGGGCGTGCCAACGGCGGGATCCTCCCGGTTTCGGTGCTGATTTCCATGCTGGATGACCTCGGCGTCGAGTCCTCCGGCGTGCGGTCCTCCGTCTCGCGGCTGAAGCGCCGGGGCGTGCTGGAGAGCGTAAAGCAGGGCGGGGTGGCCGCCTACCGGCTCGCGCCGAAGCTGGAGGACGTGTTCCAGGAAGGCGACCGCCGAATCTTCTCGCCGCGGCGGGCGACGGCGGCCGACCGCTGGCTGCTGATTGCCTTTTCCGTCCCCGAGTCGCAGCGCCACCTCCGGCACCAGCTGCGCAGCACCCTGACCCGGATGGGCTTCGGCTCCGTGACGCCGGGCCTGTGGATCGCCCCTGGCAACACCTACGAGGAAATCCGGCACCAGCTGGAACGGGCCGGCCTGACGGAGTACGTGGAGTTCTTCGCGGCCGAGCACCTGACCGGGGGCCAGGTCCGGGACAAGGTCTCGCAGTGGTGGGACCTGCCGGCGCTGGAGGAGCTCTACACGGAGTTCGTCGAGCGTTTCGCGCCGGTGCTGGAGCGCTGGGAATCGCCGGAGGCGCCGCAACCGGGCCCGGACGCGGACCGGGCCGCCTTTGTCGACTATGTCCAGCTGCTCACGCAGTGGCGCCGGCTGCCGTACCTGGATCCGGGCCTGCCGGAGGAGTTCCTCCCGGCGGGCTGGCACGGGCTCACCGCGGAACGGATCTTTGCGGAGCTGCACCGGCTCCTCAGCGGCCCGGCCCGCCAGCACGCCGAGCGGCTGCTGGGGCCGGCGGCCGCTCGCTCCTAGCCCTGCCCGGCCACGACCGCGATGGCCTGGATCTCGATCAGGGCTTCGGGCTGCCACAGGCGCGTCACGCCGACGCCGGCCATCGCGGGGTAGTCGGTGCCGGCCATCTCGCGCCAGATCCGCCCGATCTCCCGGCCGTTCTTCTGGTAGTCCTCAACGTCCGTCAGGTAGATAGTCACGTTCACCAGGTCCGAGGGCATTCCGCCGGCCTCGGCGAGGGTGGTCAGGACGTTGGAGAAGCACTGCCGGAACTGCTCAACGATGCCGCCGGGGACAATGTCGCCGTTGCCGTCCATGGCCGTCTGACCGCCCAGGTACACGGTGTTCCCGGCCAGGACGCCATGGGCGAATCCGGAGGGCTTGGCAAGTGCGGCGGGGTTGATGACCTTGTGGTTCATGGCGCTCCTCATTGAGTCGGGGTTCGAAAACCGGTCTATTCAAACCGGCGAAACCATGTTAAGTTGAGCATATGTGACGACCGTAAAAATGTCGACATACCCCGTCAGGGGCGTCTAAGCGATCGCCACCGGGACCGGCAACGAGGCCGGTTCCGCCGTCGAGCCGGAAGTACTGAACCATGCGACTTGCGACCCTCATCACCGGGGCGGGCGACGGCCCCGGAGGCTTCGCCACCCGGGCCGCCGTGCAGGCGGGAGACCGCTTCATCATGCTTGGCGCCCGGGACCTCAACGAGCTGCTCGAAAGCCCGGACTGGCGGGAGCAGGCAGCGGCTGCCGCCTCGGCCGCGCTTCCGGGCGGCTTCATCCCGGTCAGCGCCGCCCGCTTCGCCGCGCCGCTGCCCCGGCCGGGCAAAGTCATCTGCTGCGGCCTGAACTACGCCGACCACATCCAGGAGATGGGCCGGGAGCTGCCCGAATACCCCACCTTGTTCGCCAAGTACGCGGACACCCTGATCGGCGACGACGAGACCATCGACCTCACCGGTCACGGCGCCAAGGTCGACTGGGAGGCGGAACTCGCCGTCGTCGTCGGGGCCCCGCTCCGGAACGCGACCGAAGCCGAGGCAGCCGCCTCGATCGCCGGCTACACCGCGGCCAACGACATCTCGCTGCGCGACTGGCAGAACCGCACCCTGCAGTGGTTCCAGGGCAAGGCGTTTGACCGCTCCACCCCGCTGGGGCCCGTGCTCGTAACACCGGAGGAATGCGACCCGGAGGCCGGGGTGCGCGTCCGCTGCCTGGTCAACGGCGTGGAAGTCCAGAACGGCAACACCAAAACCCTCGTCTTCTCCGCCGCCGCCCTGCTTGCCTACATTTCCACCTTCACCCGGCTCCGTCCCGGCGACGTGGTGCTCACTGGCACCCCCGGCGGAGTCGGAATGGGGGCCGTACCGCCGCGCTACCTGAACGATGGCGACGTCGTCACCACCGAGATCGAAGGCATTGGACGGCTCACCAACCCCGTCAAGTTCTGACCGAACACCTGAGAGGAACCAGCATGACTGAACAGATCACGGAAAAAGTTGTCCCGGTCGTCACCCGCAAGGGTGAGGAGCACCGCGACACCGGCCAGTCCGGCGGCGCCGTCCGGGTCTCCGGCGTCAGCACGCAGCACACCCCTGCTACCAAGATTTGGTACGGCCAGGTCAGCAACGAACCCGGCTACCGCTCCTTCCCGCACCACCACGGCGAGGCAGAGACCGGCGGCTACGTGCTGCGCGGCCACGGCCGGATCTACTTCGGCGAGGACTACAAGGAATTCATCGACATGACCGAAGGCGATTGGGTCTTCGTCCCGCCGTACATGCCGCACGTGGAAGCCAACATGAGCGTCACCGAGGAACTCGTCTGGCTGACCGCGCGCACCCCGGAGAACATCGTGGTGAACCTCGACGACGTCGACGACGCCACGCTGGAAGGGTACCGCCGGGTATGAGCCCCACCTCGGAAATCCTGCTGTCCGCCCTCGAGCTGACGCCGGCCGAGCCGGAGTTCCTCGACGAGGCCTACACCGCCACAACGCAGTATGTGCCCTGGCCCAAGGCCTACGGCGGGGACATGGTGGCCCAGGCCGCAGCCGCCGCGATGCGCTCGGTGGGGGAGGACCGGTCGCTGCACTCGATGCACAGCTACTTCATGCGTCCGGCGGACATCGGTGCCGAGGTCCGTTACGAGGTGGAGCGGCTGCGCGACGGTCGGGGCTATTCCACCCGGCAGGTCCGTGCGTACCAGGGCGGGAAGACCGTCTATGTGGCCATGGCCTCCTTCCACGCGGAGGAAGCCGGCGAGGAATTCGCCCGGGCCATGCCGGCCGGCATCCCGGCTCCGGAGTCGCTGCCGTCCTCCGCGGACGTGCTCGAGGGCGTCGACGGCGACGCCGCGGCCTACTGGTCCGGCGGGCGCAGTTTCGACATGCGGCACGTCCCCGGCGCCGTCTACCTCAGCGTCGAGGGGGAACAGGTGCCGCACCAGGCCGTCTGGGTGAAGGCCTTCGACCGGCTGCCGGACGATCCGGACCTGCAGCGGGCGGCCCTGGCCTACGTTTGCGACTACACCATCCTCGAACCCGTGCTCCGGGTCCACGGCTACGCGTGGGGGGATCCGGGCCTGGTTACGGCCAGCCTCGACCACGCCATGTGGTTCCACCGTGAGGGGCGGGTGGATGACTGGCTGCTCTACGTTCAGGAAGCCGTGTCCGCCCAGGCCAGCCGCGGCCTGGCGCAGGGGCACTTCTACGACCCGGGCGGCCGGCTGCTGGCCACCGTGGTCCAGGAAGGCATGATCCGGATGTCGACGGCTCCGTAGGTGCCCTTTTGGACGGTCAAAACGGCCGCTCCGGAGCAATCGATGACCCGCCACCTATCAATGACGATATGAAAGGCATGGAATGGAACTGACGCCCTCGGCGCACCAGGACAGCTTTGCGCGTGACAATCTGCCGCCGGCAGAGCAGTGGCCCACACTGGAGTTCACCCTCCCGGAGCTGCAGTACCCGCAGCAGCTCAACGCCGCCAGCGTGCTGATCGACGACGCCGTCCGCCGCTTCGGCGCGGACCGCCCGGCCCTGCTCACCCCGGACGGCACGGTCTGGAGCTACGGGGAGCTGCAGCGCCACGCCAACCAGGCGGCGCAGGTCCTCGTGGAGGACCTCGGAATCGTCCCCGGCAACCGCGTGATGCTGCGCTCGCCGAACAATCCGTGGCTCGTCGCGGCCTGGCTCGGCGCGCTGAAGGCCGGCGCCGTCGTCGTCACCGTGATGCCGGCCCTGCGCGCCAAGGAGCTTAGGACGCTGCTCAAGCTGACCCGGCCGGCCGCCGCCCTGTGCGACCACCGGTTCCTGGACGATCTGGCCCAGGCTGCCGGAAACGACGTGCCGGTGCTGGCCATGGGGGGCAGCACCGGCACGGACCTCACTGCGCGGTGCGCCGCCAAGAGCGGAGAGTTCGACGCCGTCCCGACGGCGGCGGACGACGTCGCGTTGCTGGGCCCGACCTCTGGGACTACCGGCACGCCGAAGATCACCATGCACTTCCACCGCGACATCCTCGCCAATGCGGACACCTTCGCCCGGCACATCCTCAAGCCCACCGCGGAGGACGTGTTCGCGGGCTCACCCCCGCTGGCCTTCACCTTCGGCCTCGGCGGGCTCGTGGTGTTTCCGCTGCGCTTCGGCGCGTCAGCGCTGCTGACCGAGCGCACCACCCCGGTGGAACTGGCCCAGGCCGTGCACAACGCGAAGGCCACCATCCTGTTCACCGCCCCGACCGCCTACAAGGCCATCCTCAAGGAACGCGCGGAAGGACTGCTGGCCACGCTCCGCACCGCCGTGTCCGCCGGCGAGCACCTGCCCGTCGAAACCTGGCACGCCGTGCACGAACGGACCGGGCTGAAACTGATCAACGGCATCGGCGCGACCGAGATGCTGCACGTCTTCATTTCGGCCGCCGGCGAGGACATCCGCGACGGCGCCACCGGGACGGCCATCCCCGGCTACCGCGCCACCATCCTGGACGAGGACGGCCGGGAACTGGGCGAGGACGCCGTTGGCCGGCTCGCCGTGATCGGGCCCACCGGCTGCCGCTACCTCAACGATTCCCGGCAGGCGGACTACGTGGTCAACGGCTGGAACGTCACCGGCGACACCTTCCGCCGCGACGGCGACGGCTACTTCTACTACCAGGCCCGCTCGGACAACATGATCGTCTCCTCCGGCTACAACATCGGCGCGCCCGAGGTGGAGGCGGCGATCGACCAGCACCCGGACGTGGTGGAGAACGCCGTCGTCGGCCGGCCCGACCCGGAGCGCGGCAGCCTGGTCTGCGCCTTCATCGTGCTCCGCGAGGGGGTGCCGGCCGACGACGCGAAGCGCAAGGAAATCCAGGACTTCGTCAAGCAGGCCATCGCCCCGTACAAGTACCCGCGGCAGGTGAACTTCGTCGACGCGCTGCCCCGGAACCCCAGCGGGAAACTCCAGCACTTCCGGCTGCGGGAGCAGCTGGCCACCGAACTCCCCGCTCCAGAACCCCAGAACGCCTGAGAGGCACCACATGAAAATCGCAATCATCGGCGGCGGTCCCGGCGGACTGTATTTCGCCGCCCTCATGAAGCAACTGGACCCGGCGCACGAGGTCACCGTCTGGGAACGCAACGCCGCGAGTGACACCTTCGGCTTCGGCGTGGTGTTCAGCGACGAAACCCTCGGCGGGATCGGCAATGCGGACACCGTGATAGCCGAGTACATGTCCAAGCGCTTCGCCCGCTGGACTGACATCGACATCCACTTCAACGGCGAGCAGCACACCGTCGGCGGGCAGGGCTTCGCCGCGATGAGCCGCAAGGAACTGCTGGAACTGCTGCAGCGCCGCTGCGCCGAGCTCGGCGTCGACCTGCGCTTCAGCACCCTGGCGCCCGACGTCGAGGAGCTCAGCCGGGACTACGACCTGGTCCTCGCTGCCGACGGGCTCAACTCCGCCGTCCGTTCGCGCTTCGCCGACGTCTTCCGGCCCAGCCTTGACCTGCGGAAGTCCAAGTACATGTGGCTCGGCACGGACCTGGTGTTCGAGGCGTTCAAGTTCTTCGTCAAGGAGACCGAGCACGGAGTGATGCAGATCCACGGCTACCCGTACTCGGACGAGGGCAGCACCTTCATTGTGGAAATGCACGAGGACGTCTGGCGCAGCGCCGGCTTCGACGCCACCGAAGGGCAGGTGTTCCGGCCGGGAGAAAGTGACGAGGCCGCCGTGGACGCCATCCGCACCCTCTTCGCGGACGAACTGGAGGGCCACGAGGTCCTGGTCAACAACTCCAAGTGGATCAACTTCACCACGGTCCGCAACGAGACCTGGCGGCACGGGAACATCGTGCTGCTCGGCGACGCCGCGCACACCGCGCACTTCTCCATCGGCTCCGGCACCAAGCTGGCCATGGAGGACTCGCTGGCCCTCGCGGCCTGCCTGCACGAGCACAGCGACCTCGGGGCCGCCCTGGAGGCCTACGAAACCGAGCGCCGGCCCGTGGTCGAATCCACGCAGCGCGCGGCGCAGGCCTCGCTGGAATGGTTCGAGAACATCGGCATGTACAAGGACCAGAACCCCGTGCAGTTCTGTTTCAACCTGCTCACCCGCAGCCGCCGGATCACCTACGACAACCTCAAGCTCCGCGACCCCGAGTTCGCGGCCCGGGTGGACGAGGAATTCGCGCGCACCCAGGGCATCACGGGCAGCGCCCCCGCCATGTTCCAGCCGTACCGGATCGGCGGCCTGGAACTGAAGAACCGGATCGTTGTCTCTCCGATGGACATGTACTCCGCCACCGACGGCGTCCCGGGCGACTTCCATCTGGTCCACCTCGGCAGCAAGGCCCTCGGCGGCGCCGGCCTGGTGATGACCGAGATGGTCTGCGTCTCCGAGACCGGCCGCATCACCCCCGGCTGCAGCGGACTCTACAACGAGGCCCAGCAGGAGAGCTGGCGCGGGATCACCGACTTCGTGCACCAGCGCTCCGCCGCGGCGATCGGCGTGCAGCTGGGACACTCCGGCCGCAAGGGCTCCACCAGGCTCATGTGGGAAGGCATCGACGAGCCGCTGGCCGACTGCGGCTGGGAAACCGTGGGCCCCTCGGCCATCCCTTACGGCCCGGGCAGCCCCACCCCGCGTGAGCTCGGCCGCGCCGACATGGACCGGATCCGGGACGAATTCGTCGCTTCCGCCGAGCGGGCCGCGGCCGCCGGCTTCGACCTGCTGGAACTGCACTGCGCCCACGGCTACCTGCTCTCCTCCTTCCTCTCGCCGCTGGCCAACCGGCGCACCGACGAGTACGGCGGATCGCTGGAGAACCGGCTGCGCTACCCGCTGGAGGTCTTTGACGCCGTCCGGGCCGCCTGGCCGGCGGACAAACCACTCACCGTTCGGCTCTCCGCCAGTGACTGGGCCCCCGGCGGCAACGACGAGCACGACGCCGTCGCCATTGCGCGGGCCTTCGTGGAGCACGGCGCCGACGGCATCGACGTCTCCTCGGGACAGGTGGTCAAGGACGAGAAGCCGGCCTACGGCCGCAGCTACCAGACCCCGTTCGCGGACCGGATCCGGCAGGAGGTCGCGCACAAAGCCGGTGTGGCCGTGATCGCCGTCGGCGCCGTGTCCTCCTACGACGACGTCAACTCGATCCTGCTGGCGGGCCGGGCGGACCTCTGCGCCCTGGGCCGTACGCACCTATTCGATCCGCAGTGGACCCTGCATGCGGCGGCCGAGCAGGACTACCGCGGTCCCGGTGCGGCCTGGCCGCAGCAGTTCCGCGCCGGCAGCCGGAAACCGCCGGCCGCCCGGACCGACGCCGTCCGGCCGCGGCTGGCCCTGGTGCGGGAGCCGGAGGCCGCCGGCCTGCCGACGCACCTGCGCTGGACGCCGGCGAAGGTGCCGGCCGCGGTCTAGCGGTTAGCCCTGGCGGGCGGTGATTTTGGCCGTCAGCTCTGCGGGCCACGGGCTCGCGGCCGTTGCGCCGCGGGCCACGTGGGCCGTCACGAAGGAGCCGTGGGCGGCCAGGGCGCGGGGTTCGCCGTCGAACGCCTCGCCCCAGACCTCAAAGCTGAACGTCATCGACGTGCGGCCGATTTTTTCCACCACTACGGTGGTGGTGACCGGCTGGCCGAAGTACAACTTCGCCCGGTAGTTGAGCTCGTGGCGAACCCGCGGAGCCGACGGAAAATACCCCGGCAGGCCGAGGTCCCGGAACAGCTGGGCTTCACAGGCCTCCACAAAGCGCAGCACCGCCGAATTGTGCTGGTGTCCGGCAGCATCCGTATCCACCCACTCAATCGTCCGCACCAGAGTCGCCGTCGTGGCAGCGCAGGGGAGGGACTGGGTGGGGTTCACGGGCGCCGCCTTGACGTTCGAAGAGCAGGAACAAAGGAGTTCTCAAGTGGGAAGTAAGTCCATGCTAGTAGCTTCACAAGGTTCGGCCGCCGCACCCGAAGACGCCAGCGGCGTCCCGTCACGGCAGCCGGCTGCGGCGACCGTCGCCCAGCTCGTGGGGCGCACCCTGGCCGCCCTCGGCGTCGGGCACGTCTTCGGCGTGGTCGGCAGCGGCAACTTCGAGGTGGCCAACGCCCTGCGCCAGGCCGGAGTCCCGTTCACGGCGGCCCGGCACGAGGGCGGCGCCGCGACCATGGCCGACGCGTACTCGCGGATGTCCGGGCGGGTGGGCGTCGTCACCACCCACCAGGGCTGCGGGCTCAGCAACGCGATCACCGGAATCGGGGAAGCCGCCAAGAGCCGCACGCCGCTGATAGTGCTGACGGCCGACACCCAGGCCTCCGCGGTCCGGTCCAACTTCAAGATCGACCAGGACGCCCTCGCCCGCAGCGTCGGGGCGGTGAGCGAGCGGATCCACTCCCCGGCAACCGCCGTCGCGGACACCCTCCGGGCCTTCCGCACGGCCCGGAACGAGCGCCGCACCGTGGTGCTCAACCTGCCGCTGGACGTCCAGGCCGCCCCGGCCCCCGCCGCGGCCGCGCAGCCGGCCACCGTCGCCGAGGCCCAGCCCGTGCGTGCGGCCGCCGCCAGCGTCCGGCGCCTCGCGCACCTGATCCACGCCGCCGAGCGCCCGGTCTTTGTGGCCGGCCGCGGTGCCCGGGCGGCGCGGGAGGAGCTGCTCGGCCTCGCCGCCCACGCCGGCGCCCTCGTGGCCACGTCCGCGGTGGCAAACGGGCTGTTCCAGGGTGAGGAGTTCAACCTCGGGATCTCCGGCGGGTTCTCCTCACCGCTGAGCGCCGAGCTGATCCAGGGAGCCGACCTGATTGTCGGCTGGGGCTGCGCCTTGAACATGTGGACCATGCGGCACGGCCACCTGATCTCCGACGGAACCGCGGTGGTCCAGGTCGACGTCGAGGACGCCGCGCTGGGCGCCAACCGGCCCGTGGACCTGGGCGTGGTGGGTGACGCCGCGCTGACCGCCGCGGATGTCCTCGCCGAACTCCGGACGCTCCAGCCGGAGCCCGCCGAGAGGTACCGCACCGCACCCAACGCGGCGGCCATCGCCGCCCGCTCGCGCTGGAACGACGTCGAAACGCCGGACCTCTCCGGGCAGGCAAGGATCGATCCCCGGGTGCTGAGCCGCGAACTGGACTCGATCCTGCCCGCGGACCGGATCGTCTCGATCGACTCCGGCAACTTCATGGGCTATCCCAGCACGTACCTGGCGGTCCCGGACGAGTTCGGCTTCTGCTTCACCCAGGCCTTCCAGTCGATCGGGCTGGGCCTGGCCACGGCGATCGGCGCCGCGCTGGCCCGGCCGGACCGGATGCCCGTCCTCGGGGCCGGGGACGGCGGGTTCCTGATGGGCATCAGCGAACTGGAGACCGCCGTCCGGCTGGAGCTGCCACTGGTCTGCATCATCTACAACGACGCCGGCTACGGGGCCGAAGTCCACCACTTCGGCGCGGGCGCCGCGGCCGGCGACGGTTCCGACGCCGATCCCGCCGTCGATCTCGGCACCGTGACGTTCCCGGACACAGACATCGCGGCGATCGCCCGTGGCTTCGGGGCGGACGGGGCGACGGTCCGCAGCGTGGCGGATCTGGAACAGGTCCGCGACTGGGTACGGAGCGGTCCCGCCCGTCCGCTGGTGATCGATGCCAAGATCGCTTCCGACGGCGGTGCGTGGTGGCTCGCGGAGGCCTTCAAGGGCCACTGACGCCGGTGCGCGGCCCCGAACACATCGAATGACGATCGTTACATAACCGATATATGCTGATTTGTTTACTGTCGGAATCAAAGCGTGACACAGTGGGCAAAGCATGTGAGCTACCCCACAGATCCCTACGAAATCTCAACGAGAGGTACACCCATGACGCAGTCAATGTCGACTGAGTTGCGCACCGAGGCCACGCCCCGCTGGAAGGGCCATGCGGTCCTGATCCTGTGCTTCGTGGCCATTGTCTTTGATGGCTACGATCTGGTGGTCTACGGTTCCACCGTTCCCACGATCCTGAAGTTCCAGGACTGGGGTGTCAACGCGGCCCAGGCCGGGCTGATCGGCAGCCTCGCCCTTGTCGGAATGCTGATCGGCACGCTCTCCGTCGGGATCCTGACCGACAAGCTGGGCCGCCGCCGCATCATGCTCGCCTGCATCGCCTGGTTCTCCATCTGCATGCTGCTCACCGCCTTCGCACCGTCCGCCGAGATCTTCGGCCTCCTGCGGTTCCTGACCGGCCTGGGCCTGGGCGGCATCGTGCCGACCTGCATCGCGCTGACGGTGGAGTACGCCCGCAAGGAGCGCCGCCAGATCGCCAATGCCGTGATGTTCAGCGGGTACTCCGTGGGCGGCGTTGCCGCCTCGCTGCTCGCCATCAACCTCCTGCAGCACGTGGACTTCCGCTGGATGTACGCCATGGGTGCCCTTCCCCTCGTCACCCTGCTGCCCGTCGCCTGGAAGCTGCTCCCCGAATCGGTGGCGTACCTGGCCCGCAAGCAGCGCATCGAAGAGGCCCGGGCCACCGCGGACCGCTACGGCCTGGTGTACTCGGACATCGTGACCGCCGAGGACGTCAAGACCGGCGACGAGGCGCCCAAGTCGGCCATGAAGACCCTCTTCACCCGCAAGTGGATCCGCTCCACCGTGCTGTTCGCACTCGCCAACTTCTGCGGGCTGCTGCTGGTCTACGGCCTGAACACCTGGCTCCCGCAGATCATGCGGCAGGCCGGCTTCCAGCTCGGGGATGCGCTGACGTTCCTGCTGGTCCTCAACGCGGGCGCGATCATCGGCTCCATCAGCGCCTCCGTGCTGGCGGACCGGATCGGCATCCGCAAGGTGGTGACGGCATCGTTCCTCTTGGCGTTCGTTGCGATCCTCATGCTGAGCCTGCAGCTCCCGCTGGCGATGCTGCTCGTCATCGTCGCCTTCGCCGGCCTCGGCTCGGTGGGAACCCAGATCCTGGTGGGCGGCTACTGCGCCACGCACTACCCGCAGTCCCTCAGCGCCACCGCCCTGAGCTGGTCGCTGGGCATCGGGCGCATCGGCGCCATCTGCGGACCGCTGATCGGCGGACTGATCGCCGGCATGGCCTTCGGCTGGCAGCTCAACTTCTACATGTTCGCGGCCTTCGCCGTGATCGGCGCCGTTGTGGTGTTCGCGGTGCCGAAGCTGACGCGGGACTAGTTCCGGGACGCAGCGCCGCCGCACCACAGGCAAGGCCCACCACGCAGGAGCTGCGTGGCGGGCCTTGCCGCGTTAACGCGGAGGGCGCTGCCGCCTCGGCGGAACGGGACGCCGGGGCGGCGGCCGGCTACTGGGCGAGCCGGATGCCGGCCCAGTTCCCGTAGAGGTACGACGGCGACGACAGCGTTCCCTTGCTCAGGTCCCAGTACTGCACGGCGTCGCTGCCCCGGCGCAGGGCCAGCCCCGTTGAGTTGAGTCCGGTGACGTCCCGCAGTGAGCGGACCGCGGTCACGTCGGACCATCCGCTGGCCACCACGCGGCGGGCCTCGGACCGTGGCGCGGGAACTCCGGCGCCGCGGTACAGCAGCACGTCGCCGTTGGCCTGGAGGGCCAGGAGGTCCTGGAAGCCGTCGGCGTCGAAGTCCACCATGGAGAGGCGGGTGGCGGCGATCCCGGTGCCCACCAGGGTCCGCTGCGAAAGGTCGCCAAGGCCCGGGTTCTGGTACAGCCACAGGTTGCCGGAGCCGTCGAGCGCCATCAATTGGGGCAGCCGGTTGGTGGAGCACCACTGGCCCACGGCCGCGGTCATGCCGGCCCAGCCGGATTGGCCCAGGGTCACCGCCGGCCGGAAGCCGCCCGCGGCCAGCCCGGCGTGGAGCGTGACGCGGCCGTCGCTCCATTGCGCCAGGACGTCGTAGACGCCGTCCCGGTCCCAGTCGGTGAGGAAGACCTGCAGGGCGGAGGCAAAGCCGCCGCCGATCACCACCGGCGCGCCGTAGCTTCGGCCGCCCAGTGAGGGGCTGTTCAGCAGCTGGCCGTACTCATTCACGGACAGCAGGTCGCTGCCGCTCTTGATCGCGGCAGCACTCAAATCCCTGGTCGGCGGCATATGCCGGACGGCGGGATCGCAGACGCTCGGCACCGGGACGGGGGCTCCGATGGGGGCCCCCGGCGAGGTTGTGGTTCCGGCCGGCAGGAAGCTGTAGCCGAAGAAGTTCACGACGCCCCACATCGCGTAGCGGTTGGGCGTGGTCTGCCAGTTCCCGTCGGTGAAGGTGATGCCGATGCCGATGACGTTGAAGCGCGGATCCCGGAGGATCGCGTCGTGGGCCGGCGAGGATTTCCACCACTCGACCAACTGCGCGGCGTCCCGGGTCCAGCTGACGGCGATGACTTCTCCTGCCCCGTTAGTGGGGTTCAGCGCACGCGGGTCGGTCCAGAAGCTGGCGCGGTGCTCGATCACTTCCCTGGTGGCAATGTTGTTGGACCACTCCTGGGACATTCCCGCCACGGTGGTGTTGTACTTCACCGGAGCCAGTCCCAGGGAGGACCGGTAGGCATTAATGGCATTGAAAACCGCGAGGACCTGGCTGGCATTGCTGTCCTGGACGAGGGCCTGGGCCGACACCTCCGGTGCGGCCTGCACCCTGCCGGCGGCGGCGCGGAGGTCCGCATCCGTGGCGGACAACGGCGGAATCAAGGGCGTCTCTGGCGGACCCGCGGGCGCCGCGGCGGCGGGAACCCCGGTGCCGGCGGTCTCGGTGCCGGCCGGGGCGGCGCCTGCCGGGGCGGCGCCTGCGGGGTTGGCTGCGGGGGCGCTCGTTGCGGGCGGGGCGACGGCAGGCGGTGCCTGCCGGGCGGCCTCAGAGGCCCGGGGTGCGCCCGCTGCAGGGTCTTGGCGGCCCGGGGCGGTCGGGGCGTTGACAGACGCGGCTGGTGCTGCCGCCGGCACTGCGGGCTCGGTGGCTGCCGGCCGGGCCGCGGGCGCAGCGGCGGGGCTGCTGGCGGACGAAGGCGCGGCAGAAGGGAGCATGGGCACAGCGGCCGGCGAGACCAAGGTCAGCGCACACAGCGCAGCCACGGCAAACTTCTTCAACACGAACCCCAGATCCGTTGCGGCCGCCGAAACTCGGACAGCCTAGTGTCACTGCAGTAACATTAGCCCCACGCATACCAGCCAGCAACGAGTGGGGTATTTTTGAACCTGTGCTGATCTCTGACCGCGACATTCGTACCGAAATCGATTCCCAGCGGATTGTGCTGGAGCCGTTCGACCCTGAGATGGTTCAGCCGTCGTCGGTGGACGTGCGGATTGACCGGTTCTTCCGGCTGTTCGACAACCACAAGTACGCGCACATCGACCCGGCCGAGGACCAGCCCGAGTTGACCCGCCTGGTGGAGGTCGACGCGGGGGAGCCGTTCATCCTGCATCCGGGCGAGTTCGTGCTGGGCTCCACCTACGAGACCGTCACCCTGCCGGACGATATCGCGGCGCGGCTGGAGGGCAAGTCCTCGCTGGGCCGTCTTGGACTGCTCACGCACTCGACCGCGGGGTTCATCGATCCGGGATTCTCGGGTCACGTGACCCTGGAACTCTCCAACATGGCGACGCTGCCGATCAAGCTGTGGCCGGGCATGAAAATCGGCCAGCTGTGCTTCTTCCGGCTGAGCTCCGCCGCCGAGCACCCGTACGGGTCCGGCGAGTACGGCAACCGATACCAAGGCCAGCGCGGCCCGACGGCGAGCCGCAGCCACCTGAACTTCCACCGCACCGACATCTAAGCCGGTACCGCCTCAGCTGGCGGGACGGACCGGGAGAGTTACGCGCCGGGCCGGGCGGCGCAGCATCCGCACGACCGGCTCCACGAAACGCGCTGCCAGCGGACCCATGATCGCCATGATCAGCACGTAGGCGGTGGCCAGCGCGGCGAGCTCGCGGGGCACCACGCCGGAGGCCACCGCGAGCCCGGCGATCACAATCGAGAACTCACCACGGGCAATCAGGGCCGCCCCGGCACGGAAACGTCCGGGGATGGCGATGCCGGCCCGTTTGGCGGCCCAGATCCCGGTGATCATCTTCGTGGCCGCGGTGACAACGGCCAGGACCAGGGCCCAGCCGAGCACCGGGGGGATGGACGAAGGATCCGTATTGAGGCCGAAGACCACAAAGAAGATCGCCGCGAACAAGTCGCGCAGCGGCTCAAGGATCCGCGTGGCGCTGTGGGCGGTGGCGCCGGAGATCGCAATCCCGAGCATAAAGGCGCCCACCGCAGCCGACACCTGCATGGCGGCCGCCAGCCCCGCGACGAGCAGGGCCGCGCCCAGCAGGTTGAGCAGGAACACCTCGGAATTTTCGCTGTGCACGGCCTTTGATACGTGGTGCCCGTGCCGCAGCGCGATCACCAGCACCAGCGTGACGACCGCGAGCGAGATCCCCACGGTCTGCAGCCCCACCAGGAACGTCACTCCCGCGAGGGTGGCCGTCAGGATCGGCAGGTAGACCGCCATGGCCAGATCCTCGAATACCAGGATGGACAGGATCACCGGTGTCTCGCGGTTACCGATCCGGCCCAAATCGGTGATCACCTTCGCGGCGATTCCGGACGAGGAGATGTAGGTGACGCCGCCCATCACCATGGCCCCCACGAGTCCCCAGCCCAGCATCACGGCCAGGGCCGCCCCGGGCAGGAAGTTGAGCACGAGATCCAGGATGCCGGCCTGCCAGGACCGCCGGAGGCCCGTGACGAGCTCGGCCGCTGTATATTCCAGTCCGAGCATAAGAAGAAGCAGGATGACGCCGATCTCGCTGGAGAGGTGCGCGAACTCGTGCATACCCTCGAGCTTGACCAGCCCGCCGGCGCCAAAGAACAGGCCGCCGACGAGGTAGAGCGGGATGGGTGACATGCCGATCCGCCCGGCCAGCCTGGCCAGCAGGCCAAGGCAGAACACGACGGCCCCCAGTTCGATGAGGGTCAGGGCGAGCGGATCCATGCCGTCTATCCGTTGCGCAGGATGCCGGCCGCAGTGTCCAGGCCTTCTTGCGTGCCTACCGCCACCAGCAGATCACCGGGGTGCAGGACGACGTCGGGGCCCGGCGAGGGGAGGACCTCACCCTCACGCATGATGGCAACTATCGAGGCGCCGCTGCGGGTCCGGATGCAGGCCTTGCCCATCGGCTGGTTCTGGAAGGGTGAGTCCGCGGCAATGGAGAACTGCCGGGTGACGATCCCCGGGACCTCCCGGTGCGCCTCGGACAGTTGCATGGCCAGGCGCTGTCCGCCCAGAAGATTGCCCAGGGCCGCGGCCTCGTCGGCGGTCAGCGGGATGGACGCCTGGCAGGTGTCCGGGTCGTCCCAGGTCGAGACGATCAGTTCGGTTTGGCCTTCGCGGTACTCGACGACGCCGATCCGGCGTCCCGAGGCGGTCATGAAGTCCTTGCGCCGGCCCAGGCCGGGAAGGTCTGTCTCATCCACGTTCATGCCTCCAGCCTAATGCGCTGGCAGCTTATTGGGGCAGGTTCAGGCCTCGGGCACGACGGCGATTTCCGTCTTGCCCGGCGGCTTGACGGGCACCATCACCAGCAGCCCGGCCAGCAGGACGACCATGATGCCGAGGATGCCCCAGCGCTGCGCTTCGCCGGGGGCAACAAAGGGCGTCGCGACCGTGATGCATAGGGTGAACAGCGCCGGTGCCAGGAAGCTGACGGCCCGGCCGGTGGTGGCGTACAGGCCGAACAGTTCGCCGGATTCACCGTGCGGGGCCAGCCGGGCCAGGTAGGCGCGGGACGAGGACTGGGCCGGGCCCACGAACAGGCACAGGAACAAGCCGAACACCCAGAAGGTCGTGCTGCCGGACCACTCCATGCCGAGTAAGGAATAGTTGCCGTTTCCCAGGGCCAGGAGGACGCTGCCCGCGACCAGCAGGCCGGCCAGTGAGGCGATGATGACGGCCTTGGGGCCCACCTTGTCGTCCAGGAAACCGCCCACCAGGGCGCCGGCGGCGGCCACAACATTTCCGAAGATGGCAAAGAAGATGACCTGCTTGAGCTCGAAGCCAAAGGTGCCTGCGGCGATGATCCCGCCGAAGGTGAAGACCGCGGCGAGGCCGTCACGGAAGATGGCGCTGGCCAGCAGGAAGAAGATGGTGTGCGGGCTGGTCCGGTAGATGGCGCGGATGCGGCGCACGAGCAGGCCGTAGGAGGCGAAGAAGCCCAGGCGGGCCTGCCTGGCCTTGGGCACTTCCGGGACGGCGAGCATCACCGGGATCGCGAAGATCAGGAACCAGAGCGCAGAGAACACCGCCACCAGGCGGATGTTCAGGCTTTCCTCGGTGGAGGCCCCGAACCAGTCAATGCTGGGCTGGACGAAGAGCTGCAGCACGATCAGCAGCGCCACGATGCCTCCGAGGTAGCCCGAGGCCCAGCCGAAGCCGCTGATCTTGCCGATGTTCGCGGGCGTGGAGATCTGGGCCAGCATGGCGTTGTAGTTCACGCCGGCAAATTCGAAGAAGACGTTGCCCAGCGCAATCAGCGTCACGCCGAGCAGCAGGAACTCCGGGCGGGGGAAAACGAAGAAGCAGAGCCCGGTCAGCAGTGCGACCGCAGCGGTATTGACCCCGAGCCAGAGCTTGCGCCGGCCGCCGTTATCGGAGCGCTGGCCGGTGACCGGGGCCAGCAGCGCGATGGCCGCCCCGGCAATGGCCAGGGCGCCGCCGAGAACCGCCGAGGCTTCGTCTTCGCCGCCAAAGGCTTTTGAAGTCAGGTAGACGGTAAAGACGAAGGTGGTCATAACGGCGTTAAAGGCTGCGGAACCCCAGTCCCAGGCGGCCCAGGCGAGGACCTTGCCCTTGCCGGTGGCGTGGCTGCCGGACTCGAGTTCCGAGGCCGGACGCATGGCCTCGGGGGCGGTGGCGGAGTTCATAGCCTGATGTTAGCCGTCCGATGCGGTCCACCCGGGGAGGAAACGGTTCGGACCGCACCGGCCCGTCGTGGCCCGCGACCCGGCCCGTCATGGGGAAAAGAATTTGTGCACGCTTGGTAAACTTGCCGCACCGAACCTAACCAATGCCCCGCCTGCTCCAACTTTTTGACAATCGAGTACCTGACGTTGCGGAGATACCAGTGATCACAGTCCTTGCCGTGCACTTCGCGGTGGCTGCTGTGGCGCCGTTCCTGTTCCGCAGGATCGGCAGGAATGCGTTCTTCGCGCTGGCGGCAGTGCCCGCGGGATCGTTTGTCTGGCTGGCCTTCCAGCACGACGCGGTGTACTCCGACGCCGGTTCCATCACGTCGGTCTTGCCGTGGATCCCGGACCTCCGGCTCGAGCTGGCCTTCCGGATGGACGCCCTGGCCTGGGTCATGTCGCTGCTGATCCTGGGCGTCGGGGCGCTGGTCCTGGTCTACTGTGCCCGCTACTTCAAGGACAAGGACAGCCACCTGGGTGGCTTCGGGGCCCAGCTGCTGGCGTTCGCCGGAGCGATGTTCGGGCTGGTCACCGCCGATGACCTGCTGCTGATGTTCGTCTTCTGGGAATTGACCACGGTGCTCTCCTACCTGCTGATCGGCTACGCCCGCACCAGGTTGTCTGCCCGCCGCTCGGCGCTGCAGGCGCTGGTGGTCACCACCGCCGGGGGCCTGGCCATGCTCGTCGGGCTGATCATGCTGGGCGCCACCGCGGGAACCTACCGGATCTCGGCCCTCCTGGCGATGGCACCGGAACTGGTGACGGGTCCCGCCGCGGCCACGGTGGCGGCCGCCGTCGTGCTGGTACTGGTGGGTGCGATCACGAAATCCGCACTGGTCCCCTTCCACTTCTGGCTTCCCGGTGCGATGGCCGCGCCGACGCCGGTGAGTGCGTACCTGCACGCCGCGGCCATGGTCAAGGCGGGCATCTACCTCGTGGCGCGGCTTGCCCCCGGGTTCGCAGAGACGGCGTTCTGGCTCCCGGTGGTGCTCGGCCTGGGGCTGGCGACCATGCTGGTGGGCGGCTACCGCGCCCTGCGGCAGACCGACATTAAGCTCATCCTCGCCTATGGCACGGTCAGCCAGCTGGGCTTCCTGGCCATGGTGGTAGGCCTCGGCCAGCCCGACGCGGCACTCGCCGGTCTCGGCCTGCTGCTGGCGCACGGACTCTTCAAAGCCACGCTGTTCCTGGTGGTCGGGATCATCGACCACCAGGCCGGGACCCGCGACATCCGCAAGCTCTCCGGGGTCTACCGCTCGTCCCGGGCCTTGGCCATCGTGGCATCCGTCGGTGCGGCATCCATGGCCGGCATCCCGCCGCTGGCCGGCTTCGTGGCGAAGGAATCGGTCTTCGAGGCGTTCGTGGACCACGGCACCGGCGCCGCCGCCGGCCCGTGGGGGCCCGTGCTCCTCGTCGGCCTGGTCGTGGGCTCCATCCTGACCTTCGCCTACAGCGCCCGGTTCATGTGGGGCGCCTTCGCAGTCAAGCCCGGCGTCGAGGCCACCCCGTTCAAGGCCGTCAAGCCGGCCTTCCTGGCGGCCCCCGCCGTGCTGAGCCTGCTGACCATCGTCTATGGACTGTGGCCGGCCCCGGTGGACGCGTGGATCCAGCCCTACGCCGCACTGTTTGTGCGCGACGGCGAGGACCCGGCAGCCGCCGCCGGTCACCTGGCGCTCTGGCACGGCTTCACTCCGGCGCTGGGGATGACGGCGGTGACGTTCGCCCTGGGCGCGGCAATGTTCTACGGACGGAACGCCGTCTCCCGCGTCCAGGGCCTGGTTCCCGGCTGGGTCGACGGCGACCGCGCCTACCAGCTCTCCATTGGCGCCCTCGATGATGCAGCCGTCTGGGTCACCGGCCGCACC
The DNA here is from genome assembly GCF_005937985.2 of Arthrobacter sp. KBS0702. Taxonomy (NCBI): domain Bacteria; kingdom Bacillati; phylum Actinomycetota; class Actinomycetes; order Micrococcales; family Micrococcaceae; genus Arthrobacter; species Arthrobacter sp. KBS0702. The sequence continues at coordinate 3,397,128 of NZ_CP042172.1, read as the reverse complement.
CAGCGTGGCTCGCTCTACTTCTACCTCTCCGTCATCCTGACCGTTGCCTTCGTCCTGCCCCTCACGGCCCTGCTGCTGGCCAATAAGCCGCTGCCCGACGGCCTGTACTTCATCGATCCCAGCTCGCCCCTGCAACCCGTGGTCGGCGCAGGCATCGTGATCGGCGCACTCGCCGCCGTGCGGGCCAACAAACGCTTCCTGGCCGTGCTGATGGTCTCGGTCACCGGCTACGGCATTGCGCTGATGTTCGCGCTCCAGGGCGCCCCGGACCTGGCCCTGACACAGATGCTGGTGGAGACCATCATCTTGGTGGCCTTCGTCCTCGCCATGCGCAGCCTGCCGGCCGAACTGCGCGACCGCACCGGCGGCAAGTACCGGGTCGTCCGGGTGATCATTGGGGCGGCGTTCGGCGTCACTATGATCTTCGTGGCGATCTATGCCCTGGGCGCGCGTGTGGCCACGCCGGTCTCGCTGGAATTCCCGCGCTTGGCCTATGAGGACGGCGGCGGCCTGAACATCGTCAACGTCACCCTCGTGGACATCCGGGCATGGGACACCTTCGGCGAGATCTCCGTTCTGGCGCTCGCGGCGACCGGCGTCGCCAGCCTGATTTTCGTCCGCGGCCGCGGCGACCGGATCGGGCCCTCCGCGCCCGTGGCGGAGGGGACCGTCGGGCGCCGGGCGGGCGTTGCCGGCAACACCCGGGACAACGCGGCGCTTGCCATGAGCCGGCGTTTCGCCGCCTCGGCGCGCGACGCATGGCTCGTGGCCGGCCGGACCATGGCCCCAGAACGCCGATCCATCATCTTCGAAGTCGTCACCCGGCTGATCTTCCACTCGATGATCGTCTTCTCCCTCTACCTGCTGCTCGCCGGGCACAACCTGCCCGGCGGCGGTTTCGCCGGCGGGCTCACGGCCGGCCTGGCGCTCGCCATCCGCTACCTCGCCGGGGGCCGTTTCGAACTGCGCGAGGCCACGCCGGTCAGCGCCGGTGCCCTGCTGGGGATCGGCCTCGCGACCGCCGCCGCGTCCGGCGTCGCGCCGCTGCTGCTCGGCGGGCAGGTCTTCCAAAGCGCCGTCATCGAACTGTGGCTTCCGGTCTTTGGTGACATCAAATTCGTCACCTCCACAATCTTCGACATCGGCGTCTACACCGTCGTCATCGGCCTGGCCCTGGACGTGCTGCGCAGCCTGGGCGCGGAAATCGACGAGCATTTCGAGGAACAGCCGGGGGAACAGCCCGCCGAACGCTCCGCGGAACCGTCCGACGGCGTCCCGGCAGAAACCACCGCCAAGGGGAGATCATGAGCGTCAACCTGACCCTGCTCACGGTGATGGGAGCGCTGTATGCCTGCGGCATCTACCTGCTGCTGGAACGGAGCCTCACCCGGGTCCTGCTCGGCCTCATGGTGCTGGCAAACGCCACCAACCTGCTGATCCTCGCCACCGGCGGCTACGCGGGGCTCGCCCCGCTGTTCAGCAAGGACACGCCCGCCGGGGACTACAGCGACCCGCTCCCACAGGCGCTGATCCTGACCTCGATCGTGATCTCCTTTGCGGTCACGGCCTTTATGCTGGGCATCATTTACCGCACCTGGGTGCTGGCCCGCCAGGACGAAATCCAAGACGACGCCGAGGACCGCCGCGTGGCCGAAACACCCAGCTTCGATGCCGAGGACGACGCCGTCGTCCCGGCCGAAACCTCCGAGTTCCCGCTCCTGTCGGCCTCCGGCGGCGACGAGGTCGTGCAGGCCGGCGCCCGCCGGATGCCGGCCGCGGACGCCGCCGCCGAGGAACAGCCAGGATCCCAAAACATCGCCCGCGGCACGGAAGGAGGGACCAAGTGAACATCGCCAGCTTCGCCCCGCTCGCCGTCGTCATCCCCATCCTTGGGGCCGCCCTGACCTTTTTGCTGATCCGTCATTCCAGGGCGCAACGGACCGTGAGCATCGCGCTGCTGTCGCTGACCCTGCTGCTGGAATGCTGGCTGCTGGCCTCCGTCTGGGAGGGCGGCACGGCGGCCGTGAATATCGGCGGCTGGCTGCCGCCCTGGGGCATCGTGATGGTGGTGGACCAGTTCTCCTCGCTCATGCTGGTGGTGTCCTCGGCGGTCAGCCTCGCCGTGCTGGTCTACGCCACCGGCCAGGGCATGGCCGACGGCGACAGCGACGCCCCCGTGTCGATCTTCCACCCCACCTACCTGATCCTCGTCGCGGGCGTCTCCAACGCCTTCCTCTCCGGCGATCTTTTCAACCTCTACGTGGGCTTTGAGATCCTGCTGACCGCCAGCTACGTGCTGATGACCCTGGGCGGGACGGGCCCGAGGGTCCGTGCCGGTGTGACCTACGTGGTGGTCTCGGTGGTGTCCTCGGTGCTCTTCCTGATCGCGATCGCCATGATCTACGGCGCCACCGGGACCATCAACATGGCGGACCTCGCCATCAAGCTGGCCGACCTGGACCAGGGCACGCGAAACCTCCTGCACGTCCTGCTGCTCGTGGCGTTCGGCATCAAGGCGGCCGTGTTCCCGCTGAGTTTCTGGCTGCCGGACTCGTATCCGACGGCGCCGGCCCCGGTCACCGCCGTGTTCGCCGGCCTGCTCACCAAGGTGGGCGTCTATGCGATGGTCCGCACCGAGACCCTGCTCTTCCCCGGGGACACCTTCAATACCCCGCTGATGGTCGCGGCGCTGCTGACCATGGTGGTGGGAATCCTCGGTGCCCTGGCTCAGAGCGACATCAAGCGGCTCCTCTCCTTCACGCTGGTCAGCCACATCGGCTATATGGTGTTCGGCCTGGCGATGTCCTCCGTCGCCGGACTCGGGGCCGCGGTGTTCTACGTGGCGCACCACATCACCATCCAGACCAGCCTGTTCCTCGTGACCGGCCTGATCGAGCGTCGTGCCGGGAGTTCCTCGGTGGACCGGATCGCAGGGCTCGCCAAGCTCTCGCCGCTGCTGGCCGTGCTGTTCTTCGTGCCGGCCATGAACCTGGCCGGCATCCCGCCGCTCTCCGGGTTCCTTGGCAAGCTTGGCCTGCTGCAGGCCGGCGTCGCCCTGGGGACCCCGCTGGCCTACGCCCTGGTGGCAGGCGGTGTGCTGACCAGCCTGCTGACCCTGCTGGCCATCGCCAGGGTCTGGAACCGTGCGTTCTGGCGCAAGCCCGAGGACGCCGAACACCCGGACCCCGTGCTGCTCGCCGGCCCCGGCAGCCAGGCCACAGGTGACCGCGCCGGCCAGCAGAACGTGACCCTGCTGCCGCGCACCATGGTGGGTTCCACCCTGGCCCTGGTGCTGTTCGGGGTGGCGCTGACGGTCTTTGCAGGGCCGCTGTTCAGGGTGGCCGGGCAGTCGGCCTCGGAGATGCTGGACCGGTCCTCCTACATCCAGGCCGTGCTGGGGGACGAAGCCCCGGTTCCGGTCATCGCGCAGATGCCGCGGCAGGAGGGGCCGAAATGACGCGAAAGAGAATCTCGCTGCGCCAGGAACTGCCGCTGCTGGTCTGGCTCGTCATCGTCTGGGGCGCCCTCTGGCAGGACTTCAGCGCGGGCAACCTGCTCTTCGGCGCCCTGATCGCCGTGGTGGTGGCGCGGCTCTTTTACCTGCCGCCGGTGGAGCTGGGCGGTCGATTCAACGTGCTGCGCGCCGTACCGTTCGCCGTGGTTTTCCTGGGCAAAGTCGTGGCGGCCAGTTTCCAGGTCCTGTTCCTGGCCCTGGTCAAGGGGCCGCGGGTGATCAGCGCCGTCGTCGCCGTCCCGCTCCGGAGCCACTCCGACCTGCTGGTGACCGCCACCGGGCACGTCATCTCGCTGATCCCGGGGTCGCTGGTGGTGGAGGTGGACAGGTCCACGTCCACGCTCTACATCCACGGCATTAACGTCCGCGACGCCGAGGACGCCGCCAAGCTCCGCAAGGAGGTCCGCGACACCGAGGCCGGACTGATCCGGATCATGGGCACCCCGGCCGAATTGACCGCCCTGAAACAGGAGGTGGGCGCATGATGCCCCTGGTCCTGGCCGTCACCGCCGTCGTGCTGTCGCTCGCCGCGGGCGGCGCGATCATCCGCATCGCGCGCGGGCCCTCGCTGCTGGACCGTGTGCTCGCAGCCGACGTGCTGCTCGCCATCTTGGGCGCGGCGCTGTGCATTGACATGGCAGTCAACCGGCACCTGAACAACCTGATGCTCCTGGTGTCCATCTCCATCATCGGCTTTGTGGGCTCGGTGACGGTGGCCCGTTTTGTGGCAGACCGGAGGAAGCAGCCCAATGAATCCTGAGACGTTCTCCGCCGACGCCGTGATCGATACCGTCTCGGCTGTGTTCATGGTGCTGGGGGCGCTGATGTCCCTCGGCGCGGCCATAGGCCTGCTGCGCTTCCCCGACCTGATGAGCCGGATGCACGCCGCGACCAAACCTCAGGTCCTGGGGTTGTTCCTGCTGCTCTGCGCCGTGGGGCTGCAACTGCGCACCTGGTGGGTGTGGCCGGTGCTGGTGGTGGCGTGGATTTTCCAACTGCTCACCGTGCCGGTCTCGGCCCACATGGTGGGCCGGGCCGGCTACCGCACCAAACACCTCCACCCCGAACTGCTCAGCGCAGACGAGCTGGAGGCCGTGGTGCAGCAGGCGGCCGGCAAAAGCGGATTTACCGACGACGACGTCGAGTGACGGATTGCCCTGGGCGGTTTGCCCCGTGCGAGGCGGCTTAGACGATGTCCTGGGTTTTGGCGAAGCGGGTGATCGCGCGCTGCGTGCCGCGGTTGGCGAGGACCTGGATGATGGCGCTGACCGAGGCCGAAATCAGGGCGAAGGTCAGGGCCTGGCGCAGCGTGGTGGGGACGTCGTCGTCGTGGCCCTTGGGCGGCTTATTGCCGGTGGTCTTTTCCCAGACGGTGTCGACCACCTTGGTGCCGACGAAACCGGCGACGAGGCTGATGCCGGTGCCAAGCAGTTTGATGAAGATGTTCATACGTCGTACTCCTTGCGGGAGGGAACAGGGCTTCCCCTAGCCTAGCGTCCCTGCCGTGGTGTCCGAACGGTTGAGGATTTCGGTCAGGGCCTCGACCACCAGCTGGTGGTCGGCCTTCTGCGGCAGCCCCGAAACCGTGACCGTGCCGACAGCCCCCGTCCCGCGCAGGTAGATCGGAAAGGAGCCGCCGTGGGCGGCAAATTCCTGCTGGTCGAACCAGGCGTTGTCCTCGATCCTCCGCCCGGCGGCCCTGGCCCGGAGGCCCACCAGCAGCGACGGGACTTCGTACCGGGAGGCCGTGCGCTGCTTCGCCCTGATCCAGCGCTCGTTGTCCGGCGTGGCGCCTTCGAGCGCCGCGTGGAAAAGTACCTGCTCACCCTTGGTGATGTCGATGGCGATGGGGTGGTTGCGTCGCCGGCCGAGTTCCACCAGCAGGAACCCGAGCTCCAGGGCGTCGTCCTTGCTGAAGGAGCGGAACTGCAGTTCGTCGATTTCCGTCAGGATCCGGCCGATGAGCGCGGCCAGGGACCCGGGCGGCTGCGGTTCCGCGGAGTCCGGGTCGTAGTCGGGGGAAGGAACGGGGGCCTCGCTCATGGGATTCAGCTTCCGTTAGGTGGGTGCCGCTGCGCAACCCCAGCTGCGAGTCACTTGGGCTCCGGCGGGTGTAAACTGGCCCAGCCCACAAGGGTGATTTTAATACGACAGGGGAGCGCCGCCGTCGGCATCACTGGAGCAATCCGGTGAACCGTAAGTGGGCGCTGAGAGTGCGGACAGCCGCAGACCCTCGAACCTGATCCGGTTAGTACCGGCGCAAGGGAGTCGAGTTCTCGGGGTGCCCGGCATCCGTGGCGAAAGCCGCGTGCAGCCGGAACGCCCTCCCCTCCTGTACCTCAGGAGGACGATATGACTGATATTTCTGCAAAGCAAACACTGGCCGCCGGCAAATACAGCTGGCGCGTGGTCGACATTGTGCTGGCCGCGTTGATCGCTGTTGCCGGCGGCGTGATTTTCTGGGCCTGGGACCAGGGCGCCAACCTCGTGACGGCCCCGCTGACCGCGGTCTACCCGCCGCTGACCGGGCTCTACGCCGGAGGCTGGATGCTCCCGGCAATCCTGGGCATGCTCGTCGTCCGCAAACCGGGCGCTGCGCTGTTCTGCGAAGCGGTGGCCGCCACCGGCGAGCTGATCATGGGCTCGCAGTACGGCACCACAGTGTTGATCTCCGGAATCCTGCAGGGTCTCGGCGCCGAACTCATCTTCGCCGCCTTCCTCTACAAGAAGTTCAACCTGCCGGTGTCCCTGCTGGCCGGCGCCGGCGCGGGCCTGTTCTGCGGCCTGAACGACTCCTTCCTGCCCTGGGGCTGGAACATCGCCTACGAACCCGGTGACAAGCTCGCCTACATCGTCTTCTGCGCCATCTCCGGAGCCGTGATTGCCGGCGGACTGTCCTGGCTGGCCACCCGCGGGCTCGCCAAGACCGGCGTGCTGGCCTCGTTCGCGTCCCGCAAGGCGGCATCGGAACCCGTCTTCTCCTGATGCCCGCAGACTACGCCGTCCACCCGGCCGCGGTCACCGCCCGCGGCTGGGGCTGGCGGCACGCCGGCCGGCGCCGACCCGCCGTCAGCGGACTGGACCTGGACATCAGCCCGGGCGAGCGTGTCCTGCTGCTGGGCCCCTCCGGGGCCGGCAAGTCCACGCTGCTGCACGCTCTGGCCGGGGTGCTGGGGGACAGCACCGCCGACACCTCCGCCGCCGGCCCTTCCGGGGCTGGCTCCCCCGACGCCGAGGACTCCGACGAGACCGGCAGCCTGCTGATCGACGGGGCCCCGCCGAGGGCACGGCGCGGCCGGGCGGGGCTCATGCAGCAGGACCCGGAAACCCAGGTGGTGCTCTCGCGCCTGGGCGACGACGTCGCCTTCGGGGCCGAGAACCTCGCCGTTCCGCCGGCGGAGATTTGGCGGCGGGTGGCGGAAGCGCTTGACGACGTCGGGCTGGGGCGGCTGCCGCTGGACCATCCGACGTCGGCGCTCTCCGGCGGGCAGAAGCAGCGGCTGGCGCTCGCCGGCATCCTTGCGATGCGGCCGGGCCTGCTGCTGCTGGACGAACCCACCGCAAACCTCGACCCGGCCGGCGTCCTGGAGGTCCGCGACGCCGTGGGGCGCTGCCTGGACAAGACCGGGGCCACGCTGGTGGTGGTGGAGCACCGCGTCGCCGTCTGGAAAGACCTCGTGGACCGGATCGTCGTGCTGCAGCCGGGGTCCGCCGGGGACTCCGCCGTGCTCCTGGACGGCCCGCCGGACCAGGTCCTGGAGCAGGCGCGGGACATGCTCATCGCCGCCGGCGTCTGGGTGCCCGGCCATGTGCCGGCCGCGCGGGCGCGCACCGCGGACACCGGCGCGGGCGGAGTTGCCGCGGCGGGTCAAGGGCCCGCCCAGCTGCTGCTGGCCGCCGAGGGGCTGGCCGTCTCCCGCCAACGCCCGCGCCGCACCGGCCTGCTGGCGGGCTTCCGGACTGTCCCGCCGGTACCGGTGCAGTCCGGGATTACGGCCCAGGTCAGGGCCGGGCAGGCGCTGACCATCACCGGCCCCAACGGCTGCGGAAAGTCAACCTTCGCCCTGACCCTGGCCGGGCTGCTGGCGCCGGTTGCGGGGGCCGTGTCCGCCACCACCGAGCTGAGCGCCGGCGCCGGCATCGATCCGTACAAGTGGAAGGCCCAGCAGTTGATCGCCAGGATCGGCACGGTGTTCCAGGAACCCGAGCACCAGTTCGTCACCGGTCGGGTGCTGGACGAACTGATGTTCGGCCCCCGCCATCTGGGCCGGGGCGAAGAGCGGGTGGACGAACTGCTGGAGCGCCTGCGGCTGCGCGACCTCGTGGACGCCAATCCCTACACACTCTCCGGCGGCGAAAAACGGCGGCTCTCGGTGGCCACCGTGCTCGCCGCCCACCCGCAGGTGCTGGTGTTGGACGAACCCACCTTCGGCCAGGACGCCAACACCTGGGCTGAGCTGGCTTCCTTCCTCTCCGAGCTGCTCGACGCCGGCACCGCCGTCGTCTCGGTGACCCATGACGCGGAATTCAGCCAGGTCCTCGGCGGCACCGAGCTCACCCTCGGCGCCCCGCAACCCGGGCTGCCCGGTCTGCCCGGCCGGACGACGCCGGGGGTGGCGGCGCCGTGAGGGACACCCTGACACTGCGTGGCAACAAAGCCCTGCTGACCCGCGCCAACCCGCTGGCCAAGTTCTCCGGCGTCCTGTTCATCACCGTGGCGCTGGCGCTGTCCATCGACTGGGTCTCCGCGTCGGTGGCGCTCGCGTTCGAACTCCTGCTGCTCCCGCTCGCCGGCCTGACCCTGGCCCTGCTCTGGCAGCGCGGCTGGCCGCTGATCCTTGCGGCGGCAGTGGGCGGCTGGAGCACCGCGATCCTGGCCGCGGACCACGGAAGGACACTGCTCGACGTCGGCGTCTGGTCCATCAGCGAAGGCTCGCTGCAGCTCGGGCTCGGGTTCCTGTTGCGCGGCCTCGCGATCGCCCTGCCCGCAGTCCTGCTGATGAGTTGCACGGACCCGACGGACCTGGCCGACGCCCTGGCGCAGCAGGCCAAACTGCCGCACCGCTTCGTCCTGGGCACCCTCGCCGCAATGCGGCTGGTGGGCGTTATGGCCGAAGAGTGGCAGACCATCGGCATGGCCCGCCGGGCCCGGGGAGTGGGCTCGCACGGAAATCCGGTGCAGCGGCTGAGGGCCACGCTGGGGCAAAGCTTCGGGCTGCTGGTCCAGGCGGTCCGCCGCGCTTCCCGGCTCGCGGTGACCATGGAAGCGCGCGGCTTCGGCGGCGCGGAGCGGACCTGGGCTCGGGAGGCGACGTTTAGCTGGCTGGACGCGTGGGTGGTACTGGGCGGCGTGCTGATCGCGGGGGCCGCCGTGGCCGCCGCCGTAGGGGCCGGTACGTGGAACATGGTGTTCCTCGGCCAGCAATAGCCGGTGCCCCCGGGGCCGGCATGGAAGAAGCGATATCGCACGAGGTGAATCACGAGGTGAGTATCGTGTGAGATTCACTGCTATTCGGGCAGCGTGGAGGGCGTCAATAACTCATCCATGATATTTGTTGGATATGACTCAACAGACTGCCGAATACGTTGGCGCCGTGCTCCGGGACGCCCGCGGCGAGAAGGGCTGGACCCAGGGACAGCTGGCCGCCGAGCTGGGAACCAGCCAGAGCGCCATCGCCCGGATGGAGCAGGGCAAGCAGAACCTGAGCCTGAAAATGATCCAGCGGCTCGAATCGATTTTCGGCCGCACCATCGTCAAGGTGGGCCGGCCCCAGATGACCCACCTCCGGGTCGAGGGCGGCCGCACGCTCTCCGGCGCAGTCGACGTCAACAGCAGCAAGAACGCCGGCGTCGCCTTGCTCTGCGCCAGCCTCATCAACCGCGGCACCACGGTGTTGCGCCGGCTGGCCCGGATCGAGGAGGTCAACCGGATCGTCGAGGTGCTGACCAGCATCGGCGTCGAATGCACCTGGCTCAACGCCAACGATCTGCAGATCCGCCGCCCGGCCGTGCTGGACCTGGCCTCGATGGACGTGGAGGCCGCCCGGCGCACCCGCAGCGTCATTATGCTCCTGGGCCCGCTGCTCGATGAGTCCACCGAATACCGGCTGCCCTACGCAGGCGGCTGCGACCTCGGCACCCGCACCGTGGAGCCGCACATGCAGGCCCTGCGGCAGTTCGGGCTCAGCGTCGAGGCGAAGTCCGGCTTTTACAGCGTGCAGGCACCGACCTCGGACGGCCACGACCGGTCTTTCGTGCTGAGTGAACGCGGCGACACGGTGACCGAGAACGCCATCATGGCCGCCGCGCACCGCAGCGGCAGCACCATCATCCGCAACGCCAGCCCGAACTACATGGTCCAGGACCTCTGCTTCTACCTGCAGATGCTGGGCGTGCAGATCGACGGCGTCGGCACCACGACGCTCAAGATCGTCGGCCGCCCGTCGATCAACGTCGACATCGAGTACTTCCCGTCCGAGGACCCGATCGAGGCGATGAGCCTGATCACCGCCGGCATCGTGACGAATTCCGAGGTCACGATCCGCCGGGTCCCGATCGAGTTCATGGAGATCGAGCTGGCGACGCTTGAGCAGATGGGCCAGCGGCTGGAGGTGTCGGCGGAATACGTCGCCCGCAACGGCCGCACCCGGCTGGTGGACGTCACCACCCAGCCCTCGGAGCTGACCGCGCCGGAGGACAAGATCCACCCGATGCCCTTCCCCGGCCTGAACATCGACAACCTACCGTTCTTCGCCGTCATCGCCGCCAACGCGCAGGGTCAGACGATGATCCACGACTGGGTGTACGAGAACCGGGCCATCTACCTGACCGAGCTGAATAAGCTGGGCGCCCAGGTCCAGCTCCTGGATCCGCACCGGATCTACGTCAACGGGCCCACCAAGTGGCGGGCCGCGGAGGTCGGCTGCCCGCCCGCCCTGCGCCCTGCCGCCTGCCTGCTGCTGGCCATGCTCGCCGCGCGGGGTGTGTCCGAGCTGCGCAACATCTACGTGATCGAGCGCGGCTATGAGGACCTGGCTGAACGGCTCAACACCATCGGCGCCAAGATCGAGTATTTCCAGGACTGAATCGGCCGGTCCCCGCCGCTAAATGACCCGCACTGGGGGTAGCGCGACGGGGCGGGTGCGGACGGACAATAGTTGCATGCGGACCTTTGGCGTCGAGGAGGAACTGCTGATCGTGGACCCCGTCACCGGGGTCCCGCTGGCGCTGGCCGATGCGCTGCTGGGCGGCCTCAAGCCGGTGGCCGCCGCCGTGGAGCCCGAGGCCGCCACCAGTCCCGCGCACGACGATTCGGGCTTCAGCTTCGAGCTCAAGCTCGAGCAGATCGAGACCCAGACGATGCCCTGCCTGGACCACGGAGCCCTACTCCGGCAGATCCGGCAGTCCCGGGCCTTCACCGACCGGGCCGCCCAAACCCACGGCGCCAGGGTGGCCGCCCTGGCCACCTCGCCGCTGGCGTCGGTCACACACACGACGCCCAACCCGCGGTACGCAACCATGCAGAGGCGCTTTGGCCTCACCGTGCAGGAGCAGCTGACCTGCGGGTTTCACGTCCACACCTTCGTGGAGTCGCCGGAGGAAGCGGTCGCGGTGCTGGACCGGATCCGGGACAAGCTCGCGGTGCTGATCGCCCTCAGCGCCAACTCCCCCTACTGGAACGGCACGGAGACCGGGTTCGAAAGCTACCGCACCCAGGCGTGGAACCGCTGGCCGGGGTCCGGGCCCACAATGATCTTCGGCAACCTGCCGGTCTACCGCCGGGTTGTGAGCCGGCTGGTGGAGACCGGGGTCCTGATGGATGAGGGGATGGTCTACTTCGATGCGCGGCTGTGCCGGCATCATCCCACCGTGGAGGTCCGGGTCGCCGATGTCTGCCTGCGGGCGGACGACGCGGCGCTGATCGCCGTCCTGGTGCGGGCGCTTGTCGAGACAGCCGCCCGGGAATGGGACGACGGCGTCGACCCTGCACCGGTGCCGACCTTGCTGCTGCGGATGGCAGCTTGGCAGGCCAGCAACTGCGGACTGCGCGGGCAGCTGCTGGACTTCGGAACCTTCACCCCCGCTCCCGCGGCCGAGGTGGTGCATGCTCTCGTGGACTTCCTGGCCCCCGTGCTGGCTGAGCAGGGGGAGCTGGACCTGGTGCGCCACGGAGTCAACCGAATACTGGCGGACGGCACGGGCTCGCAGCAACAGCGCCAGGCTCTCTGCGCTCCGGGGCTGGACACTCCCGTCGACGACGCCGGACTGGCCGCCGTCGTCGCCCATGCCGTGCGCGTCACGACGCGCGGCGCGGAAACCGAGGAGACGGAGGGGGCGGCGGAACCGGCCCCCGTGCTCTCCCGGGTCCGCCGGAGCTAGACCTGCTTGAGCGCGTAACCGAGGTCCCGGATCAGGTCCTCCACCTCTTCCAGGCCCACCGACAGCCGCACCACACCGTCGCTCAGCCCGATCGCCGCCCGTCCCTCCGGACCCATGGCGCGGTGCGTCGTGGTGGCCGGATGCGTGATGAGGGACTTTGAATCGCCAAGGTTGTTTGAGATGTCGATGATCCGGAGGGCGTCCAACAGGGCGAAGGCGGCTTCCTTCGCCGTCCGTCCCGGGGACGGGGACAGCTCGAAGGTCAGCACGGTGCCGCCGGCCTTCATCTGCCGTGCGGCCAGCTCGTACTGCGGGTGGGACGGCAGCAGCGGGTACTTCACCCAGCTGACGGCGGGCTGCTCCTGCAGCCATCCGGCCAGCCGCAGTGCGGAGGCAGAGGAGTGGTTCACCCGCAAGCCCATGGTCTCCAGCCCCTTGGTCAGCACCCAGGCGTTGAAGGCCGACAGCGCCGGACCGGTGTGGCGCATGAGCTGCTTGACCGGGCCGTCGATGAACTCCTTGGAGCCCAGGATCGCCCCGCCGAGCACACGGCCCTGGCCGTCGATGTGTTTGGTGCCGGAGTAGACGACCACGTCCGCGCCGAGCTCCCCGCAGCGCTGCAGCAGGGGAGTGGCGAAAACATTGTCGACGACGACCGTCGCGCCGGCGGCGTGCGCCAGCTCGCTCACGGCGGCGATGTCAACGATTTCCTGCATCGGGTTCGACGGGGATTCGAAGAAGACCGCCGTCGTGGGTTCCGACAGGGCGGCGCGCCACTGGTCCAGGTCCGGACCGTCCACGAAGACCGTCTGCACGCCCCAGCGCGGCAGGATTTCGTTCAGGATCACGAAGCACGAGCCGAACAGGGAGCGGGCCGCGACAACACGGTCCCCGGCGGCGAGCAACGCCCCGAGTGCGGTGAACACCGCGGACATGCCCGAGGCGGTGGCGAAGCACGCCTCGGTGCCTTCCAGCAGACGGAGCCGTTCCTGGAAGGTGGCCACGGAGGGGTTGCCGTAGCGGGAGTAGACGAAGCGCTCATCCTCGCCCGTGAAGGCACGCTCGGCCGCGGCGGCGGATTCGTAGACGAAGCCGGAGTTCAGGAAGATCGGCTCGGTGGTCTCCTGGAACCCGGTGCGGTCGAGGCCGCCGCGGACGGCCTGGGTGTCCGGGCTCCAGCCCTGGGCGTCGGGATTGAAGCCCACTTAGTGCTTTCCGGGGTTGCTGGGGAGGCCGCGGTTCTTCCAGCCGTTGACGGTGCGGGCGCCGGATGGGTCCGGTTCGCCCTCAAAGCCCTCGAGGACGTTGTAGGCGGTGAAGCCCGCCGCGGCGGCGGCGCCCGCGGCCGCCGCGGAACGCGCGCCGGAGCGGCACAGGAAGATGAGTTCGGCGCCGTCGACTGCGGGTACCTGCCGGCGCAGCTGCTCCACGAACTGCGGATTTGGGGCTCCGCCGGCAAACGTCCACTGGATGAACAGCGGATCCCGCAGGCCGCCGGCATCCGCCGTATTTGGAACACCGATGTGGGCCCATTCGCCCTCGGTGCGGACGTCGACCAGGACGGCGCCGGCTTCAAGCCGGACCCAGGCCTCCTGCGGGGTCAGGTCTCCGGCGTAGCTCACGCGTGGCCTTCGCCCTCGAACTCGACGGCGTCGAGCTCATCCACCGCGTTGGCGACGGCGGCGTCAGCGCTGGCGATCGCGGCCGGCAGCACGAGGGCCTGCGCAACGATCACGGTGCTGCCGTTGAACGTGGCCGAGGGGCTGCCGTGCAGGACGTAGCCTTCGGCCAGCGCGGCGGACACGCGCTCGCAGAAGGCGTGGTCATCGGGGCCGGTGAACAGGCGGTAGGCCAGCTTCACGTCGGCGCCGGGGGAAGCGGGGGACGGGGCTGTGGCGGGCACAGCGGGGGCGGACGCGTCAGGCACGACGGCTCTCCTTCTTTCACGTTTGCAGCTCGAATGGGTCGATATGCCGAGTATTCACCTGAGGCACCCCGCCGCGAAAGGGAGGGTTGCCGACCGGCCAGTCAGGGCTTGGCGCCGGGTCTCATTACTCACAAAAAACGTAACACCTGCGACGCCGGCCCGCAGAGCCGCCGTCGTCATGTTAAGTAACCGGACGCGGTTCCCGCGGGGGCGGTGCAGCTCAGAGGCGTTTGCGCCGGCGGACAAGAACGGCGGCGCCGGTCAGGACTGCGGCCGCGCCGAGTCCGGCGGCAAGAATCTTGGCCGGCAGCGGGACAGCCGCCGGGGGGCTTGCGGGGGTCTTGGTGGCACCCGTGGGCAGCGGGGCGGCGGTGGCCTTCGCCGCGGCCGTTGGGTGCGGGGTTGCGGTGGTTTTCGTGCTTCGGCTGAACACCGCAGGTTCCACTCCCATAATGATCCGGTCGCCCGGCGTGGCACTCTCGAGGAGGCGGGTCACGGTGGGGAGGTCGGTGGAGATGCACCCCAGAGTAGGCGAATTGCCGGCATGCAGGAAGATGGCGAAGGAGGCGCCCTGAACGGTGGGCATGTCGGGTTCGCGGTTCCAGTTGATGACGGCCGCCTGCTCGTAGTCCCCCTCCCGCATATAGAACCACAGGTCCTCGTCAGCGCCGCCATCCTCACCTTCGAAGTACTGGTTGTAGTTCGGCCCGGGCTCCCCGCCCCACCGCGACTTGCGATTGAGCGTGTGGTACTTCAATGCCGTTCCCGGGTTGGCCCGGCCGAGCGCCTCGGTGAAGGAGAATGACCCCTGCGGCGAGTAGAGCGTGTCCTGCCACATCTTGCCCGGCGGGGCGAAACCGGATCTGCCCGCGAATCCGGTGTTTTGCCACTCCTGGACATACCCGTCGCTGGTGCTGACGCACCCCGTAATGAGGACCTCGATATCGCCATAGGCTTTCGCGGTGGCGAACGTCACCCGATGCGCTCCGTGACTGGGGAACAGCACTTCACCTGCGTTCAAGCGCTCGCACGGATTGGATACCGCTCCCGCAGACGGCGCGGCTGAGACCGGGGCCGCAGCGAGTCCCAGCACTGCTGGGACGGCAAAGAGAACGGCCAGGAGACGGCTCAGCGTGGCTATTGCGCACCTCCCGGGCGGTCGGTGCCGGCAGACGTGACGGCTCCCTCCCGCGCGTTGTGTTTTGGCTCAGGGGCGGGTCCGGGGAGGGAGTCCGCGGCGGGGTTCCCCGGCTTGGCTGCCGGAACCCCGCTCCCGAGCACCCGCTGGCGCGCCCGGTTGGAGGCGCGGGACACTAGACCCTCCAAGGGGCCTTGCTTTCCGGCGGTCACGTTCCTCCAAATGACGGCGAAGAGCGCTGCGGCGAACGTGTGCATGGCCATGGCTACCCCGGGACGGTCCAGGAGGAAGCCGGTGGACAGGGCAACGAGGTGCGCGGAATACAGCGTCAGTGTCATGCCGCCCATGGTGGCGAGCGGCATGAAGGCCGTTGCTGCCTTGCTGGCGACGAGCAGCACGGCACCCAGCACCATCACCGCGATGCCGATGGTGTTGAGAAGTTCCAGTGGTGTCGAAGAATACGGCGAGAGGATCGTCAGCCACCACCCTGACGTTGTGGGAAGGGTCGGATCGGGGGCCCAACTGTCGGGACCCCAGATCTGCACGTCGCGAATTCCCTTGGCGCCCATCCACGGGGTTGATTCGAGCAGGTGGGTCCTGCCGCCGAAGGGGCCCAGGAGGAGTTCGGACAGCAGCCACGAGCCCGTCGCGAGTCCGAGGCCGCCGACGGCCATTCTGACTTGGAGTGCGTGGGACCGGAGGTCGAGCCTGCCAAGGGCGAGGCCTGCACAGATGTAGGCCATCCAGGGGATGGCTGGATAGGAGCCCCCCACGAACAAGTCCGAGATCGTCGCTGCAGGGTCGGTGACCAGGGTCGCGAAGGATGGATCATATCCGTCCAGGGTCGGCAGCGAGCCGCGTACCGCTTGCATGAAGATCGGCCCCAGCACGGCAAAGCCGAGGGCGGCGGCCGCGAGAACGCGGGGGCCAAATCCCAGCAGCGGAATCGCCATCAGGAACAGCATCCCGTAATAGGCCAGGATGATGGCTGCCGGCGGGTTGAGCAGGGCGATGAGCAGGCCGATGGACATGATGATGAGGGCGCGCACTGCCAGGGCCCACTTCGCTGCCGTGAGTGGCCTGCCCTTGAGCGGCGTCCTGCCGCCTGAGGTGAAGGTCAGCGACACTCCGGCAAGCAGCGCGAACAGACCCGCGGATCTGCCGGCAAATAGGGTCCAGGACAGCGTCGGTTCGAAGTTGTCGTCGGCCTCCGGCAGGATGTGGATTGCCATCATGCCAATCAGGGCCAGGCCCCGGGCGACGTCGACGCCGATGAGGCGCTGCTTCTTAGTGGATGTCATGGCCGTCCTTTGCACACGATTTTGTCGATGCCGTTCATGCCGGCTGTGAGGAAGGAACCCGCACTGATGCCAGATCCTGAACCAGGAGCTGGGTCTCCTCCTCCGTGAGGCCGACCAGGGGGAGCCGGACCGGTCCGCCGGGAAGTCCCTGGCTGGTCAATGCGGCTTTGACTGATGCGGCGGCGGGAGCCCGGAACATTCCCCGGTAGATCGGGAGCAGCTCACGGTGGATGTCACGTGCCTCCGCGACCCGTCCCTGCTGGTAGCTGTCGAGGAGGTCGCGCAGCCGGTTTCCGACGACGTGGCCCACGACGGAAACGAAACCCACCGCACCGATGGAGAGCAACGGCAGGTTCAGCGCGTCATCGCCCGAGAAGTAGGCGAGGTTCGTCCGCTCCATCACCCAGGCGGACGACTCCAGGTCGCCTTTGGCGTCCTTGACCGCGACGATACGGGGGTGCTTGGCGGCCGCCACGAACGTGTCCGGCTCTACCGCGACCCCCGTCCGCTTCGGGATGTCGTAGAGCATTACCGGAAGCGGTGTGCTGTCGGCAATGGCAAGGAAATGTTCGAGGATCCCCCGCTGTGACGGGCGTGAGTAGTATGGCGCGACCACCAGCAGGCCGTCCGCCCCCTGCGACGCGGCAGCCATGGCCAGGGCGACGCTGTGGCGTGTGTCGCCGGCACCCACCCCGGCGATGACTTTCGTGCCGCGGTCCCGGACTGCCTGCGTCACGCATTGGACCATCGAGGCCTTTTCCCGATCCGACGTGGCCACCGATTCTCCGGTGGTGCCGTTGACCACGATGCCGTCATTCCAGCCCGGCTGGGTCAACCACCTCGCAAGTGTTGAGGCGCCCGCGTCGTCCGGCTCGCCGCGGTGGTCGAACGGCGTGACCATCGCCGTTATGACCGATCCAAAGGCGCGGCATGCGGCGGCGGAAGTGTCCGCCCTCTCGTCGATGAAAGTCATTGTTTACACTCCCGGGTTCTTGGCCGACGGCGCGTGGTGTGGTGTTGATTGCTGGAAGTTCCCGGCCGATGCGGCCCTATGCCGCTGCCTCATTGGAGCCCTGTTCGGCGACCAGTGGCGGATGGGGTTGCCCGCCCAGTGGCTGCCCGCCGGCACGACCTCCGAGCGCATCACCAGGGACGCCGCGCCAACCGTGGCGCCGTCCTTGACCGTGCTGCCCGGCAGCACAATGCTGTTCGGGCCCAGTGTTGACTCGGGGCCCAGGTGGATCCTGTCCATCCGCATGATGCGATCGTGGAAGAGGTGTGTCTGCAGCACGGTTCCGCGATTGACGCTGACGCCATTGCCCAGGGAGATCAGGTCGAACTCCGGCAGCCACCAGGTCTCGCACCACACCCCGCGGCCGACTTTGGTGCCCATCAGGCGCATCCACCAGTTGAGCATCGGCGTGCCGAGGCTCATCCGGACCAGCCCGGGGACCGCCAGCGATTCGGAGAAGACGTCCGCGAGTTCATTGCGCCAGACGAAGGAGGTCCAGAGCGGGTACTCAGTCACTTCGAAGCGCCCCACGAGGGCCCATTTCGCGGCCAGGGCAACAAGGCAGGCAACGACGCCGCTGCCCAGCAGCACCGGACCGGACCACAGGGCGGTAACGGCCAGTCCGTTCTGGTCGTAGATCAAGTTGAGAACCCATACCGTGATCAAGGCCAGCCAGGCCGTGACGATGGCTGGAAGAATCCGGCACACTTCGACGGCCGCGCGTGCAACGAGCAGACGCCGTGCGGGGTTGTAGGTGAGGGACGATTCCCCTTGGTCCGCCGGCCGGGGGAGCTCCACGGCAGGACGTCCGAACCAGGACGAGTTTGCGGGCATGTCCTTCGGGGCGGAGGACAGCACGGCCAGCAGGGAGTTGTCGGGAACGTGGCGGTCCGGCCCCACGATTGCGGAGTTGCCGACAAAGGATTTTTCTCCCACACTTGCGGCGCCGAGGTGGATCCAGCCTTTGCGGACACGCCGTGCGGCCACCATCGAGTGGTCTGCCAGGAAAGACCGGTCGGCGAACCGGGTAAGGTGCGGCAGGGTCTCGACGGTCGAGACTTCCACGTGCTTGCCCACCTGGGCGCCAATCATGCGCATCCACACCGGGGTGAAGAGGCTGGCGTAGATGGGGTAGGTGGCGATGAGGGATTTCGTCAGCAGCGCTTCGGTCAACCAGGAGGCCCAGGCCGCCGCGCCATGTACCGAATGGAAGCCGGGCTTTATCAGGACACTCAAAGCGCGCACGAGTCCTGCCGTCAGGGACAGATAGACAACGACGGTGGCCACCAGGAACACCGGGCTCCACGCCGCCAGGGCCCACAGGGCGTCCTGAAGGGACCGGGCCCCCCGAAGGGCAGTCAGTGCCACGAAGCAGCCCGGGACAACAGAGACGATGGGCAGGAGGGTCAGGCCGGAGAGCGAGAGCGGGTAGAGAATCGAGATCAGAGGTGAGGGGCGGCGCTCGCTGGCGGTGGAGGGCCAATCTGTGCCTGCCGCGCCCACGTGCTCCATTTGCGATCCTGCCCAGTGTTCCCCGGCCGGGACCTTGCCGGTGACGGAGGTGCCCGGTGCAATCTCTGCGCCTTCACCGACGTGGGCGTCGTTCATGAGCGTGGAGCGCATCCCGACCCGCGCGTCGTCGTCCACCTGGATGCGGCCTATGTGCAGGACGTCGCCGTTGAGCCAGTGGCCGGCCAGGTCTGCCTCGTGTTCAATCGATGCGCCGGTCCCGAACGTGGCAAGTCCGGTCACCGGTGGCATGGCGTCGAGGTGGACGTCTTTGCCCACCTTGCATCCCAGCGCGCGGGCATACCAGCAGGCCATGGGGGTGCCCATCAGCGGTTCCAGCTTGCAGAAGGTGACGACCCGTTCCGCGGTCCACAATCTCAGGTGGGTGAGGCCTCCCCGCGGGTAGACGCCGGGCCTGATCCCGATGAGCAGGAGGCGCGCCGATGCCACGGCAAGGAGGAAACGGAATGGAAGGCTGTAGAGCACTACCCACGCGATCGCAATCGGCACGAGCGGCGGATTGGGAACCCACGGGCTGTCCGAAACCCGGACGAGGATGTAGCAGACAATCAGGATGCCGGTGACATAGCGCAGGCCCGTAATGGAGTAGAGAGCCAGGATCACTGCCGACTGGATCCAAGCGATCGACGCAGGTGTGGGCGCGACTTCCCGCTCTTCGAACTCTGAAGCGGTGCTCTCCAGCAGGTGGGTTGAGAGCCCGCCGAGGGTTGGGTGCGCGTAGATGTCGGCAATGGAAACGTCCGGGTAGCGGACCCGCAGCGAGGAGACCAACTGTGCGGCCGCCAGGCTGGCTCCGCCGGAGACGAAGAAATTGCTCTCCTCGGTGAGCGGCAGTGGACCGAGGAGATCTGTCCATTGCTGACCCAGCCAGGCCAATTCGCCCGTGAGCTCCTTGACCTTGACCGGCGGACCCGCCTCGGTCGCCAGCGGCCAGGGAAGGGCTTTCCTGTCCACCTTGCCGGAGGTCTTGAGGGGAAGTTCCTCAAGAATGCCCAGGGCCGGAACCAGTTGCGCCGGCAGTTTTTCAGCCAGGAGGGCCCGGCACTGTCCAAGATCGAGGACCACGCCCGAGGCCGGCACCAGATACCCCGCGAGTACCTTGTTTCCACTGGGGCTCAGCTGGATGGCTCCGGCTGCCGCTGCGACTCCCGGTAGTTCGGAGAGGGCTTCGTCAATTTCGCCCATCTCGACCCGGCGGCCGGCCAGTTTGACCTGCTCATCGGCGCGGCCGACGAACACCAGACCGGCAGGATCCGCGCGAACGATGTCACCGCTGCGGTAGGCCCGGGGCCATCCGAGGAGGGGCATCGGCGCGTATTTTTCGGCGTCCTTGGCGGTATCCAGGTAGCGGCCGAGTCCCACTCCGCCGATGACAAGCTCGCCCTCCTCGCCCCACGCCACCGGATGTCCGTCCGCGTCAACAACGGCGAGGGCGTACCCGCACAGCGGGAGCCCGATCCGCACGGGCTGCTTGCCGTCCACCAGCGCCGCACAGGCAATTACCGTCGCCTCGGTGGGCCCGTAGGTGTTCCAGACCTCGCGGGACGGACCCGCGAGCCTGGCGACGAGGTCGGCCGGGCACGCCTCGCCGCCAAAGATGAGCAGCCGGACCTTGTCCAAGGCCTCGTTCGGCCATAAGGCTGCGAGCGTGGGGACCGTCGACACGACGGTGATATTCCGCCGCGCCAGCCAGGGGCCCAGGTCAGCGCCGGAGCGGACCACATCCCGGGGGGCCGGAACCAGGCAGGCCCCGTTCCGCCAGGCCAGCCACATTTCCTCACAGGAAGCGTCGAATGCCACGGACAATCCGGCCAGGACCCGGTCGCCGGGTCCCAGCGGGCTGCTGACACAGTACAGCTCTGTTTCGGCGTCGACCAGGGCAGCTGCCGAGCGGTGCGTGATGGCCACACCCTTAGGCTTGCCGGTGGATCCGGAGGTGAAGATGATCCAGGCATCGTCTTCGCAGTGTGCTTCCGGGCTATGGCCCAGGGTGCGCACCCCGCCGAAGAGGGTCAGCTCAAGGCTTTGGCCGATCACAGCGCAGACGCCTGCCTCGGACCAGACTGTCTCGGCACGGTCGTCCGGTTCGTCGGCGTCAACCGGTACATAGGCAGCCCCCGCCGCAAGGACGCCCAGGATCGCAATGTAGAGATCCACCGAGCCCGACGGAACACGAACCCCGACGCGGTCTCCTGCGCCGATATTCGCGCTCCACAAGCGACGGGCTATGTCCGCAATCCGCTCGCCAAGGGCCTCATAGCTCAGCAACACCGTGCCGTCATCCAGCGCCGGAGCAGCCGGGTACCGCGCGATTGTTTCCTCGATGATGTTCACCAGGGTCCGGGCCGTGGGCGCCGTCGTTACCGGGAAAACAGCTACGTCAGAGGTGTTCTTCTGCTCCTGGGGCGGAAAGCTTGGGGCAACAGGGCCTACCCTCGGGCCCCGCGGCCTTAGATGGTCGGAAGAACGGGTCCCAAGATTTTCGTGAGTGCGAATGGTTACGGCCGGTCTGGTTGGAACTGCTCCGCGATGTGCCGTTCCTGAACTGTTGGTGAAGTCCAATCGCGCTCTCCTTATTACTGGCGAATCGTCCGGGCTTCAGGGCGCGGTCAGGGACGGTGCGTCACCATGACTCGCCTGAAGCGCTGGTCCTTCGGTTCGGTCTCAGGAGGCACAGCGCCGTAGACGCTGAGAAGTGGGAAAGTGGACCTCGGAATTGATACCCACGCGCGGGAAACGTCCCCCCACGACTTTCGGCGTGTGCTCCATGTCCTAAGAACTCTATTGACGGGGCCAGCGCCGCCCACGAGTAGGCGGTACCCGAGTTTTCCCGCGGGACTACCCGGTCCGTGCCTCAGCCGTCACTCATGGAACAAGAAGCACGGCAACGGGCCGGTGAGAGCATTTCTTACGGCGGCGGCTACTTATGCGGAACCGTCGGCGTCGTCATCCGCGGCATGGGCCCGCCAGCGTTCCTTGACCTCGTCGGGCAGGTCCTCCCACGGCGGAGCAGCGGGCATCCAGAGGCCCTCCAACAGCTTGAGGCGCTCCTCGTACAGCGCCTTCCCCGGGTCAGCCTGACCCGGGTCCCGGGGCTCAGCCATCAACGCGCACCGTGCTGGTGGTTGCCGAAGTCCGGGTCGCCGGTCCGGCCGCAGCGGGCAGGTGCCTTCATTGAAAAATGACCTTCTTTTCTGAGCGCAACTCTTTGTGCCACAAACAGAGTTCCCCTGAGCCCCAGGGGCCGCCCCACTGATCGTGTGTCCCTTAACAGTAAAAGCAATCCGGGCACGGCCACAGGTGGAAACCCGGATTTACCGTCCCCGGCCGCTGTCGGACTAGTCGATGGTGGCGTACAGCGCGTTGAGCTCGGCCGTGAGCTGCCGGCGCAGTTCGGGGGTACCGATTTCCTTGCCGTCGATGTGGTTTACCGGTGCGAGGAGCCGGATGCTGGAGATCAGCCACACGGCGTCGGCGTCGTAGAGGTCGTTGGGGACCAGCGGTCCGTAGCCCAGTTCCCAGCCGGCTGCCTTGGCCGCAGTGAACAGGGCGCCCTGCGAGGTCCCGGGAAGGATGCCGCTGTCCAGTTGCGGGGTGATCAGCCGGCGCACGGTGCGGCTGCCGCCCGCTCCGTCGTCGCTGGTCTCCAGATGCGCCAGCAGGACGGTCGACGTCGGGCCCTCCAGGACCCGGCCGTCGGCGGACGTGAAGATGACATCGTCCGCACCCTGGTGATGGGCGTAGCGGAGTGCCGCCATGTTGACGGCGTAGGACAGGGTCTTGGCGCCCAACAGCAGCCAGGGGGCGCGTTCGCCCACCTCGCTGTCATAGCCGCGGTCCAGCAGGATGACGTCGATGCCGGTCTCGCGCTGGACGCGCCCGGCGGCCGGCGGCTGGGAGGCCTGGACCCAGCAGGTGGGCGTGGCAGCGCCCTCGACACCCCGGGTGGCCAGCAGCTTCACCACAACCTCGTCCGCCCCGCCGGCGCCGCTGCCGGCCGGGACGGCGTGGCCGCGGAACTCGCTGATCGCGGTTTCAATCGCACGGCGCCAGGTGTCCTCCGCCGGAATATCCAGCTCCAGCGCCCGGGCGGAACCGGCCAGCCGGCTCAGGTGGGCCTGCAGCTTCCGCGGCTTTCCGCCGACAGCCAGCAGCGACTCAAAAACGCCGTCGCCGCGGGTCGCGCCCTGGTCCGTGGCCATCAGCTGCGGTGCGGACGAGTCGGCGATCCGGCCGTTCTCAAAGGCAGGGTCGAGGAACACCAGCACCGTGGCGGGGGCCGGAACAGAGGCGGAGGTAGTCATGCCTTCAGCTTAGTGTGGCCCGCGGCGGGATAAGCTGTGCGGGTTGCCCGTTCCGGAACTGTTCCGCGGGTCTGGAGCTTGAGGGGTACGCCTGTGCTGTGGCCGTTTCCGCTGACCGGAATATTCCCGTCCTGGGTGATTCTGATCCTGACCGTGATTGACCTCGTCATCCGGGTGCTGGCGTTGGGAATCATTCCCGGCAACCGCCGGCCCACCACCGCGATGGCCTGGCTGCTGGGCATCTTCTTTGTACCGGCGCTCGGCCTCGTCCTGTTCCTGCTGTTCGGCAACTTCCGGCTCTCCCGCCGCCGCCGCGCCCAGCAGGAAGCCGTGAACACCCGGGTGCGGGCCGGCACCTCGGCATTGGCCGCCGTCGAAAGCCAATATGCCGGGCCCGAGTGGGTGGCGTCCGCAGCTGAGCTCAACAAGACCCTCGGCTCGCTGCCGATGGTGGACGGCAACAGCGTCGAACTGCTGCCTGGCTACCCGGATTCCATCAAGGCGATGGCCGCGGCCGTCCGCGAGGCCACGTCGTTCATCAACGCGGAGTTCTACATCATGAGCTCTGACCACGTCACCGACGATCTGCTGACCGCCCTGGAGGACGCTGCCGAGCGCGGCGTCGAGGTCCGGATCCTGTTCGACCACCTTGGCACGCTGCGCATCAAGGGATACCGGAAGCTGATCGCCCGGCTCGAGGCCAGCAAGATCCGCTGGCGGCCGATGCTGCCCCTGCGTCCGGTGCACGGCCAGTGGCGTCGGCCGGACCTGCGCAATCACCGCAAAATCATGGTGATCGACGGCGAGGTCGCGTTCACCGGCTCGCAAAACCTGATCGAACCGTCCTACAACAACCCGAAGCACCGCAAGGTGGGCCGCGAGTGGGTCGAGCTGATGACCTGCATGCGCGGCCAGATCGTCACCACCTTGAACGTGGTCTTCGCCACCGACTGGCTGAGCGAAACCGACGAATCGCTGGAGCACCAGCTCGGGCACAGGCCCGAGTCCGCGCCCGGAAACGTGACCGCCCAGGTGGTGCCCAGCGGCCCGGGGTTCATCACCGAGAACAACCTGCGGCTGTTCAACACGCTGATCTATTCGGCGCAGCACAAGCTTTCCATCTGCAGCCCGTACTTTGTCCCGGACGACTCGCTGCTCTATGCGGTGACGACGGCGGCCCAGCGCGGCGTCGACGTCGAACTGTTCGTTTCGGAGAAGGGTGACCAGTTCCTGGTCCACCACGCCCAGCAGTCCTACTACGAGGCGCTGCTGGAAGCCGGCGTGCGGATCTACCTTTACAAGGCGCCGTTCGTGCTGCACGCCAAGCACTTCACGGTGGACAACGAGGTGGCCGTACTGGGCTCAAGCAACATGGACATGCGCTCGTTCTCGCTCAACCTCGAGGTCTCCGTCATGCTGCTCGGCGAAGACATCGTGCAGAGGATCCGCGCCGTGGAGGACACCTACCGCGGCATTTCGCGCGAGCTCAAGCTCGAGGACTGGATCAAACGGCCCATGGGCGTCAAATACGTGGACAACGTCGCACGGCTCACGGCCACCCTGCAATAGGCCGGGACGCCGGACCCCTAGCCCCGCGGGAACTCCGCGCCGAGCGCCGAGAGGACCCCGAAGGCCTTGGTCCGGATTTCCTCGTACTCCTCCTGCGGGGAGGAATCCGCGGTGATCGCGCCGCCGACGCCGAGGCTCAGGGTGGTGCGGTCCGTGCCGGCGGCGGCCACCAGGGTCCGGATGGCCACCGCGAGGTCGGTGGCGCCGCTGAGCGAGAAGTAGCCGATCGCCCCGGAGTAGACCCCCCGGGGCGCGGCCTCGAGCCGGTCCAGGATCGCCATGGTGCTGACCTTCGGCGCCCCGGTCATGGAGCCGGCCGGGAAGCAGGCCGCCACGGCCTCGGCCCGCGGCATCCCGGGCCGGAGCCGCGCGTCGATCGTGCTGACCATCTGGTGCACCGTGGCGTAGCTCTCGATCGCGCACAGCCGGCTGACCGAGACGGACCCGGGCACCGCGAAGTGGCTGAGGTCGTTGCGCAGCAAATCCACGATCATGATGTTCTCGGCCCGGTCCTTGGGCGAGGATTCCAGTTCGCGGCGCAACCCCTCGTCGCGGGCGGCGTCGTCGGCCCGGCGCCGGGTACCCTTGATCGGCTCGGCCCGCATGGCGCCGTCGGCGGAGATCCGCAGGAAGCGCTCCGGCGACGTGCTGGCCACGGTGAGGTCCGACAGTCGCAGGAAGCTGGCGAAGGGCGCCGGATTGCGGCGCCGCAGGGCCAGGTACGCCTGCCACGGATCGAGCTCCCCGGCCGGCGCACCGGCCGTCAGGGCCGTGGTGAGGCAGACCTCGTAGCTGTTGCCCTCAGTGATCTCGTACTGCGCAGCGGCGATCTTGGCCTTGTAGGCGGCCTCGGTGTCCCGGGCGCTGAAGTCCAGGGCGGGGGCGGTGCCGCCCGGATGCCCGACGCCGCCGCTGCCGCCGGCTTCGGGCTCGAGGCCCCGGTCCGCGGCGAGGACGGCGGCCCGGGCGGTAGCCAGCCAGTCGCCGGCGTCCGGGGCGTCGAGGGCGAGCAGCCACGCCGTCCGTTCCCGGTGGTCCAGGACCACGGCGCGGCCGGCGAAGATCAGGCAGGCATCCGGGGTGGCGGCCTCGACATTGCTGCCGCCGGTCTCGCGCTTGAGTTCGTAGCCGAGGTAGCCGAGCCAGCCGAGGGTGAACTCGCACGGGTAGCCCTCCGGGGCGCGCAGCGCGCGGCGGCCCCAGACCCCGTCAAGCCAGCGGAAGAACCCGCCGTCGGTCTGTACGGTGGAGTTGCCGATGCTCACCCGGGTCCGTCCCGAACGGTGCCGGACGGACTGGCCGAAGCTGCCGCCGTCGTCGGCCAGGATGCTGAAGCGGCTGCGTTCGGCACCCGCGCCGCCGGGCCGGTTCGGTTCGCCGGCGCCGCCCTCGGCAAGGGAGGAATCAAGCCACACCGCGTTCGGGGAGCGGCCATAGAGCAGCTCGAAGAGCCTGGCCGCGTCCGGCGCGGCGTCCAGCCGCTCGGCCGTCAGTTGCAGCCCGCGGCGGGCCGAAAGTTCCGGGAGCAGCACCGGGGACAGGGCGGGAAGGTACTGGAGGGCCTGCAGCACCTCGGCGGGCGCGGCGCCGTCGGCTAAGTTGAGCACCCGCACGTCGGCCCGGGACGGCACATCGTCCGCAGCGAGCCACTCGTCTTCCTGCCCGGCCCATTGATCCCAGTAGGGGCGGTAGTTCTCGCCGTCGCGGGCCAGGGCCCGGGTGCGGCGGTCCTGGTCGGGGGAGTCGGCCCAGATCACGGCGTCAAGGAAGGGCATGGCGGCCGCGGCGGCCGCACCCACGCCTTCGACCAGGACGATTTCGGCCGGCGGGGTCAGCCGGGTGTCGCCGTCGTAATGCCGTTCCCAGTCCCAGCTGACCCAGTGGGCAGCTTCGCCGCGGCGCAGCGGGGCCAGCACGGTGGCTGCATAGCGCTCGATGCCCGCCGCCAGGCCGTTCCAGCCGGGGTAGATGTCCTCGAGGTGGAAGAGGGAGACCTTGTGGTGTTCGCGGAGCCGGGCCGCGAGTTCGATGGCCAGGGTGGTTTTGCCTGCCCCGGAGCGTCCGTCGATAGCGATGATGACGGGTGCTGGGCTCATGAACTAGAGCGTACCCGGTGCCCTGTGCTGCCCCGGTGCGCCTGGTCCTGCTGCCAGTCCTGCTGCCGTCCCAAGGGCTGAAGCCGGGCGGCGCGGACGTGGCCCAGGATGCCCGGCACCGCGGCCTGGATCAGGTCCCAGGTGATGTCGAAGTCGGCGTGTCCGCCGTACCAGGGGTCCTCGATGCCCTGGTCCAGGGGATCTTTGCCGGCAACAGCGGGGTCGAAGCTGCGCAACATCCGGATCTTGGCCAGCGAGGCCTGATCCGGCGCGGCCTGGCGCAGCCAGCCGTAATGGTCCACGTCCAGGGCCAGGATCAGCTCGCGCGACTGGAACCAGTCATTGCGCCACTCGCGCGCGACGTGGAGCTCGGAGCCAATGCTGTGGGCAGCGAGCTTGCGGGCGGCCCGCGGGTCGATCGGGCGGCCCACCTCATAGGCGGTGATCCCTGCCGAATCGACTTCGACGCCGGTCAGCTGCGCCGCGGCCGCGGCCTCTGCCAGCATCAGTTCGGCCATCGGAGACCGGCAGATGTTTCCGGTGCAGACCGTGATGATCCGGTACTGGCTCGATGTGGAGGTCATGACTAAGCATGACGGATCACACGGGGTCCCGGCCAGCCGGGCCGCCGGGTCCTTTGGCTCTGGACCGTCGGCCCGGCCGCCCGCAGACTGTCTTCATGACGGATTGGGAGTCCCCTGCCGTGCCGGCGGTTGTGCCCCGGGATGCGGACGGGGACGCGCCGTATGGTGCCCCGGCGGGGGCCGCCGCGGTCCCGCCGCCGTCGACGAATCCACGGGCCGGAGCGGAAACGCCGGGCCGGGCGGGCCGCGGCCCCAAGCGGCGCGCGAAGCGTTTCTCCTTCGGTTTCCTCCAGCTGCTGGGACTCGTCCTGGTTGCCGCGCTGGCAGGCGCCGGATCGTCACTGCTGGTCGCACGGTTCAGCGGCTGGGGAAACGCGACCGTGGTCAAGCAATACGTCACCACCGGCGGCGCGGTCTCCGACCACCCCACGGATATCAAAGGCATCCTGGCAACCTCGCTGCCCGCCGTGGTCTCGGTGAAGGCCACCACCACGCAGTCCAACCCCTTCCTGGATCCGAGCGGCGCCAACCGGGTGACGGCCGAGGGGACCGGCATAGTCATCGGCAGCACGGGGGAGATCCTTACCAACGCCCACGTGGTCCGGGGCGTGGTCAGCGGAGCGTCGACGGTGAGCGTGACCTTCCAGGACTCGAGGAGCCTCGCGGCCCGGATCGTCGCCTCGGACAGCGATAACGACGTGGCGCTGTTAAGGGTCTCCGGCGTGACGGGCCTGGCGGTGCTGGAACTGGGGGACTCCGGAGCCATGGCGCCGGGCGACCCCGTCATCGCCATCGGCTACGCCCTGGGGCTGGACGGCGGCCCCAGCGTCACGACCGGCATTATCTCCGCGACCGGGCGGGCGGCCCCGACCCAGACCGGCGTCGGCGCCGATTCCCGGCTGACCAATCTGTTGCAGACTGATGCGCCGATCAGCTCGGGAGACTCCGGCGGCCCGCTGCTCAACACCGAGGGCCGCGTGATCGGCATCAACACCATGGTGGCCACGTCCACCTCGCAGACCGCGGCGAACGGCATTGGTTTCGCGATCGCGGCGGACACGGTCAAAGCGCTTCTGCCGGCCCTCCGCGCGGGCGGTTAGTCCGGGCGGGGGCACCTAGTGCATGACCGCCAACAGGACGCCGACGGCCATAAACAGCACGCCGAAGGTCCGGTTGAGGATCCGCTGGCCCCGGGCGTCATGGGTGAAGCGTTGGAAGGTCGTGGCCGCCGCGGCAAAGAAGAACCACATGACCAGGATGTCGATGACGATCACGGTGGCGGCGAGGACGAGGTACTGCGCCACCAGCGGTTGCTCCGGCCGGATGAACTGGGGCATGAAGGCCAGGAAGAAGACGATCGCCTTGGGGTTGAGCAGGTTGACCCACAGGCCGCGGCGGAACATCGAGAACGCGGGCTCGTTGCGCAGCGCCGCGGCTTTCTCCTGGTCCAGGTCGGGCTTGTGCCGGAACTGCTGGATGCCCAGGAAGACGAGGTAGGCGGCGCCGGCGTAGCGGATGATGTTGAAGGCCAGCGGCGAGCTCGCCACGAGCACCCCGACGCCGAGGGCCACAATCAGGATGTGCACCACCAGGGCGGCCTGCTGGCCCAGGATGCCCCAAATGGAACGCCGGAAGCCGGAGTTCAGGGAGTTGCTCATGGTGTTGATCGCGCCCGCGCCGGGCGTGAAGCTGATCAGGACACCGGCGCCGACGAGGGCCAGCCAAAGGGAGAGTTGCACCTGTCAAGTTTACGGTTTCTCCGGCATGCCCGCGTTGATGACGGGGAGGAGCCCGTGCGGACTCCGGTCAGCCGCGGCGGAGACCGTATTCGAGGATCATGTTGCCTTTGCTGGTCTGCTGGGACGACTGCAGCTCAAGCCGGGTGACGGGGTCGCCGTCGTTGAACAGCCGCCGGCCGCTGCCGGCAATCACCGGATGGACAATTAGCATCAGGCTGTCCAGCAGTCCCGCGAATAGTAGTTGGCGGACCAGCGAGATGCTGCTGAAGACGCCGACGTCGCCGCCGTCGCCCTTCTTCAGCTCGGCGACGAACTCCTCCAGCGGCCGATCCATCAGGCGCGAGTTCTGCCACTCGAGGTCGCCGGCCAAGGTCCGGGAGGCCACATATTTCGGCAGCGGGTTGATGAAGCCGCCGAAGTCCGCGTCGGTTTCGGCGTTCGGCCAATACTGTGACCATTGCTGGTAGCCGACGCGGCCCAGGATGCCGGCGTCGATCCGGCCCATCATCTCGCCCATCCCCGTCCCCAGTTCCTCGTCGAAGCTGTCGAACTGCCACAGGAACGGGTCTTCCACCACACCGTCCACGGAACTGAACAAACCGGCCGTCACCTTGCGCATGCATTCTCCTCACCGTTGGTCTTTGACTGCACCCTAGCGGCAGTTGGGATGACTGGGAATGGCGGGCAGGAAGTTGCTCGACGACGTCGTTCCGGCGCCCGTTGGCCATCGCCGGGAGGGCGGAGGCGCGGCTCAGTGCAGCAACCAGGCTTGGGGGAGTCGATGGACTGGATCGTCGGAATGATGCTCGCCGGAGCCGTTCTGCTCACAGCGCGACCGTGACGCTTCCCGCACTGTCCTACTAGGTGCTAGCTCTATACCGGAAGCACCTCAGGCCCGGGCTATCACTTCGCCGTTCGGGATGAGGAACCAGCCGTCCTCCGTGGAGCCCCAGCGGTGCCAGCCCGCGGAGATCCGGGCCAGGTCCGCCGCTGTGGCGAACCCGTACTCGAGTGCCTGGTCCGCGAACGCCGAATGCAGCACCCGTTCGCCCCATACCCGGGCCTGCCAGCGGCGCTGCTGCCCGGTCGCGTAGAGCCAGTTGCTACTGGAGGGCGCGACGTCGGTGAACCCTGCGGCCTGCGCCCAGGACACGAGCCGCCGCCCGGCGTCGGGCTCGGCACCGTTACGGCGCGCGATCCGCTGATAGAGCTCCATCCACTCGTCGAGCTCGGGAACCGCGGGGTACCAGCTCATGCCGTGGAAATCTGCGTCGCGCACCGCCACGATCCCGCCGGCCTTTGCGACCCGGCGCATCTCACGCAGCGCGGCCACCGGATCGGTGAGGTGTTGCAGCACCTGGTGGGCATGCACGACGTCGAACGTTTCGTCTTCGAAGTCGAGGTCGTAGATGTTGCCGGCCACGAACTCGACGTTCTGCACGCCGCGCTCGGCCGCGAGGGCGGACGCCTGGCCGATCACCTCGGGGGAGCGGTCCAGCCCGGTGACCTTTCCGGGGGAGACCAGGCCGGCGAAGTCGCACGTGATGCTGCCCGGCCCGCAGCCGACGTCAAGCACCGAAACCCCCGGGGTCAGGTGCGGGATCACAAAGGCCGCGGAGTTCTCCGCCGTCCGGGAGGCATGGGCGCGGACCACCGACTCGTGGTGGCCGTGGCTGTACACATCTTCGGGCTGCTGCGCACTCATAAGGAAACGCTACCGCTGCACGCCGGCAAATCCGCGAAAGCCGGGGGAAGCGGCCCGCAAGACGGCAGGATTTCGCGTGTTCCCGTCCGTTTTGCCGCTTCTGCCCGGGACAGTTCTGCGGATGATTGAAGGAGTGAACATCAACAGCAGCAAGCAGCCAGGGCTCGGCCTGTTCCGGGCCACCGGGATCTATGTCGGAGCGATCCTCGGCTCCGGCATCCTGGTCCTCCCGGCGATCGCCGCCAAGGAAGCCGGGCCGGCGTCCCTCCTGGCCTGGGCCCTGCTGCTCGTGTTCTGCACACCCGTGGCCTTCAGCTTTGCGGAGATGAGCCGGCAGCAGCCCGACGGCGGCGGAATCGCCCACTTCGTGACGCGCGCCTACGGGCGCCGCGCCTCGGCCGTGGCCGGCTACCTCTTCTACTTCGCCATTCCTTTCGGCGCTCCCGCGACAGCCGTCATCGGCGGCAACTACATCTCTCACGCCTTGGGCGGCGGACGTGGGACGGCATTGGTGGCAGCAGCGTTTCTGCTGGCCGCCGCTTTCGCGAGCAACGCCGTCGGAATCCGGATGTCCAGCGGCATCCAACTGGTGCTGATGGTGCTCCTGGTCGGACTGCTGGCGCTGGCGGTCGCCCTCGCTGCGCCGTTCGCCAGGGCCGGGAACTTTGAGCCGTTCGCGCCGCACGGCTACTGGGCCGTGGGCGGGGTGGCCAGCCTGCTGTTCTTCTGCTTCGCCGGCTGGGAGGCGGTCACGCATCTCGCCGGTGAATTCCGCCACCCGGAACGGGACCTCAAGCGGGCCACGTGGCTCACCCTGATTGTGGTCGGCGTGGTGTACATCGGCGTCGTCGCGGCCTCGATCGCCGTGCTGGGCCCCGCCCTCCCCGGCAGCGACGTGCCGATCGCGCAGCTGCTTGAAAAGGGGCTGGGCGGACTCGCTGCCCCGCTGACCGCCCTCGCCGCCGCGGTGCTGACCTTCGGCCCGATCAACACCTTTGTTGCCGGGGCCAGCCGGCTGGGTGCGAGCTTGGCGTCCGACGGCGTGCTGCCGCGGACCCTCGCGCGGGGCGCCGGTCCGGGCCAGGTGCCCACGGCCAGCCTTGGGCTGCTGGCCGTGATGACGTTCCTGTCCTTCGGGGCAGCCGCGGCCGGACTGAGCAATATGCAGTTCCAGATCGGGGCGGCGTCGGCGTGCTTCACTGCCGTGACGGCGTTCGGTCTGGTTGCCGGGATCCGGTTGCTGCCTGCCCGGACGCCGGCCTGGTACGGGGTCCTTGTGGCCGCCGTCGTGATGCTGGCCGTGCTGCTGATCAGCGGCTGGGCGCTCGTGGTCCCGCTCGGCCTTGCTGCGGGGGCGGTCTGGGCGGGCCGCCCGGCGGGTTGGGGAATGCCGGGCTGGAGGGGGCTGCCGGCGCGGCGCCTGAAGACGGCAGCTAGTGCGGGTCCGCTGGAGGCGGTGCCGCCTGCTGCGCCGCCTCCTGCCCGGCCCTGACCGTCGCGTCGATCATCGAGGTCATGAACCGGGTGGCGAGTTCCAGTTCCTGCGGCGTGAAGTCGGCCAGGGCGGCGCCCATGTGGCGGGCGAGCGGTGCGAACATGGCGCCGCCGTCGCGGTAGGCCTTGGGGGTCATGCGGAGCTGGACCTGGCGGCGGTCCGGCCCCTCCCGCTCGCGAATCACGTGCCCGGAGCTGTGCAGCCGGTCAATCAGCGCCGTGGTGGCGGGTGAGCTGAGGTGGAGTTCCTTGCGGAGCACGCTCGGCGTGACGATCTGGTTCCTAGCGGTGTGCTGCATGATCACGGACAGGGCGTTGAGGTCGGTGCGGTGCATGTCGTTCCGGGCTCCCGCCGAGTCCGCATAGCGGTTGGCTTCGAGGCTGAACTCCTGAAGCAGGCTCACCAGCGGCGGCGGCCCGGGGGCGCCAGGGTTTGCCGGCATCTCAGTTGACATCGCACCCTTCCTGCTCGGGGCCCCTGGAGGCATGCGCGGTTGCGCCTTCCGGAGTTTACTCCAGCCCTTCAGCTTCCTCAGGCAAAATCTTTCTAGACAATCACTTATGTCCATGATGGAGATACTCTATTATGGATTCAATTCTACTCTTCCGAGGCCGCACCCCGAAGGACGCCATGAAAAACATCCCCAAGCACAACGCCCGTGTCCCGTTCTGGCTGCGCTGGCTCGTACCCGCCGTCCTGGTGGTCGCCTGGCTGGCCATCGCCGGCATCGGCGGCCCCACCTTCGGGCGGCTCAGCGAGGTCTCCTCCAACGACCAGGCCTCGTTTCTCCCGGCCGGAGCCGAGGCCACCGCGGCCCAGGAGTGGCAGGCCAAGTTCCGCGATTCCAAGGAGATCCCGGCGGTCATCGTGATCGAAAGCGATTCCGCGTTCACTCCGGCTCAGCTTGGTGAAGCGGCCGCGCTCAAGGGCAAACTGGCCGCCCTGCAGGCCGGGAGCACCGTGATCGGCCCGATCCCGTCAGAGGACGCAAAGGCCGTGCAGTTCGTGGTGCCCATCGCCTCCGCCGGAGAGGTGAAGACGGTCATCAAGGAACTCCGGGACGAGGTCAGGGCCTCGGCGCCGGAGGGCATGCGGACCTTCGTCACCGGCCCGGCCGGGCTCACGGCGGACCTGGTTAGCGCCTTCGCCGGCATTGACGGCATCCTGCTGCTGGTGGCCCTGGGCGCGGTGTTCCTGATCCTGCTGGTCGTCTACCGTTCGCTGCTGCTGCCCATCGCCGTGCTTTTCACCTCGGTCTTCGCACTCTGCGCGGCCATCCTGCTGGTTTTCGGGATGGCGAAGCTGGGCTGGATCCAGCTCAACGGCCAGAGCCAGGGCATCCTCTCCATCCTGGTGATCGGCGCCGCCACGGACTACGCGCTGCTCTACGTGGCGCGCTTCCGTGAGGCGCTGACGCACACCACCAACCGCACGGCCGCCGCACTGACCGCTTGGAAGGCGGCCTGCGAGCCGATCCTGGCCTCCGGTGCCACCGTCATCATCGCCCTGCTCTGTCTGCTGTTCTCAGACCTGAACTCCAACAAGGCCCTCGGTCCGGTCGCGGCGGCCGGCATCCTGTGTTCCCTTTTCGCAGCACTGACCCTGCTGCCGGCCATGATGGCGCTGCTCGGCCGCGCCGCGTTCTGGCCCTTCCGCCCCAAGCTGCTTCCGGCGACCGAGCGCGAGCCGGAGCTGGTCACCGGCCTCGAAGGCCAGAAGGGCCTGTGGGGTGCCACCGGCTCCCTGGTCTCCCGCCGGCCCCGCACGGTCTGGATCGCCTCCGTGCTCCTGCTGTTGGTGGCCGCCGCCGGCGTCCTGCAGCTCAAGGCCAACGGCGTCCCGCAAACCGATGTCATCCTCGCCGCCTCCAACGCCGTCGACGGCCAGGACGCGCTGGCCCGGCACTTCGACGCCGGCTCCGGCAGCCCCGCCGTGATCGTCGCCGACGAGGCGAAGGCCCAGGACGTGCTGGCGAAAACCAAGGCAAGCGCCGGCGTCGGGGACGCCTACCTGCTGGCCGAGGGCAGCGTGCCCATCGTCGCCGGGGCGCCCGGTGCCCCCGCCGCCCCGGCGGTCCGGGACGGGAAGGTGCTGATCAATGCGACGCTGAACTACGCCGCGGACTCCAATGAGGCCGAGAACGTCGTGCTGGATCTCCGCCGGGAACTTAAGCAGACCGACGGGGGCGCCCTGGTCGGCGGCGTGACCGCCACGGCCCTGGACACCAACACCACGGCCCAGCGCGACCTGGTCACCATCATCCCGGTGGTTCTCGCGGTCATCCTCGTGATCCTGATGCTGTTGCTGCGCTCCGTCCTGGCACCGGTCCTGCTGGTCGCCTCGGTGGTGCTGTCCTACGGGGCGGCGATGGGCGTCTCCGCCGTGGTGTTCAACCACGTCCTGGGATTCCCGGGCGCCGACGCCACCGTTCCGCTCTTCGGCTTCGTTTTCCTCGTCGCCCTGGGCGTGGACTACAACATCTTCCTGATGAGCCGGGTCCGCGAGGAGTCCATCAAGCACGGGACGCGGCCCGGTATCCTGCGCGGCCTCGGCGTCACCGGCGGGGTCATCACCTCGGCCGGCGTGGTCCTGGCCGCGACCTTCGCGGCCCTCGGCGTCATCCCGATCATGTTCCTGGTGCAGCTTGCCTTCATCGTGGCCTTCGGGGTGTTGCTCGACACCGTCCTGGTCCGCTCCCTGCTGGTCCCGGCCCTGGCCTACGACATCGGCCCGCTGATCTGGTGGCCGAGCAAGCTGGGACGCCCCGCGACGGACGCCGCCGCTCGTGACCTACCGCCCGCCCGGGAGCCGGAAACCGCCGACGCGGGAATCCGCTAGCCGGATCCCTGTCTGCCGGATCTCACGTCTGCCGGACTGATTGCGGCAGCCGCCGTCACAGTATCTGGTCCCCCCACCAGGCAACCGTGGCGGCGGCTGCTTCCATGAGCGGCGTCGGATGGAGCCCCAAAGCCATCTCGCTTGCCTTCGAATCCATCACGAAGGGGCGCTCGAACTGGTACAGGGTTTCGGCCAGTTCCCGCGTCCCGGGAGAAGCCGCGCCCATGGCCCGCAGCGCCCAGCCCGGGAGCGCTGCCACCCTGGGGCTCCGGACCCCGGCAGCGGTGGCCAAGGCTGCGGCCATCGAGCGCTGGCTCAGCGGGGATCCGGTGGGCGCGTGCCACACCCGGTTCCACAGCGCAGGATCCTGGGCCGCCTGGATCATGGCGGCGGCCAGATCCGGCACATAGGTGAAGGAGTGCGGCTGGTCCGCGCTGCCGACCACCAGCAGGGGCTTGCCGGCCAGGACCGGCTTCAGCATGCGCTCCCCGGCGTGTGCGCCGAGCACCCTGGGCCCGAAGAAGTCGCTGGCCACCACGCTCACTGTGTCCGTGGCTGACGCGGCCCGCGCCTTGAGCAGCGCGGTGCGGATGCCGCGCTTGCCGCCCCGGGCCTCCCGGGGACCCTCCTCGGTCATCGGCCGTTCCGGCTCGCTGTAGGAATACAGGCTTTCCGGAAACACGACGACGGCGCCGGCCTCGGCCGCAGCGGCCAGCACCGTCTGCTCGGCGCCCGGAAGCTCGGCTGCCCAAGCCCGGGCCGTGTACTGCGACCCGTGGATGCAGTGGAAGACCGCTTTGGCGCCCCGGAACAGCTGCCCCAGCCGCGCCGGGTCGGAGACATCCGCGGCGATTCGCTCGACGCGCGGATGGGACGGCCCGCTCCCGGAACGGGTGAGCACCCGCACCCGGTGGCCCGCCGTGGCGAGTTGCTCGGCAACCGTCCAGCCGACCGGACCGGCGCCGGTGACGACGAAGAGTGCTGGGCCCGGGCTATCGGGGAACTCGGACGGGGACATGGCGTTCTCGCTTTCGCTGTGATGGTCGACGAGAGCAGTGCTCTCAGAATCAGGATGCAGCGGTTCCTGATGCAAGTCAAGAGCAGTGCTCACATTTGTTGACAGTGCTCCGGTTTGTGGAATGCTGGGGGCATGCCGCAGACCTCCACCCCTCCGCCTGCCAGGCCGTCCACGCCCCGCGAGCGGGCCCGGGCGCAGACCATCCAGGACATTGTGCGTATCGGCCGGGAGCATCTTGCCCTGCACGGCGCCGCCGCGCTGTCGCTGCGCGCCGTCGCCAGGGAGCTCGGCGTAGTTTCCTCGGCCGTGTACCGGTATGTGGAGAACCGTGAGGAACTGCTGACCCTGCTGCTGGTCGATGCCTACAACGAGCTGGGGGATGCGGTGGACGCCGCCGTGGAGGCTCGCCCGGAGGGCGATTTCCGGGGAAGGTTCGAGGCGCTCGGGGTGGCGGTCCGGGGCTGGGCACTGGCGCAGCCGCCCAGCTATGCGCTGCTCTTCGGCAGCCCGGTGCCCGGCTACCAGGCGCCCGCGGAGCGGACCATGGCGCCGGGAACAAGGGTCATCTCCGCCCTGATGACGCTCCTGGACGGCGCCTACCGCTCCGGCCGGCTGGCGGCGCCCGACGATCACGCCGCCGTCGCTCCGGCCCTCGCCGCTGACCTGGAGCGCATCCGCAGCGGGGCCGGACTGGCTGTGCCCGACGCGTTGCTGGCGCGTGGTGCGCTGGTCTGGACCTCGCTGTTCGGCGCCGTCAGTTTCGAGGTCTTCGGCCAGTACGGCGAGGACACCTTTGCGGCCCGGGATGAGTTGTTCGCGCACCACCTGGCCGTCCTCGCCGGGGTCGCGGGGCTGCGGCCGTAGGTGCACCCCGTGCCGCGTATCGTCGCCGGCCCCTGTTGCCTCCCTGCGGCGCTCGATAGACTGCGACTGCGCCAACGTCGGCGCCCACCGCCTGCAGGAGGGATCCACACATGTCCGAAAACAGTGAGTTTGATCGAGCGGCAGCACACGAGCACCCCGGCGCCGCGCCCGTTCCGGCGGCCGACGAGCAGGTGGTTGAGGAGCCGGCGGCCGAGGGCGACGCCGGCCAGTACGTCGAAGGCGATTACGGCAGGGCGGGTGTTGCGGGGGAGAACCCGGCATCCGCCCCCGAGGGCGAGTACCCCGAGGGGGACTACGGCAAGGCCGGCGTGGCCGGCGGGTCGCACGTAGGCGCAGAGGCCGGGGACTACCCTGAAGGCGACTACGGCCGGGCCGGCGCAACCGGACCGGATGCCGTCGTCGGCGAAGAGGGCGAATACCCCGAGGGTGACTACGGCACCGCGGGCGCGGCAGGCGTCCGGCGCACCGGGCGCGGGACCGAGGTACCCGCCGACGAAGCGGTTACGCGCCATGGCGCCGTCCGCGACGACGCGGGAGAGGACGCCTAAGCCCTGAACCGGGCGCGCTGAGCTCCGTCCCGTTGCGTTCTCGCACAGCGAAATCGCCACAACGAGGGTTCGTCGTGCCAAAAAACCGCGGAAGACCGGGGCGGTAAGACCCTCCCGGTCCCCGTAAGATGCGCCTGTGTCCGAAGTTGAGTGCCCTTGGCTCAACTTTGGATTGACATCCTCCCGGCTCTGGGTAAAGTTGAGTGCAGAGCGCTCAATAAGTGGGCGCGCCTCGTCCTCGACGGGCTCGAACTCCGGGTATGCCCCGGCCGCCGGGCACCCGCCCGATTGCCGGGGCCAGCAAGTTTCCAAGGAAAGAAGGAAGCAACACATGTCACGTGCAGTAGGTATTGACCTCGGAACCACTAACTCCGTCGTCTCCGTTCTCGAAGGTGGCGAGCCCACCGTCATTGCCAACGCCGAGGGTGGCCGCACCACGCCGTCGGTCGTTGCATTCTCCAAGTCCGGCGAAGTCCTGGTCGGCGAGATCGCCAAGCGACAGGCCGTCAACAACATCGACCGCACCATCGCTTCGGTCAAGCGCCACATGGGCACCGACTGGAACATCGCGATTGACGACAAGAAGTACACCGCGCAGGAAATCTCCGCACGCATCCTGATGAAGCTCAAGAACGACGCCGAGTCCTACCTCGGCGAGAAGGTCACCGACGCCGTGATCACCGTTCCCGCGTACTTCAACGACGCCGAGCGCCAGGCCACCAAGGAGGCAGGCGAGATCGCGGGCCTCAAGGTGCTGCGCATCGTCAACGAGCCCACCGCGGCAGCCCTCGCCTACGGCCTGGACAAGGGCAAGGAAGACGAACTCATCCTCGTCTTCGACCTCGGCGGCGGAACCTTCGACGTCTCCCTCCTCGAAGTGGGCAAGGACGAAGACGACTTCTCCACCATCCAGGTCCGCGCCACCGCCGGTGACAACCGCCTCGGCGGCGACGACTGGGACCAGCGTGTCGTTGATTACCTGCTGAACCAGCTCAAGGTCAAGGGCATCGACCTCTCCAAGGACAAGATCGCCCTCCAGCGCCTCCGTGAGGCAGCGGAACAGGCCAAGAAGGAACTCTCCTCCTCCTCCAGCACCAACGTCTCGCTCCAGTACCTCTCCGTCACCCCCGACGGCCCGGTCCACCTGGACGAGCAGCTGACCCGCGCCAAGTTCCAGGACCTCACCAAGGACCTGCTCGAGCGCACCAAGAAGCCGTTCCACGATGTCATCAAGGAAGCCGGCATCAAGCTCTCCGACATCGACCACATCGTGCTGGTCGGCGGCTCCACCCGCATGCCCGCCGTCTCCGAGCTGGTCAAGGAACTCGCCGGCGGCAAGGAGCCGAACAAGGGCGTCAACCCGGACGAGGTCGTCGCCGTCGGCGCCGCACTCCAGGCCGGTGTCCTCAAGGGCGAGCGCAAGGACGTGCTGCTGATCGACGTCACCCCGCTGTCCCTCGGCATCGAGACCAAGGGCGGCATCATGACGCACCTGATCGAGCGCAACACGGCAATTCCCACCAAGCGCAGCGAAACCTTCACCACGGCCGACGACAACCAGCCGTCCGTCGCGATCCAGGTCTTCCAGGGCGAGCGCGAGTTCACCCGGGACAACAAGCCGCTGGGCACCTTCGAACTGACCGGCATCGCCCCGGCCCCGCGCGGCGTCCCTCAGGTCGAGGTCACCTTCGACATCGACGCCAACGGCATTGTGCACGTCTCCGCGAAGGACAAGGGCACCGGCAAGGAACAGTCGATGACCATCACGGGCGGCTCCAGCCTCTCGAAGGAAGACATCGACCGGATGGTCCGCGACGCCGAGGAGCACGCAGCCGAGGACAAGGCCCGCCGTGAGGCGACCGACACCCGCAACACCGCAGAGCAGCTCGCCTACTCCGTGGACAAGCTGATCGCCGACAACGCCGACAAGCTGCCGGAAGAGGTCAAGACCGAGGTCCAGGCCGACGTCGACGCCCTCAAGGCCGCGCTGGAAGGCACCGACGACGCCGCTGTGAAGACCGCGTTTGAGAAGCTCCAGGCTTCGCAGACCAAGCTCGGCGAGGCCATCTACGCCCAGCCCGGTTCCCCCGACGGTGCCGCTGGCGCCCAGGGTGCCCCGGCCGGTGAGAAGGCAGCCTCCGACGAGGACATCGTTGACGCCGAGATCGTTGACGAAGACGAGAAGAAGTAGTCATGCCGCACCACGGTAACGAAGAAGAGCACGGTGCCTCCGGGGACCGCCGCGACGACGAGCGGCGGGACGCCGCCAATCAGGAAAGCGAGCCGCAGAAGCCGGTGATCCACGACAACCGCAAGGTTGATCCGAAGACCGGCCAGGCGCGCCATCCCGACCAGGAGCGCGCCGCAGGGGAGTCCGACGCCGGGGACGCGCTGTCCCAGGCCGAGGACATCCTCAACAGCGTGGACGTTCCGGCAGCCGAGTCGGTCGCCCAGGGCGTCAACGCCGGGGAGGCGGAGGAACTGAAGAACGACCTCCGCCGCCTGCAGGCGGAGTACGTCAACTACCGCAAGCGGGTCGAACGCGACCGTGCCGTGGCAGGGGAAATGGCCGTCATCGGCGTCCTGAATGCCCTGCTTCCGGTACTCGACGACGTCGACGCCGCCCGGCAGCACGGTGACCTCGCGGACGGCCCCTTCGCCGCGATTGCCGCCAAGCTGGAAAGCGCGCTGAAGACCTACGGCCTGATGCGCATCGATGAGACCGGCGTGGAGTTCGATCCCACGATCCACGAGGCCCTCATCCAGCAGCCCGGCCCGGACGTCGAAACCGACACCGTC
The DNA here is from genome assembly GCF_005937985.2 of Arthrobacter sp. KBS0702. Taxonomy (NCBI): domain Bacteria; kingdom Bacillati; phylum Actinomycetota; class Actinomycetes; order Micrococcales; family Micrococcaceae; genus Arthrobacter; species Arthrobacter sp. KBS0702. The sequence continues at coordinate 3,356,747 of NZ_CP042172.1, read as the reverse complement.
AGCCAGGTCCTGCGCTCCGGCTACAAGTCCGGCGACCGGGTGCTCCGCGCAGCCCAGGTCATCGTGGCCGTCCCGGCGTAGGTTGCTTTCGCGAAGCGAGACAAGGGGCCCCGCCCCTGCGCCGGGTGGCCAAGGATCTGCGATCCTCGGCCACCCGGCTCCGGCAGGCCCGATGCCACTCCCGGGCCCCTTGTCTCGCTCCGCTCCTGAGGTTGTCTCCCTTAACGCTTTGTACTTTGAAAGGAAACGCCATTGGCTAGCCAGGACTGGGTGGACAAGGACTTCTACAAGATCCTTGGCGTCGCCAAAGACGCTTCCGACGCCGACATCAAGAAGGCGTACCGGAAGCTCGCGCGGCAGCACCACCCGGACACGAATGCCGGTGACACCGCGTCGGAGAAGAAGTTCAAGGACATCTCCGAGGCCTATTCCGTGCTGTCCGACCCGGACGAGCGCCAGCAGTATGACGCCATCCGCGCGATGGGCGGCGGCGCCCGCTTCGCACCCGGCGGTGCCGGAGCGGCCGGCGGCGGCGCCGGGTTCGAGGATCTTTTCGGCGGCCTGTTCACCGGCGGCGGGGGACGGCACTCCGGCGGCTACAGCACCGCCGGCGGCATTCCGCCTGAGTTCGCCGACCTCTTTGGCGGTGGCGGCGGCTTTGGTGGCGGCCAGTCCTTCCAGCGCGGACCGCAGAAGGGCGCCGACCGCACCGCGTCGACCAGCATTTCATTCGCCGGATCGATCCGCGGCACCACCATCGGGCTGCGCGAGCCCGACGGCGAGGTGATCGACGTACGGATCCCGGCCGGGATCAAGGACGGCCAGAAAGTCCGTGTCCGCGGCAAGGGCCAGTACGGCCCGGCCGGCAACGGCGACCTCATGGTCACCGTGTCCGTGAAGCCGCACGATTTCTACACCCGTGACGGTGACAACCTGCGCATCCATGTCCCGGTGACGTTCCCGGAAGCCGCCCTCGGCGCCGACATCGAGGTCCCGACCATCGACGGCGACAAGGTCAAGGTCCGCGTGCCGGCCGGAACGCCGTCCGGCCGGACTCTGCGCGTCAAGGGACGCGGCGTGAAGCACACCAAGGCCACCGGGGACCTGCTGGTCACCATCGACGTCGCCGTGCCCAAGAAGTTGGACAAGGCCGCGGAGGAAGCAGTGAAGGCCTTCGCCGCAGCCACCTCCGGCGAGGACGTCCGCGCCGGCCTGGCAGCCAAGGCCCGGCTGTAGGAGTCCTGGCATGGACATCGAGTTCGACCAGCCGATTTTCGTCATCTCCGTCGCCGCGGAGCTGGCGGACATGCACCCGCAGACGCTGCGCCAGTACGACCGGCTCGGCATCGTCTCGCCGAGCCGTGCGCCCGGCAAGTCCCGGCGGTACTCGCAGCGTGACGTGAACATGCTCCGTGAGGTGCAGCGCCTCTCGCAGGAGGGGGTCTCCCTGGAGGGGATCAAGCGGATCCTGCAGCTGGAGAACCAGGTCGCAGCCTTGCAAAGGCGCGTCACCGAGCTGAGCGAAGAACTCGAACGGCGGCCCCGGGCCCTCGATTCCCGGATCTTTGCCGCGGGAACCGCGGGCGACGTCGTCAGCCTGGCCCGCGGCCAGCGTCCCCGGGCACGGTCCCAGGCGCTCGTGGTGTGGCGGCCGCGCGGCATCGAATAGCAACAGTGCCCGGGACCCGGCAGGGTGCCGGGCACACTTTCGCTGTGACCTATTTTCCGGCCGTTCGGGACCCCTGGCACGGCATCGCCGGCCGGTCCAAGTAGTCGGGCTGCCGGAACTAAGTACTCCCGCTCAAAGTCGGGTGGTCGCGCCCGCATAGTCGCGTACCGGGAGCCCGTGACTAGGACCCGGGCTGCCGGTTGAATGGTCTTGGCAGCCGGGTGGCGGCCGATGGAACGGAGACCCAAGACAGGTCCCAGTGCAAAATGTCGGGGGGCAGCACATGTTCACCTCAATGATTCCGGACGCTCCAGCGTCGGCGTCCGCAGCGATCGCGGACCGGCCATGAACTCCGGACTGCACGCCGTCGCCGTCTTCGGCAGCTCCTTGCCCGGGCTGCTCCTGCTGACGCTCGGGCAGGCGCTCGTCGTCGTCTGCGTCTGTTTCGATCTGGTCCGGGCCGTCTCCGTGCCGCGGTCCCGCCGCCGCTACGTGGCCAACACGGTGTTCCGCACCCTGGCGCTGCCTTCGATCCTCAGCATGGCCCTCATCGTGTTGGTCCATGCGGCGTCGGGTGCCTGGGAACAGGTCGCCGGAGGGGTGTTCGTCCTGGTGTCCGTCATCTTCCGGTGGCACCACGATACCGACGAGGACAGCTGGTGGAAGGGCAAGGGCAAACAGCTCGGCCGCTGGCTCCGGAGCCGCGCCGTGTCCCGGCTCGTCACCGCCCCGGCCGCCGCCTGAGCCCGGCCCGGGAAGAACGCGTTGCGGCTTATTCGTTGAACAGCCCGGCCAGGTCCTCGGCCGTCAGCGCCCCGCCGGAGAGGGCGTCGCCTTCCATCACATCGGCGAACAGCTGGGACTTCTTGGCCTTGAGCGCCATCACCTTTTCCTCGATGGTGTCCTTCGCCACGAGCCGGTAGACCATCACGTTGCGGGCCTGGCCGATCCGGTGGGTCCGGTCCACAGCCTGCGCTTCCGACGCCGGGTTCCACCACGGGTCCAGCAGGAAGACATAATCCGCCTCGGTCAGGTTCAGGCCGAACCCGCCGGCCTTGAGACTGATCAGGAACACCGGCGCCGCGCCGTTCTTGAACTCGTTGACGACGTCGGTGCGGTTGCGCGTGCCGCCGTCGAGGTAGCAGAACTCAATGTTTTCCTCGACGAGCCGCTCCCGGACCTTGCCGAGGAAGCCGGTGAACTGGCTGAAGATCAGCGCCCGGTGGCCCTCCGCTACGAGGTCCTCCAACTGCTCGAACAGCACGTCGAGCTTGCTGGAGCGCACCCCCGAGAGTGACGGGTCGATCAGGGACGGGTCGAGGCTGAGCTGGCGCAGCAGGGTCAGCGACTGGAAGATCGTGAACCGGTTCTTGTTGACGTCCTCGATCAGGCCGAGGATCTTTTGCCGCTCGCGCTGCAGATGCGTCTGGTAGACCTTCTGGTGCCGCGGGTTCAACACCACCTCGAGGACCTGCTCCTGCTTGGGCGGCAGGTCGTGAATGACCTGTTCCTTGGTGCGGCGCATCATCAGCGGGCGCACCCGGCGGCGGAGCTTGTCCAGCTGCGCCTTGTCGCCGTTCTTTTCCACGGGCTTCTGGTAGTACTCGGCGAAGCGCTTGGGACTGGAGAAGAGGCCCGGTGCCACGATCGAGGTCAGCGCCCAGAACTCCATCAGGTTGTTCTCCAGCGGCGTGCCGGTGATGGCCAGTTTGAAGCCGGCGGGGAGCTTCCGGGCGCACTGGTACGCCTTGGACTGGTGGTTCTTCACAAACTGCGCCTCGTCCAGCACCAGGCCGGCCCACGGCCGGGAAGCATAGGCCTCGTAGTCGATGCGGAACAGCGCGTAGGACGTGATGACGATGTCCGCGCCGGCCATCGCTTCGGCCGGCGCCGAGCCGCTCTTGGCGAAGGTTTCGCTGATGGCCAGGGCCGTGAGGCCGGGCGCGAAGCGCGCGGTTTCGGCCTGCCAGTTGCCCACCACGCTGGTGGGGGCAACCACCAGGAAAGGTGCCCCGCCTGGCGCCTCGCCGGCAGCGACCTTGGCCGCGCACATCAGCGCCAGTGCCTGGACGGTTTTGCCCAGACCCATGTCGTCGGCCAGCACCCCGCCCAGCCCGTGGCGGTAGAGGAAGCTGAGCCAGTTGAAGCCTTCCAACTGGTACGGGCGCAGCTCCGCATTGAGCATGGCGGGCAGCGGCAGCCCCTTGACGCCGCCCTCCAGCAGACCGCCCACCGCTTCCCGCCAGGCGGCGGCCTGCTCGTCGACGATACCCAGCTGGGCCAGTTCATCCCAAAGTCCGGCCTGGAAACGGCTGATCTGCAGCGGCGCGTCCTTGTTGTCCTGCAGCTCCCGGGCCTCCTCGATCAGGGCCCGCAGCTGGTGCAGTTCGGGCAGGTCAAGGGAGAAGTAGGCGCCGCTGGGCAGCAGCATCTTGGTCTGGCCCGCGGCGAGGGCGGAGAAGACGGCGGCGAAGGACACCGGCTGGCCTTCGAGGGAAATCTGGATGCCCAGGTCGAACCAGTCCCGCTGTTCGGTGGCCTTGGTGGAGATCGAGACCACCGGGGCTTCCTCGGCCTCGCGGTATTCGGCGATCTCGCCGGCGGTGTCCACGGAGACCTCGGGTAGCTCGCGGAGCGCGGGCAGTACCTCCTCGGTGAAGGCGAGGGTGTCCAGGCCGCTGAGTTCGGCGGACGCGGCGAGCCGGGGCGTGCCCCAGCCGCCCGTGGCGGATTCCCCGAGCTTCGGCACAACGTCCCAGGGCTGGCCCACGGTCTCAAGGATCCGGGCCTCGGCGGCGTCGTCGCGGTAGCCGTGGTCGCCCGGGTGCCGCCACAGGGGCTGGGCCGTGACCAGGGTGCCCGACGTGTAGTGCCACTCCCAGTGCAGCCGGACGCGGTGGTCGGCCCCGTAGTTGGCTAGCAGGGACAGGGTGGGGACGGCCAGGGTGGGCAGCTCGACGGATTCGTCGGAGGCCGTGACGCGGGCGGTCTGCTTGAGCTTGGGGTAGAAGCCGGTCAGGAAGCGGCCTTCATCACGGGCCGGGATGCGCAGCGTGGTGCCGGCGGTGACGAAAGTCAGGAGCTCCTCGCTGAGACCGGCCTCCAGCGGCGCGAGCGTGATAGCGGAGTCACCCGGGGCCACGCCGGGCAGCGCGTCGGCGTCGGAGGTCAGGAAGATTCCGTGGGCGGGCCGGCCGATGGTTCCGACCGACGCCGGATCGACCACCGTTCCCTCGACGGTGATGGTCGGTGCGAGCGCGAGGCCGCCGCCGTCGAGCTCCTCGGCGCCGAGCCGGGTCAGGTTGAGCCCGACGGCGGCCGGCTCCCCGGCCAGGTGCACGGCATCGTCGCCCCGGCCGTGGACCAGCGCGAGGCCGATCTTCGGTGCCTCGGCCAGCAGGCTCCAAAGGTTCTTGCCGGCGTAGGTGTTCAGCCCCAGCCAGGGAGCCGTGCCGGCGTGCTGGCGGTTCGCCAGGGCCGTGTGCGAGGCCAGGAATTCCTGCATCCATTCCACATGGGCTTCGTTGCATTCGCGCCGGTAGTTCAGGTAGCTCAGGGTGTTCCACGAAACGTCGCCCTTGATCCACTTGCCCTTGGCTCCCATGATGACGGGGCGGGCCTTCAGCTGGCGGACGCTGCGCAGCGGATCGCGGCGTCCGGTGTAGGAGAAGTGCGGCGCCGGTTCCTCGATCTCGAACTGCAACGCCAGCGGGACGCCGCTGGTCGAGGTGGTGATGCCCGGCCGGGCGAGCAGGGGGCTGAGGGCCTGCTCCCAGTCAGGCAGGTCCTGTGCGGGGGGCTGGCGCGACAGCCGGGAGGACTCCGCGGGGGCCAGCAGCTGGACGCGGGTCGCCGGGTTGTCCTCGGCGGCGAAGAGCAACGCGGCCACATGCTTGCAGTCCTTGCGGACGGGGCAGCTGCAGACCCCGACGGTGCAGCTCCAGCCGCCTCCCTTGCGGACCAGCTTCGCCGTCGTCGAATACGGCACCTCCGCGCCGCCGCGGACTTTGCCGAGCATCAGGCCGGTGGCGGCATCGAAGGAGATCCCCGAAACCCGGCTCCCCATGGCGTAGGCAAGCCCGGCCGCGAGGGAGCGGTCGTTGATCGCGGGGGTCTGTATTGCCAGTGCCGCACTCTCGTCCGGATGGGATGGCATGTGCGCACTACTTTCAGCAGTTGGTCATCTGATCCATCTTAGCCAGCCCGGCGGGGCCCGGAAACTTCGCCTGACGTTCACCTGCCGCTCGGGCCGCCGGCAACGGGGCAGATCTACGGTGGAAGGGACCGGAGCACCGTCCGCCACCACCGTGAGGATTTCCATGAGCAGCAGCCCGACCGAGACCCCGACCGCCGCCGGCCACGCCCCTGTGCTGACCAGGGACAGCCTGCACGGCGGCAACGTGGATGTTGTGGACGCCAACGTGGACGTCGTCAACGCCATGTACGCGGAGCTGCTCGACGCGGAGGAGATCGCGCCCACCGCGCTGTGCAGCTACTACGTGGATTTCTACCTGACGCAGGCACTCGACGGCGGCTTCGCCCAGTACGTCTTCACCCTGCCGGAGCGTGAGGAAATTGACGGCTACATCCGTGCAGGGCTCGCCGGCATGGGAGCCACGGCGCACCTGGACCTGTTCAACCGCAGCGTGGCCGCCTTCGACTCGCTCTCGGACGAGGAAGCCGACGCGTACCTCGACGGGGATGCCGGGCAGGGGATCGGCGGCGACGCCACGCCGGCGCCCGAGGCCGTCCAGCTTCTGGAGCGGCTCGACGACGAATTCGAACCGCTGCTGGAAACCGAGGACATCATCGCGCTCAACGCCGCCTGGCTCCGCAGCCAGCCGGACCTGCTGGTCCTGGACGCTGACGAACTCGACCGGCACATCCACGAGCGGGTGTCCCGGATCCCCAACCTGGCGGAACGCCAGGCTGAGGCAGCCGAGGAGGAACGCCTGAGCACACCGGAGTTTGAGCTGATCATCCGGGAGCTGTGTGAGGTGGCCGGACGTACCCTGCTGAAAATCACCATGGGCGACCCGAACCATGATCACAACGGCGAACGGGTCCTGGCCTGGCATTTCATTACGGACCAGGGCGAGTTCCTCATGCTGGAGGACGACGACGAGGCGTACATGATCCACCCGGAGACCCGGGAGATCGTGGCCGCCGTCGAGTTCGTGGACGACGACGGGGACGACGACGTGGACGGCGACCGGTCCGGGGCCGGCTTCTAGTAGCCGCCGGCGGAGGTGATCATGTCTCCGGCGGGGTTCACGAGGTACCAGACGCCGCCGACGCCCTGACCGGTGATGTCGCCCGGGGCCTTGTCCTTGACGAAGTGGTACACCGGCATCCCGTTGATGGTCAGCTGCTTCTTGCCATCGGGCGTGGCGATGGTCCCTAGCTTTCCGGTCACTCCTTCCGCCACGGGCGCGTCTGAGCCGGCGAGCACCGGCGGCCACGTCGCGGCGCACGAACCGGTGCAGGCGCTCATGCCGGAGTCCTTTGTGTCCTTGGCGAAGAGGTAGACGCTCATGCCCTTGGCGTCCACGACCACCTGCCCGGCGTTGGTCGCGGCGGTCTTGAGGGCGGGGGCCGACGCCGGGGCGCCGGACGCGGTGCCCGCCGCCGGTGTGGCCGCCGCCGGGCTGCTGGGCGCCGGGGCGCTGGGCGAGGCCGTGGCTGAGCCCGTCGTCGTGCTGGCGGGGGGTGCCGACGATGTGGAGGTCCCGCTGCCGCCGGCGCAGCCGGAAAGGACCGCGGCGAGGGCGAAGACGGACAGGGTGGCGCCGAAGTGCTTTGTCATGGTTGGCTCCTTGGCTGGGTGCCGGCCCTCTCGCGGTCCGGCTAGTTGATACGACGGCGGCTGGTGAAGAATGGTTCAAGGGCGATCCTTTGAACTTTTTCGCCCGCGTGGACGTCCTAGTGGGGCAGCAGGACCAAGCCCGGGGAGGTGCCGCATGCCGCTGGATGAAGATGTGGTTGCTGCGATTTACCGTGACCACGGCACGGCCCTGCGCCGGTTCGTCCTGGGTGCCTGCCACGACCCGCAGCTGACAGAGGACGTCGTGCAGGAAACGGTGTTGCGGGTCTGGCAGCAGGCGCCGCGGTTCACCGGCAGCATGCGCAGCTACCTGTTCCGGACCGCGCGCAATATCTTGATCGACAACTATCGCCGGGCCCAGCACCGGCCGCGTGAAGCAGCGGAGCGGGACGTGCCCGACCCGGCGGGGGCCGCCGACCGGGTGGATGAACTGCTGAACCGGGTCCTGATGGAGGAGGCCCTGCTGCGCCTCAGCGCCGAGCACCGCGACGTGCTGGTGGCCCTGCATTACCGCCGCTTCACCGTCCAGGAGGCTTCCGACCAGTTGAATATCCCAGCCGGCACGGTGAAGTCCCGGGCCTTCTACGCGGTCCGGGCGCTCAGGACCATCCTGGACGAAATGGGGGTGCAGCGGTGAACGGACCCGTACTCCACCAACTGCTCGGGGCATACCTGCTCGGCGGGCTGCCGCCGGACGAGTCGGCCGCCTTCGAAAGGCATCTGGCCGAATGCCGGGACTGCCGCGCCGAACTCGATGAACTCGCCAGCCTCCCGGCGCTGCTGGACGCGGTCCCGGTGCCCGACGCCGTCGCGCTCGGCGCCGCTGCTGCCGCTGGTGCCGGGCGCGAGCCGGCACGGCTGGACCCCGCGTCTCCTGCCGTGCCGCGGCGGCTCCTCGACGAACTCTCCTCCCGCCGGCGGAAGATCCGACGCCGGTGGGGCGCGGCGCTCGCAGCCGCGGCGGCCGCGTGCCTGGCGCTCGGAATCCTGTTGGCGCCGCTGGTGAACCAGCCGCCCAAACCGGACGCCAGCTACTCCGTCCAGGCCGGCGACGGACTGCAGTTCACCGTGTCCCTGGTCAAGAAGAGCTGGGGCACCGAGCTCGCCGTCGACGGCCGGAGCTTGCCCGTGGACGGAACCTTGTCGCTCTGGGTCAAGGCCGGCGACGGCGGCGAAGACCGCGCCTGCGCCTGGACGGCGACGCCGAGCGGGAAGGCCAGGGTCACCGGAGCCACGCCCCTGCAGTTGGCCAACATCGCACGGATCGAGCTGCGGAACGGCCAACAGAGCATGGCTGTCATCGCCGTGCCACGCGGATAGCCGGCCGATACCGGCGGCGGCGGAGCCAGGGTCGGCCTTTATTGTCAGACCCACTTGCTTCACTGATGGTGGGGGACCTGTCGTTTCCCGCCATCCGCGGCACGCACGTCCGCACCGACGATTGGGGATTCGTTATGGAACAGGCATTTGCGGTTGTTGAGTCCGGACGGGACCTGGCCCTGCGACTAATGGCGGCCGGGCGGACCAAGCCGGCGGCAGTGATCTCTTGGCACCCCGGGCAACAGAATAACCGCATCGACGTGGAATATGTCGCTCGGGAGGTCGGAGACTTGGCCGAAGTCTTCTTGCTGGAGAACGGCCCGGAAAGTTATGCCTTCGGCGACTCCCTGCCAGCCGGGGCCGGGGTGTTCGGCAACGCGGCGCGGGTTTACGCGGAGGACCTCCGCTGGATGAAGGACGTGCACCGGAGCCGGCTGCGGATGGCGCGGGACCGCCAGGCGGCCACCCGTGCGGCCGAGGACATCATCGACGACGTGCTGAGCCTGATCACCGTAGCCCCGCCAAAGACCGCGCCGGTCCGCGCCGAGCCGCGGCGCGTCCAGGGCACCGTCAAGGCCTTCGCCAGTGCAGGTTCCCGGGCCATCGTTGAACTCGGCGATGGCAGTTGCTGCACCATCCAGCGGGAGCATGTGGTCCCGCCGGTCCGTCTCGACTGGATGCTGGACATTGGCCAGCCCGTGGAGGGCGATCTCAACGACGAAGACAAGACGCTCGACATCAACGGCCTTAAGACCTCACCGCGGCTTGCCGCGCTCTATCGGCCAGGCGACCTGGTTCTCGCCCTGGCGGAACAAGTGTGCGCCAACAGCGCGAAGCTGACCCTTTACCCGGGATCCAGCTGGACCGTGGAACGGGCGCGTATTTCTTCCAACCCGCTCGATGGCGTAGACAGCCTTGTGACCGAGGGCGAGGTAGTGGTGGCACGCTTCCTGCACGACAACGGCGCGGTGGTGTTGTCCCTACTCGACGTTGACGACGATGCCGACGTTGTGCCGGCCCCCGCACTCCTCACGGGCGGCACCCCGTGGCTGCGGCCCGGTCGTCACCTCACCGAACAGTCCGCCTCGGGCCGGACATTTCCCGCCGAGGCTGCGGGCATCGCCGGGACGCGAGATGCCGTGGAACAGGACGGCGCCGCGGTGGCTGCGCCGGCTCCCAAGCCGTCGGCTGCCCTCCTGACCACCCAGCTCCAGCTGGAAGCGGAGCGGCGGAAGGTCGCCACCCTGCAGGAACTGGTCGCCGCTGCCAGCCAAGCCGGGGCCGAACTCGTCGGTCTTCAGCGGGCGCAGGACGCGCTGCGGCTCGAACTCAAGGCGGAGCAACAGATCGCAGAGGGAGCCCGGGCGGGGCTGGAGGATTCGGCGGCGCGGCTTGCCCGGGTGCAGGACGAACTCCTCCAGTTGCGGGCCTACAAACGCCGCACGCAGCCTGCACTCAAGCGCTCGCTGGTCACCGCTTCGGACGGCCTGTTTGCGACCACCGACGAACGCCTGCGGCACGATGTCTACCTCGCATGGGCGAAGAATGTTCCGGCGAGTGACAAGGTACGGCAGGCGCTGCCTCCGGAGTGGAAGGCCGGACCGGAATTTGCTGCGTCCCTGTATGGCTTCACTGAGCCCGGAGTGGTCGCGAAAGCCCTGAAGGCTGCGGTGGAAGTGCTCACCGGCGCCGCGGAGCGGAACCCGGCGCGGGACGTCCACGCCCTGCGCGCAAACCAAGGCGGCGAAACAGCCCAGCTGGTGCGCGCGGACGGCGCACGCTGCTTTCGCGCGGCGGTCGAGCAGAAAGTGGCCTCCGCCCGCCGACTGCACTTCTGGAAACTACCGGACGGCACGGTGGAGCTGTCCCGGGTGGTGGTCCACGACGACTTCAAGCCGTAGCCACGGCCCACACCTACATCCGGGCCAGCCGGGCCCGGACGGCCATGAAGACGCCGTAGCAGATCAGCCCCGCGCCGACGGCCGCCAGCATGTACATGCCCAGCGGCTGATCGCGCAAGGCCTTCAGTCCGCCGTCGAGGCCGGTTGACTGCGACGGGTCCGCCTTCATCGTGGCGATGACGACCAGCAGCCCCGTCAGCAGCAGCGCAACCCCCTTGGCTGCGTAGCCGGCGATTCCGGTGACGGACACCGCGGTCCGGGCATGCTCGTTGGAGGGCATGCGCAGATACTTGATGAACGACTTCCTGAAGCCCCGGATGGCGTAGACAACCCCGGTCACGGCCACCGCGGCACCGATGACGATCAGCAACAGGACGCCGCCCGGGGCCTGCATGAGCTGCAGGGTGAGGTCGCTGGTAGAGCGCCGGTGGTCTGCATGGGCGCCGATCGCGACGGAGGCCAACGTGAGCGCGAACCCGGTGTAGACGACTGCCTGGAGGGCGGCTTTGAGTTTCTTGGCGATCTTCTTCTTGGTCGGCAGATGTGAGAAGTCGAAGATGGCATCACTGGTCTGCCAGATTGCCAGCGCGACGCAGGCGGCGAAGGCGCTCCACA